>CABYXQ010000018.1 GCA_902522915.1 uncultured Pelagibacteraceae bacterium | reverse complement strand
TGGGAGTTGTTGGTTATTTTGAGCAACAAATCTTGCTAACGGACTTGATAGATCATAACGAAGAGTTATATTTTTATCTCCATCTTGAAATGAAAATATATCTGACATAGGATTAGTCTCATCCTCTGCAAGAAAAGATCCAATATTTTCACTTATTTCAAACGAAGGGGTTTCAAGAGCTTCAGCTCCAAATTTGATAAAATTTTTCTCAATAGCTTTTAACAGCTTTTTCTTGAGAAGAAGTTTTTTATCCCAACGATCTTCAAATCCTGAAGGTAATCCAGGAACTAATTTATTTTTTTTTTTCATTTTTTGGTACCCGGGCTGAGAATCGAACTCAAACTTAAAGTTCCACAAACTTTCGTGCTAACCGTTACACCACCCAGGCATTCCTTGTTTTTATATTATTTTTGTGTGGATTTAAAATTATATTATAAATAAATAGCCTACAGGCTATGGAAACTAACTCTGTGAGTACTTCTTGAAGTCTCTCTAAATGTAATATTTATAATCATGAGAGTTTTTTAGACAAAAATTATAATTATTCAAGTTTTAAATAAAAAAAGGACGTATTTCTAATTTAATGGATAATACGTCCTTTAAAATATTTTATAATAGTTATTAACTATCTTTCTTTGAAACTAAATTTACTGCAGAAGGGCCTTTAGGACCATCTTCTAAAGTAAATTCCAATGCATCTCCTTCATTTAAATATCTCATACCAGCAGCTTTAACTGCACTAGCATGAACAAATGCATCTTTTTCCTTATCATCTCTTTCGATGAATCCATATCCCTTCTTTGAATTGTACCATTTAATTTTTCCAGTTAGTGTGCTCATCTTATTTCTTAGTCCTCGTGTTGTTTATTATTTTATAAAGCTAATTTGATTTTTTAATAATTTCAAGATGAAAATTAATGGTGGTGCCTCGGGAAGGATTCGCACCTCCGACACAAGCCTTTTCAGGGCTCTGCTCTACTCCTGAGCTACCGAGGCAAAATTTAACCTCTAAAGATTATTCTGCCTTTTGTAAGGTCATATGGTGTCATCTCTACTGTAACATTATCACCTTGCAATACTCTAATTCTATTCTTTCTCAGCTTCCCCGCTGTATGAGCTGTAACTGTATGACCATTTTCTAATTTAACTCTAAACATTGCATTAGGAAGTAAATCCGTTACTTTTCCTTTGAATTCCAGTAAGTCTTGTTTTGACAAATTTATTTTCTCCTCATTCTTTTTTTTACAGATTGAGCATGTCCTGCTAACCCCTCGTAATTTGCAAGTGTTATAACTGATGGTCCAAGACTTTCAATACCCTTTTTAGATAACTTTACGTAGGAAATACGTTTATAAAATTCATTAACACTTATTCCACTAGAATATTTAGCAGAACCATTAGTGGGTAGTACGTGATTTGAACCAATATTATAGTCTGTCATTGCCATAACAGCATATTTTCCATAACAAATAGATCCTGAGTTTTTAATTTTTGGTATAAATGATTTATAATTTTTAACGTTAAGCTCTAAGTGTTCAGGTGCTATTCGATTCACAACTTCAATTATTTTTTTATCAGAACTAATATGCATTAAAATTCCATTAATCTTTAAACTTTTTTTAGCAATTGATGATCTTGGTATTTCTTTTAATTGCTTTGATATTTCAAATATTACTTTTTCAATTAATTTTTTTTCTTTAGATACTAGTATGCACTGAGCAAGGTTATCATGCTCTGCTTGACCAATAAGGTCACTTGCAACCCATTCTGGATTTGAAAATTTATCACAGACAATAGTTACTTCTGATGGACCTGCGGTCATTCCTTCAATTCCAACATCACCGAAAACTTCTTTTTTAGCAGCTGCAACATAGCTATTACCAGGGCCAACTATTTTATTTACTTTTTTTATTTTTTTAGTTCCGTAAGCAGCTGCTGCAATCGCTGATGGACCGCCAATTGAATAAATCTCTTTAATTTTACATTTGCGAGCTGCATATAAAACTGCTGGATTTTGTTTTCCTTTAAAACCAGGATTAATCATTATGACTCTTTTAACCCCTGCAACAACTGCTGGAATAGCATTCATTAAAACACTTGATGGGTATGAAACTGAAGAACCTGGCACATAAATTGCAACTGACTCTATAGGTATATGTTTATACTCTAGTTTATTATTCAAACTATCTGTGTATGAAATGTTGTTAAATTTTTGAAATGAGTGAAATCTATAAATTCTTTTATATGCAATATCAATTGCTTTTTTAATTTTTTTGTCGAGAGACTTTATTGATTTCGAAATTTGCTTTGAGCTTGGAACAATAATATTATTTTGATTAAACTTTTTTTCGTATTTTAAAAGAGCTTTGTCTCTATTTTTCTTAACATCTCTAATAATACTAGTAACCGATACAGAGTTAGATTGAACTTTGTTCTTTCTTTTAGAAAGTAGCTTGTCTAATGTCTTATCAAAATTTTGATTATTACTATTTAATATTTTCATTAATATTTAATTTCGTTTTGATCCTCTAGTCTTACTTCAATTGTTTCTGTAGTCAAAGCAATGTAAGCATTATTATTAAAAATTAAGTTAATTTCATAATCATCTTTATTTTTTAAATAATCTATAGCTATCAACTCTAAAACTAAATCATTATTTTTTTGATCAATATTTTTTGACTTAACTTTATCAACAAAATCGAACCTACAAATACTATTTATTTTTTTATCTTCTTGATCTGTCTCAATTTTAGTTCGTTCAACTGAAAGTAAAAAAACTTTATTTGATGCAAGATATTTTATGTCTGATACTTTAGCTTTTGCTCCTGCTGTACAAGCAGAAATCATTTGCAAACCATCATTATCAGTTGCAATAATTTTTGCTAAATATTTCTTATCCATTAATTTAATCTTCTTATCTTTGCTCCAACTTTTTTTAATTTTTTATCTATTTCCTCATATCCACGGTCTAAATGATAAATTCTATTTATTACTGATTTTCCTTTTGCAGTAAGTGCTGCAAGAATTAATGAGACAGAAGCTCTTAGATCGGTTGCCATCAATTCAGCTCCTGTAAAACTAATGTTTCCTTTTACTAATGCTTTATTACCGTTAGTTGAAATTTGAGCGCCCATACGATTTAATTCAGCTACATGCATAAATCTATTCTCAAAAATATCTTCTTTGATTAGAGATTTATTATTTCCTTTGCATAAAAGTACCATTATCTGAGCTTGTAAATCAGTTGGAAAACCAGGATAAGGAGCGGTCTTAATATTAATACTTTTAATTTTTTTATTACCAATAATATGAACTTCATTTTTTTTAACTCTAATTTTTGCTCCTATTTTTTTTAAGATATCAATCTCTGTATTAATAATTCTTGGAATTATGTTATTAATCTTTAAATTTCCTTCTGTAACAGCTGCTGCAACTAAATAAGTACCAGCTTCAATTCTATCAAACATAACTGAATAAGTTGTTTCCTTTGTTTCTTCAACTCCATCAATTTTTAACTTACGTTTTCCAATCCATTTTATACTACAACCGATACTAATTAAGAAATTTACTAGATCTTTAATTTCAGGTTCAATGGCACAGTTGCTTAAAACAGTTGTACCTTTTGCCTGGCTTGCAGCAATAATTAAATTTTCAGTTGCACCAACTGAAATTTTTGGGAAACTAATTTTTGATCCTATTAAACCTTTTGGTGCGGTTGCGTGAACATAACCCTGAACAATCTTATATTTTACTCCTAATTTTGATAAAGCCTTTAAATGAATATCTATTGGTCTTGTTCCTATCGCACAACCACCTGGTAATGACACTTTAGCATTACCAAATTTTGCAAGTAGAGGTCCAAGGACTAATATCCCTGCACGCATAGTTTTTACTAAACTATATGATGCAAAATTTTTTTTTTGTTTAGAGTTGTTAATATATAGTTTTTTATTATAAAAATTTGTTTTCGAGCCCAATGATTGTAAAAGGTTAATCATGGTATGAATATCTTTAACGTTAGGTAAATTTTTTAAACAAACTTTTTTATCAGACAACAAAGTTGCTGCTAAAATAGGCAATGAGGCATTCTTAGAACCTGATATATTTATATGACCATTGAGCTTATTAGCTCCAAAGACTTCTAGTTTTTTCATTACTAAACTTTGGGTAACGTTACTCCAGTTTGACCCATATACTTTCCATTTCTATCAGCATAAGTCACTTCTGGTTTTTCATTTCCTTTTAAGAAAATAAATTGAGCAACACCTTCATTAGCATAAATTTTTGCAGGTAATGGTGTTGTATTAGAAAATTCTAATGTTACGTAACCTTCCCATCCTGGCTCCAAGGGAGTTACATTAACAATAATTCCACATCTTGCGTAAGTAGATTTACCGAGACAAACAACCAGAACATCGCTTGGAATTTTAAATTTCTCAACAGTTCTAGCCAGTACAAATGAGTTAGGTGGAATAATACACTCATTAACATTTTTTGTTACAAAGTTTGTAGGTTTAAAATTTTTTGGATCAACTATTTCTGAATTTACATTAGTAAATATTTTAAATTCATTAGATACTCTAGCATCATAACCAAATGAGGATAGACCGTATGAAATACTGTCGCCTCTAACTTGTTTTTCTTCAAAAGGGCAAATCATCTCATGTTCTTTAGACATTTTTCTTATCCACTTGTCTGAAAGAACTGACATTATTTAGTTCTCTTCTTTGCTTTCTTTTGAAAAATTTTTCTTTTCTTTAAATTTTTTCTAAGAGCTGAGCTCAAACGCTCATTTTTATCTTTTGAATTCATTCTTTATCTGGATTAGTAAGAAAATCTAAAGTGATTGGTTTAGAAGCATCTAAGGTTTTTTGTTTTACTTCATCCACTACTTGACCTTCTTTCGCTAAACGCTTAGCTTTTTTTTCAGCAAGCTTCTTTTCTCTTTTAGCCTGCTTTTCCATAAGCTTGTTGCCTTTTGTAGATTTATAATCGTAGTGAATTCCCATAAAATTTCCTAATGTAGATATAAATCAAATTTTGTAAAAAATTAAGGCAATATTTTGAAAAAAATGCTTTATTATCAATAAAATACAAATTGTTTATAAGCTCCTATAGATAAATGGTATATCAAGTCATTGGTAATGACTAATTTCCTGGTCAGTACAGGATGGGAGCACCAAAAATTAATTTTTGTAAAAAAATTTTCTTAAAATAATTGTAGTCAAAATTAAACCAAAAAAAGCAAAAATTGGAATATATATATCTTGAGAAAAAATTATATCAGTTATTAATGGAACTTCTGAATTTTGATCAATTATTTTTTCTAAACCACTGCCAATAGAAACAACTAAAAAAACTTGAGGTATTATGCCTATTAATGTAGCAAAGAAAAAATTATTTACCTTTACATTAAAAATAGTTGGTAAAAGGCAACTCAATTGCCAAGGTATTCCTCCAACAAAACGATATATTAATAAATAAATAAACTCCGATTTTTTAAATTTAATCTCAAGATTTTTAAATTTATTTAAAAATTTTTTTCTAATTATATCTTTTAAAAAATAATTACCAAACATATATAAAAAAGTTGCTCCAATACTTAATCCTAAAATAACAATTAAAGTTCCAATCCACTTTCCAAAGATAAAGCCACCAAGTATACCTACGGGCGATCCAAAGCCTAAAAATGGAAATACCCATAGTATTGTTAATAATAAAAAAATTATTGATATATAGATTAAATTAGAATTTTTAAGTTCAAAAAAATATGCTCTATTTGATTTAATAAAATCATAAGATGTAAGATCTTGAAAGCTAAACTTTGAAAAAAAAAAATATAGAAACAGACAAACTAATATTAAATAAGATATCCCTATATATATTTTAATTTTTTTAGTTTTTTCCATTAAATCATATGGTATTTATAAAATCTTCTATTTGCTATTTATATATTTAATTACTATAAAGGGCGAAATTTAATAAAAACTAACCACATTTATGAAACGAACATATCAGCCATCTAACGTGAAAAGAGCCAGAAAGCACGGCTTTAGATCAAAAATGAAAACTAAGGGTGGACAAAAACTTTTAGCTAGAAGACGGGCAAGAGGAAGAAAATCGTTAACAGTATCTGTTTAAGTAAATGAAAAGCAAAATACTTGCTCTTTCAAAAAACGAAGAATTCAGAAATTTATTAAAACAAAATAAAATCTCCAATAAATATGTTACTTTTTTTTTTGGATATTTAGACAAAAAAGATAGTAAAAAACTTAATATAAGTTTTGTCACTAAAAAAAAAATTGGAAATGCAGTTAAAAGAAATAAAATTAAACGAAGATTGAGAAATATATTAAATGAAGCAGTTAAAAAAATATCAATAAAATTTAAATATTCATATCTTGTTATTGCTAAGTCAACTATGCTAAATAATGAATACAAAATTATAAAAGAAACACTATTTCAGGATTTAAAAAAAATAAAGTAATGAATATCTTTACTAAAATTTTAATAAAATTAATTAAAGGTTATAGATTTTTTATTAGCCCTTTGCTTGGTCAATCTTGTAGATATTTACCAACATGTTCAGAGTATAGTATTGAGTCTTTAAAAAAATTTGGTTTAGCTAAGGGAACTTTTCTTAGCCTAAAAAGAATTTTATCATGCCATCCAATTAAATTCTTAGGAGGTGGTGAAGGATTTGATCCAGTAAAAAAAGAAATGAAAGTTAAAAAATAATGGATACTCGAAATGTTATTGCTGCAATATCTTTATCGGCAGCTGTTATAATCTTATATAGCTTATATTTTGCTCCACCACCTATAACAAAAGAAATTTTAGCAGAGAAGAATAAAATTGAACAAGATAGTGATGCACCAAGTTTGGATAAAAAAGAAAAAATAAATGAAACTTCAAGGGAGGAAGCTTTAAGTCAAAGTGAAAGAATTCAATTTGAGAATCAAAATATTATAGGTTCTATATCCTTAGAGGGTGCTGTGATCGATGACCTAACTTTTAAAGAATATAATGTAGCTTTAGATAGTGATGAGAAGGTTAAGCTTTTATTTCCAAGAGATACCAAAAATGGATACTTAATTGAGAGTGGATTTATAACTACTGATAAAAATATTGATATTCCAAATTCAAATTCAGTTTGGTCTATATTGGGAAATAGTAAATTAACAAATCAATCACCTATTAAATTATCATGGACTAATGATCAAGGTATTACTTTTGAAAAAGAAATATCATTAGATAACAAATTTTTATTTACAATAAAACAAAGAGTAATCAACTCAACAAATAATGAGTATGATTTTTATTCTTATGGACAAATTATTAGAAAAGAAATCCCAGATATATCAAACTTTTATATCCTACACGAAGGTCTTTTAGCAACGCTAGATGATGAATTAATTGAAGAAGACTATGATGATATTCAAGAAGAAAAATTTTCAAGAACCGCTAAAAAAGGATGGCTTGGCATTTCTGACAAATTTTGGATAACATCCTTAATTCCACCAAAAGGTAAAGAGTTTAAAACTACATTTGACTATAAAGATAAATTTCGTGCTAATTTTGTTGGTACTGAGTCCTTAGAGCTAAGAGGAAATTCAAGTATTGAAGATAAATTACAAGTTATAGTGGCAGCTAAAAGAGTGGATGTAATTGATGGATACGCTGAAACATTAAAAATAGATAAGTTTGATTTAGCAATCGACTGGGGATTTTTATACTTTATCACAAAACCATTGTTCTATGGAATTGACTATTTCTTCAAATTATTGGGCAATTATGGTCTTGCAATAATTGCAATAACGATTTGTATTAGATTGGCATTCTTTCCACTTGCAAACTTTTCATTTAGAAGCATGGCTAAAATGAAAGCATTACAGCCAGAAATGGTAAGACTAAAAGATCTTCACAAAGAGGATAAAATGAAATTACAGCAAGAAATGATGGCTCTTTATAAAAAAGAAAAAGTCAATCCAATGTCAGGTTGCTTACCAATATTGGTTCAGATACCTGTGTTCTTTGCATTATATAAAGTGTTATTTGTAACCATTGAAATGAGACAAATGCCATTTTATGGTTGGATACAAGATTTATCAGAAAGAGATCCAACATCTTTATTTAATTTGTTTGGTCTATTGCCTTACGATGTGCCTTCATTTTTAATAATTGGTGCATGGCCAGTTGCAATGGGTGTTTCTATGTTTATTCAACAAAAATTGAACCCTGCTCCAACTGATCCAATGCAGGCAAAAATATTTATGTTCTTCCCTCTTTTACTTACAGTAATTTTAGCACCATTTCCTGCAGGTTTAGTAATCTATTGGACTGTTAATAATATTTTAACTATGGCACAGCAAGTATTTATAATGAAACGAACTTCAGTTAAAACTAAAATCTAATATTTTTAATAAATAATAAATAACTCATGGATATTAAAAATATACTGCCCAAAGATGGGCCACCATTAAGTCAAGTTAATAAATATATAAAAAAATATCAAAATGATTTAATTGTAATAAAATACGGTGGAAATGTTTTAATTGATAGAAACGTATTTAATAATTTTATAACTGATCTGTTTATTTTAAATAAATTAGGTCTTTCAACTGTAGTTGTGCATGGAGGCGGACCAAGAATTCAAAGAGAATTAGAAAAATCTAATATTCAATCAAAATTTATTAGAGGATTGAGAGTTACTGATAAGAATATAATAAATATTGTAGAGTCTGTTTTGATTGATTTTAATAATGATATTGTTAAATCTTTAAATGAGAAAGGCTCTAAAGGTATTTCACTACATACAAAAAATAATAATATAATAAAGGTTATCCCTGAATCAAAAGAATTAGGCTTTGTGGGCATACCAACTGAGGTTGATAATAAGAAAATATTAAATATTCTAGAACAAAATAAAGTTCCAATAGTATCACCATTAGGTTTAGATAAAGAAAATCAAACATATAATATTAATGGTGATACTGCTGCAATGGCTATAGCAAAATCTTTAAAGGCTAGAAGATTATTACTAATGACAAATGTTGATGGTGTTCTGGATAAAGAAAAAAAACTGATAGAAGAAATATCTTCTTCAGAAATTTTACAAATGATTAAAGATAAAATTATAACCGAAGGTATGATACCTAAAATAAATGCTTGCACAGATGCTGTCAATAACGGCGTAACCGCTGTTGGTATAATAAATGGTACAAAACAGCATTCATGCTTATGGGAAATATTCTCTGACAAAGGTTCGGGTACGTTAATCAGAAAATGAAAAATCTCAAAGAAAAAAAGTATCTTCTTCTAGACTTAGATGGTGTTTGCTACGGAAAACATAATAATTATTCCCTAGAAAAAGTGTTTGGACAAGTGTCTAAAAGAATGACACAATTTATATCTAATAGATTAAATATCGATTTGAAATCAGCCAAAAAACTTCAGACTGATTATTTTTACAAATATAATACTAGTTTAAATGGTTTAATGATACATCATAATATACCTCCAGAAGAATTCTTAACTTATGTACACACTATAGACCTATCATTTATGAAAGATGATAAGATTTTAAGAAATGAACTAATAAATCTTGATATGGAAAAATTTATATTTACTAACGGAAGTACCGAACATGCTAAAAATATTTTATCTCATTTGGGGGTATATGATTTGTTTGGTGAAGATAAAATTTTCGATATTAAAGATGGAGGATATGTGCCTAAACCAGAGGCAAAAACATTTGATTTAATGGTTAAAAAGTTTGGGATTGATCCAAAAGAAACTGTCTATGTAGAAGATATAGCTAAAAATCTAAGCATTGGACATGAACGTGGATGCACAACTGTTTGGTTAATTAATGATGAACATTTTGGAAAAATAGATTCTGATAAGGATTATATTTGCCATAAAATTGAAAATCTGTCTTTATTTCTTAAGGAAATAAGGCTATTAAAAAGTAAATAAATTATGTCTTTAGAAAAAATTATAAATGATGCTTGGGAAAATAAAGATAAGGTAAATCAAAATTCAGATCAAAAACTCAAGGATGCAATTAATCAAATTATTGCAGATTTAGATAGCGGTAAAGTTAGAGTTGCTGAAAAAATAAATGGAGAATGGATAACCCATCAGCATATTAAAAAAGCTATTATGTTAAGTTTTAGAATTTATCCAATGGAAAATTTAAATGGACCTTACAGCAGTTGGTATGACAAAGCACATTTGTTAAAAGGAAAAACAGCTGGTTGGACTAAGTTAGATCATGAAAAAGCTGGATTTAGAATGGTACCAAACTCCCCTGTAAGGAAAGGATCATTTGTTGGAAAAAATTCAGTACTTATGCCATGCTATGTAAATATTGGAGCATACATTGATGAAGGAACTATGATTGATACTTTTGCAAGAGCAGGTAGCTGTTGTCAAATTGGAAAAAATTGTCATATCTCAGCAGGATCTGGTGTTGGTGGCGTTTTAGAACCAGCACAAGCTTTACCAACTATTATTGAAGATAATGTTTTTCTTGGAGCAATGTCTGAGGTTGTTGAGGGAGTTATTGTTGGTGAAGGGTCTGTACTTAGTATGGGAATGTATATTGGACAATCAACAAAGATAGTTAATAGAAAATCAGGAGAAATTAATTATGGGAAAATTCCACCTTACTCTGTAGTTGTCCCTGGCTCTATACCTGACAAAAATAATTCTTCTGCACCATCACTTTATTGTGCAGTAATAATTAAGCAAGTAGATGAAAAAACTAGATCTAAAACGTCTATCAATGATCTCTTAAGAGAGTAGTAATGACAACCATTAATGAATTAAAATTAGCTAAGGAGCTGATAAAATTTCCTTCTGTAACTGGAATTGATGCTGGTGTAATGAGATTTTTAGAAAAAAAATTGAAAGCACTTGGGTTTAAAACCAAAATTCTTAAGTTTAAAGAAAAAAACAGCAAGCCAGTTAAAAATCTTTACGCCCGTCTTGGAAACAAAAGTCCTAACTTTTGCTATGCGGGCCATCTTGATGTTGTCCCTCCAGGAAATTACAAGGACTGGACTGTAAATCCCTTCAAACCTGTTATTAAAAAGGGTCATTTAATTGGTAGAGGAGCAAATGATATGAAAAGTTCAATTGCTGCATTTGTTGCTGCTGTAAGTAATTATATTAGAAATAAAAGAAAATTTAATGGCTCAATAAGTCTTTTGATTACTGGAGATGAGGAGGGAGTGGCGATTAACGGAACTAAAAAAGTAGTTGAATACTTGAGAAAAAATAAAGAAAAGATAGATTTTTGCTTGGTAGGTGAACCTACTAACCCAAATAAATTAGGAGAGATGATTAAAATTGGTCGAAGAGGAAGTATTACTGGAAAACTATCAATCATTGGTGTTCAGGGTCATGTAGCTTATCCTAATAGAGCAAATAATCCATCGACAGCACTAGTGCAAATACTTAAAGAATTAAAAGAAATAAAATTTGATAAAGGAACGAAAGATTTTCAACCTACAAACTTAGAGATAACAAAAATTAATATTGATAATTCTGCTGATAATGTAATTCCAGGATTGGCTAAAGCCAATTTTAATATAAGATTTAATAATAAACATTCTTCAAATTCCATTAAAAAAAAAATTAATAAAATTATAAAAAAAATAACTAATAAAAATAAATTAAAATTCAAAATTGAGTATAGTGTTTCTGGTGAAGCTTTTCTTATAACACCTAACAAAACGACTTATATGATCCAGAAGGTAATTAAAAAAATTACTAAAATTAAACCTAAATTATCTACTACAGGAGGTACTTCTGATGCAAGATTTATTAGAAAAATAGCTCCATGTTTAGAATTTGGTTTAGTAGGTAAAACTATGCATAAAGTTGATGAAGCAGTATTGTTGTCTGATTTAAAAAAGTTGACATTAATTTATTCAAATATATTAAAAACTTATTTTAAGTGAAAACTGGTTTAATTACATCTAATACATACCAAAAGCATGATACAGGACAAGGACATCCAGAACAAATAGCTCGAATATCTGTAATAGTAGATAATTTTAAGAAGCTAAGTAATAAAAATCTTTTATGGAAAAAACCAATAAAAGTTTCTGATGAAATAATATTAACTACACACAACTCTGATTATATAAATCTTGTCAAAAAATCGTTTCCTGATAAAGGCTATTCTTCCCTTGATGGTGATACAATTATTTCACCAGGAAGTAAGTATGCTATTTTTGACGCGGTTGGTTCAATAATCAGTGCAATTGATGAAGTTGAAAAGAAAGAATTTAAAAATGCATTTTGTCCAGTTAGACCACCAGGGCACCATGCAGAAAATAATAAAGCGATGGGGTTTTGTATTTTTAACAATATTGCTATTGGAGCAAATTATCTTATTAAAAAATATAATTATAAAAGAATAGCTATTATTGATTTTGATGTACATCATCCTAATGGTAGCCAAGATATATTTTATGAGAATGAAAAAGTTCTTGTAATATCAACACATCAATATCCTTATTATCCAGGAACGGGTTCTGAAAGAGAGAAGGGTAAGTATAATAACATTTGTAATATACCATTACCAGCTGGTACAAATTCAGAGGAATATTTAAATGCTTTTGAGTTTGCATTAAAAAGATTAAAAGAATTTAAGCCTGAATTTATATTGGTAAGTGCGGGTTTTGATGCTCATGAAGATGACCCACTCGCACAATTTAGGCTAAAAACAGAAGATTATTATCATATTACCAAAAGAATATTAGAAATCTCAAAACAATTCTGTAATGGAAAAGTAGTTTCAATTCTAGAAGGTGGTTATGATCTAAAAGCTCTTCAGGATAGCACTAAAAGACATGTTGATGCTCTTATAGAATTTAATTGATAATTTTCATAAAAATAATAAATACCAATTATGAAATTATATAAGATCAAAAAGACACCTATAGATAAAAAAGGTAGAGGACTTTATGCCACCAAAGATATCAAACAAGGAACAAAAATAATTGATTACAAAGGAAAGCTTATTACAAAAAAACAAACAGAAGAGTCTGATAAATATGATAATGGTAAACCAATTTATTTGTTTACTATAAATAAAAGATACGATCTGGATGGAGATTTTTCATGGAATACAGCAGGTCTTATTAACCACTCATGTGATAATAATTGTGATTATGATGGCAAAGGTCTTAAAATTTGGGTAAAGGCAATTAAAGATATCAAAAAAGGCGAGGAGTTTACTTGTGATTATGGATTTAATTATGATAAAAATTTTAAAACACTTCCTTGTAATTGCAAATCCCAAAATTGTTGTGGCTATATTCTTAGAGCAGAGTCAAGATGGCGAATACATAAAAAATTTGCAATGAGTAATAAAAAAAAATTAATAAATAACTCTCGCTAAAAAAAGTCCCTCTGGTGGTGCTGGAGGTGCACACATTGATCTTTTTTTAGATTTAAATATTTTAACAAAAGTTCTTAAATCCCATTTTTTTTCACCCAAATATTTTAAACAACC
Organism: uncultured Pelagibacteraceae bacterium; assembly: GCA_902522915.1. Lineage (GTDB taxonomy): Bacteria > Pseudomonadota > Alphaproteobacteria > Pelagibacterales > Pelagibacteraceae > Pelagibacter. The sequence goes on along the minus strand of CABYXQ010000018.1, from coordinate 10,156 downwards.
AACCATAGATCTCACTTGTTGTTGCAAAAAAGATTGTGATTTGAATTCTATTTCAATTTTATTTTTTGATGATTTAATTTTTATTGACTCAATTGTTCTTATTGGACTTTTAGCATGGCAACTTGAAGATCTAAAAGTAGAATAGTCATTAGTTCCTAGTAATTTTTTTGCTCCCTTTTTCATAATATCTATATCTAATGGATTTCTAACGTGCCACCCTCTTTTTTTTTCAATCATAGGAGCACTTATTTGATTAAAAATTATATATTTATATATTCGCTGTTTTGCAGAAAATCTTGAGTGGAATTTACTACTTCTTTTTTTTATTTTAATAATTGCAATATTTTTATTATTTAGAAAATAATTTATTGATTTTAAAAATTTTGTTAAATCTATAATTTTATTTTTACAATCAAAATGTGCTGATTGAGCATGAGAATGCGCTCCCGCATCAGTTCTTCCTGAACCGTTAAGTGTTATTTTTTCTTTAAGAAGTTTTGTAAGTTTTTCCTGGATCAATCCTTGTACAGTAAGACCTTTTTTTTGTATTTGCCATCCCCTAAAATTTGTACCTACATACTCAATTAATAACTGGTATCTTACCATTTTTAAATTTTTACGCCTTTTTTAATTTGTGAACCAAGCATAAATTCCCCAATGTTTTGAAGCCTTTTTCCTTGTCTTTGAATTTCGCTAATTTTAATAGATTGATTATCTCCACATACAACTTCTAAATAATCTGAAATAACTTCTCCTGGTTTTCCTTTTCCATTACCAAGGTCTGCTTTTAAAATTTTGTACCTTTCACCTTTATAAATGAAAAATGCACCCGGCGCAGGATATAAACCATTTATTTTTCCAATAATATTTTGAGCATTTTGTGTCCAATCAATTTTACCTTCTTCTTTTTTAATTTTTGAGGCATAAGTGGCATTTGAGTGATTTTGTTCAATAAATTTTGCTTTATCTTCTAATATTTCATCAATGTTATCTAAAATTTTTTCTGCTGCTATTAAAGACAGTTTTTCAGATACTTCGCTAGCATTTAAATTATTTTCTAAATTTAACCTATAAACATTACAAACTGGTCCTACATCTAATTGCTCAGCTATTTTCATAATACTAACTCCCGTTTCTTTATCGAGATTCATTATTGATCTTTGTATTGGCGCTGCACCTCTCCATTTAGGAAGAATAGAGGCATGTATATTAATAAATCCTTTTTTAGTTAAATTTAAGAATTTTTTTGGAATTATTTGACCGTAGGCTGCAACTATTGCAACGTCAGCATTTATGTTTTTTATATATTCAAACTCTTCCTCATTATCTTTTAAAGTTAATGGTGTTCTGAAATTTAAGTTTAGAGTTTCTGCAATTCCTTGTATTGGGGATTTGTTTATTTTCTGTCCTCTTTGAGATTTTTGAGGGGGCTGAGTATAAACATCTGAAATTGGATATCCATTTTGATATAAAGATTTTAAAATTTTTACAGCAAACATTGGGGTACCCATAAAAATGATCTTTTTTGTCATTTACTAAAGTATTGCTGTATTTGATTTTAATTTCGATAATTTTTTAATAATCAATGATTTTTTTAATTTTGAGAGATAATCAATAAATAATATTCCTTCCAAATGATCCATTTCATGTTGAATACATGTAGCAAGTAATCCTTCTGCTTTTAATATTTTTTTTTTACCAAAGTAATCCAAATACTCTACGTCACATTTACTTGGTCTTTCAATTTCAGCAAATTGATTTGGTACTGATAGACAGCCTTCCTCATAAGTATTTTTTAACAAATCTTTATTTTTAATTACTGGGTTTACAAAATATCTTGGATCTTTTTTTCCTTCCTCTTTGGAAATATCCATAACTATAATTCTTTTCGGAACACCAATCTGTATTGCAGCTAGACCTATACCATTAGCATGATACATGGTCTCTAACATGTCATCCATCAGCTTTTGATCTTCTTTGCTAACTTGATCTACAGGTTTTGATATGTTCCTAAGTAATTTATTGGGTTCTGTAAGTATAGTTCTAATAGCCATAAATTAATTATTTTATTATAATTTTTAAACTTTTAAAGGAAGAACTTTTAATAAAAGTTTATTTCTAATCAAATCAACGTTTAATTGATTCAAGGTATTAATTATGAAGTAGACAGTGTCATCATCAATATCTTCTATTTTATCAGGGCCTATCACTTCAATTAGTCTCAATAATGCTGCACCCACCTCTTTATTATCAATCATTAACTGAATATCTGAAGGCATTTCAGACTCATTTATTTTATAAAGGTCATTGTATTTTTTTGAAACTTGAATTCCATCTGATTTTAAGGCTTCAATAAGAATTATATCTTTTTTAGACAAAAAATATTTTTTATCTTTTTTAATCTTCTTTAAAAATTTATTGAGTTCTTCCTCAATTTTAGATTTAGCATAATCTCCATTAAAATAATTTATTAATTTAGACTGATGTAAAATTTTATTATTATATTTAATTTTCTTTTTAATTATTTTTTCATCTACACTGTAGTTTTTATAAAATGTAGTAAAATTAGAAGGAACATCTTCTGAATTTATTTGTTTTAAAAAATTTTTTAATTCCACATCAAAAGCATCACCTATTTTTTCAGATAAAAATAAATCTTTTAATAATTTGATTAACTCAAGTTTTAACTTGGAATCTTCAGTTAAAAGTAGTCTTTGATAAACCAATGCTCTTCCCTCGATTGGAGTTAGAGACTTGTAGGCATCTTTGGTATTTAACAACTGATCTAAACTAAACTGAAATCTTTTGTAAAATTGAAATAAGTCGTCCTCTTTATAATTTTTATCATGTGTAGCTTTTTCGATAGTTGAAATCTTATCTATATCTGTAATTTCAATATCTTGAATATTATATAATAAATTTGAGGTTGATAAATATTTCCAGACAAGCTTTGGTGTTTCCTTGTTAGGTTCAAAATAAAATTCTGGATTTGTTCTATGAGCTAAATGAAAGTTTAATATAGACTCTTGTGATATTTCTTTGTCAACTTCCTCTAGGTATCCAAATAAGTAATTAATTTTATTTTCATAATATTCATCCTCAAAACCTAATTCTTTTTTTAAATCTAAAATTAATTGAGCTTCTTCATTTTTACCATAATTAATCAAGCAATATAAATTAAATTTAGATAAATACTCATCTTCAATTGGTACATTAATTTTTGAAAAAATTTCACATGACTTTTTTACATTAGACTCTGATAGATATTTATCAACTAAATGCCTTGTTAATTCTGAGTGTAAATTGAAAACTTGATTTTTAATTAGGTATTCTTCAATTAATTCGTAATTAGAATTTTTTATTAACCAATCTGATCTAAATTTTAAAAATTCTTTTTCTGTAATGTTATTATTAGGATAATATGCATTAGTTAATAAGGATATATTCAAAATTTCTGAAGCATCATTTGAAAGATTAAATTTATTTAAACTTTCAAATAGATTAACTAATTTGTCTCCATCAGAATTTAACCACATATTAATATTCAAACCATATTCTTCAGGGTCATATAATCCTGCAATTTTAATTGATTTTGAAACAAGATTTTGATCAAGCTTTATATCATCTTTTCTTTTATCATCTTGCATCTGATAAATTCTGTTTTCGACTGCTATCTCCTTTTTTTCTTCCAATATTGTTTTATCAGATATGTTTTCAATTTTTTTTTTTTCTATATTCCAAATATCTATCGGTTGATCTTCAGCAAATGAAGAGACAAGTGATAATAAAAAAATTATTATAATTGATAAATTTTTCTTATTTAACAATTTTAAAATTTTCATTTGGAATAACTTTTTCTATTTCTTTTTTTGGAGCTGGAAAATCAATTGTATTAAGGAATAAAACAAGACCTATAATAACTATCAGACCTAAACTAAATTTAATAACTATTGCAACTAAATTATTTTTAGCTGAACTTGTGTTTTTTTTAAATTGCATATAACTTTAGATAATTTCAAATTAAGACATATTTGTGTTTTTTCAATAAAGAACTTATGAAATTAAAAGAAAATATTGTTTTTTTAGGAATGATGGGTGCTGGCAAGACCTCTATAGGCTCGCTCGTAGCTAAGGAATTAAAACTAGATTTTATTGATATAGACAAAGAAATTGAAAATGAAATTGGTGAGTCAATTAAGAAAATCTTTGAAACAAAAGGAGAAGTTTATTTTAGAAAATTTGAAGAAAAAATTACATTAAAAAAATTAAAACTAAATTCAGTTGTAATATCCTTAGGAGGAGGAACATTTGCAAATATAAATATAAGAAAAGAAATATTAAAAAGTCATTTATCTTTTTGGTTAAATTGGAGTGATAAAATATTATTAAATAGAATTAAAAATAGTAAAAAAAGACCTTTAGCTTATAATTCAACTGATAATGAATTAATTGATTTGATGAAGAAAAGATCTAAAATTTATTCTAAAGCTTTATTTGAAATTAAATGTGATAAACTCTCAAAGGATCAGATTGTTAAAAAAATTTTAGGAATTTATGAAAACTACTAAATTAAAGATAAAAACAAAAACACAAGAATACCCAATCATTATTGGTTCATACATAATATCAAATATTTCAAAAATTCTTAAAGATAATTCAATAAAATTTAATAAAACATTGATAGTCATAGATAAAAATATTTCAAAAAAGATTGTTTTAAAAATAAAAAAATCTTTAAAAAATAAAAATATTTTTATTTATTTTTTTAATGCGAATGAAAAAAATAAAAATCAAAATAGTATTAATAAAATTTTAGATATCTTATTGGTTGAAAACTTCTCAAGGGAGGACTGTTTGATCTCTATAGGAGGAGGAATAACGGGAGATATAACAGGTTTTGCAGCAAGTCAATTTAAGAGAGGTTTGAAATTTATTAATATTCCAACAACATTGTTATCACAAGTCGACTCATCAATTGGTGGAAAAACTGGTATAAATACAAAATATGGTAAAAATTTAATTGGAAGTTTTTACCAACCAAGTTTAGTAATTTCAGATATTCAATTTTTAAAAACTCTTCCATACAGAGAAGTTATTTGTGGATATGGAGAAATATTGAAACATTCTTTAATTGCTAATAAAAGTTTTTACAACTTCCTAAATAAAAATGTTAATAAAATTTTAAATCTATCTTCACCTTTTATTGAAAAAGCTATTTATAAAAGTTGCAAAATTAAAAAATACGTGGTCGAAAAAGATGAAAAAGAAAAAGGACTAAGAAAAATTTTAAATTTTGGTCATACGTTTGCTCATGCCTATGAGGCTTCATTAGGATACTCTAAAAGGTTAAACCATGGTGAAGCTGTTATTCTAGGTATAAAGACTGCGTTAAATTTTTGTTTAAAGGAAAATATAATTAATAAAAGTGACCATAGATCAATTATTAATCATATTAAAATTTCTAATTTACCTTCAAGCTTAAAAAAATTTTTTAAAGTTAAAGATTTAAACAAGATACTACTTTTTATGTCTAAAGATAAAAAAAATAATTCTAATGAAATTAATTTAGTCTTGTTAAAAAAAATTGGTTTACCCCTTAAAAATAATCAATATAGTAAGAAAAAATTAAGTTCATTTCTTAAAAATGAATTAAGTTATTAAAATTTGAATTGAATGAATCATTTCTTTTAGTTCTGCATCTAGAACCTTATAAACTTTTTTATTACTTTCTAATCTGCTCAACTTTTTGAGCTCATTCGATTTTATATTAATCTTTAAATGAAATTTTCCTTCTTTGTTGCCTGAATGATTTTTATGCAAAAATGACTTATCTTCAATATTAATACTTTCAATATTAATTTGCTCTTGTAGTTTATTTTTTATAATTGCAATTAATTCATTTATATCCATAAATATTATTATATATCATGAAAAATATTTGTGACTGGAATAATTGTAATGAAATTGGTGAATATAAAGCACCTGTAGAAAAAGATAATAGTAAAAAATATAGGATGCTATGCTTAGAACACGTAAAAGAGTTTAATAAAAATTGGAATTATTTTTCAGGAATGAATGATGATCAAGTTTTAGATTTTCTAAAATCTGACATGATCTGGCATAAACCTACACAAAGTTTTAGTTCTTCTGATAATTTCTTTAAAGTACTTTGGAATAACACCCTAAGAGATGAACTAGATAAAGATAAAATTAATGGTGAGTATGATCATATGCGTCAATTTATATTTAATCATAAAGATATAAAAGCTTTTGGAATATTAGGCATTTCTGTGGGTTTAAAATGGAAAAAAATTCAGGATAAATTCAAAGTACTTGTCAAAAAATTTCACCCTGATATGAATTCTGGAAATAAAAAATACGAAGAAAAACTAAAATTAATTACTTTAGCATATACGCAACTTAAAAATACATATAGAGAAAAAATTGACACCAAATCTTAATACACAACCTGATATTAAAGTTTCATTAAAACAAACTTTTGGGATTGACTCGGAAATGGAAGTAGAAGCTTTTTCAAAAAAAAACGAATACGTTCCTGAAATTGATAAAAGCTACAAGTTTGATAGAGATACAACTTTAGCAATTATATCTGGATTTGCTTTTAATAAAAGAGTATTAATTCAAGGGTATCACGGCACTGGGAAATCAACTCATATAGAGCAAATTGCAGCAAGATTAAATTGGCCCTGCATTCGTGTAAATTTAGATAGTCATATTAGTAGAATAGATTTAATTGGAAAAGATGCAATTGTCCTTAAAGATGGAAAACAGGTGACTCAATTTAATGAGGGAATTTTACCATGGTCTATACAAAACCCTGTGGCTCTTGTTTTTGATGAATATGATGCTGGCAGACCTGATGTAATGTTTGTAATTCAAAGAGTTTTAGAGGCTGAAGGTAACTTTACATTATTAGATAAAAACAAAGTAATTAAACAAAATAAATTTTTTAGATTATTTGCTACATCTAATACAGTTGGTCTAGGTGATACGACGGGACTTTACCATGGAACCCAACAAATAAATCAAGGACAAATGGATAGATGGAATATAGTGACAACTTTAAACTATCTTAGCCTTGAAAGAGAATTGGACATAATTTTAGCTAAAAATAAAAACCTTAATAACACTAAAGGTAAAGAAAAAGTTGCCAATATGATTAAGGTGGCATCTTTAACTAGAAAAGGTTTCATTGCAGGAGACATATCAACAGTAATGAGTCCAAGAACTGTAATGCATTGGGTGGAGAATTCAGAAATTTTTAAAGATACAGGTTATGCTTTTAGAGTAACTTTTCTCAATAAATGTGATGATATTGAAAAAAATACTATCGCAGAGTATTATCAAAGATGTTTTGGTGAGGAGTTGCCTGAATCATTGATAAATATTCAAATCTAGATGAGTAATAAAGAGACTAGCTTAAAAGAAAAATTCAGACTTGCTTTAACATCAACAGCAAAAGTAATTTCTGATGATTTTACTTTAAGTGAAAAAGATAGCCCAAAAAAAAAACCGAAAAATTTAAACGTAATTGAAATTGATGATTTGACAAATCCAGGGGATTTTATTCGATTACGTGCTGAAACAGACTCAGCTGCTTTGAAAAAAAAATTTTCTAATGATGAAATCTATAAAAAAAACTTACCCACTAATAATTCATCAAGATCACTCTATAATATTGCTGAAAAAATTAGATATGAGTCTCTTGGTGGAAAAATGCTCAAAGGAATAGAAAAAAATTTTAATGAAAACTATTCTCAAATAATTAATCGAAAAAGAAAAGATCAATTAAAAACTAAAGAAGATGTTCCTGTTTCCGAAGCGTTTGAACTTTATATGCTTAAAAATTTTCACCAAATTGAGTTAAATCCATTAACAACAAAAATGTTAAATTTTTGGGAAAAAGATTTCAAAAAATCAATAGATAATCACAAGAAATATTTAGAAGAAAATTTAGAAAATCAGAATAACTATAGTGCAAGATTTTCTGAAATTTTAGAGGAAATGGATATTTTTCAAAGTGAAGATGATGATGAAAAAAAAGAAGATAACCAAGATCAAGGGCAAGACAATCCCTCAAATGATGATCAGAATAAAGACTCAGAGGATAATAAAGATGAAAATAGTGATCAAGAAACTCAAGCCAGTCTAGATGCAGATTACAACGCTGATGAATTCAACTTGGATGAACAACTTTCAGATATCGACTCGGATGAACAGAATTCAGAACAAATTATTCAAAAAAATATTGATAATGTTAATCTTGATTACAAAATTTTTACTTCACAATACGATGAAATTACAAAAGCTGAAAATCTAGAGAATGCTGATGAAGCAATTAAGCTTAGAAAAACTTTAGACCAACAATTAGTTGGTTTCCAAGATGTTATAACTAAGCTAGCAAATAAGCTTCAAAGACAATTACTTGCCAAGCAAAATAGAGCATGGGAATTTGATTTAGAAGAAGGTTTGCTTGATAGCTCAAAATTACCTAGAATTATAATGGACCCATATAATTCTCTTTCATTTAAAAAAGAGAAAGATCTAGAATTCAAAGATACGATTGTCACTTTACTAATTGATAATTCCGGCTCTATGAGAGGAAGACCAATTACTATAGCTTCAATTTGTGCTGATATATTATCAAGAACACTTGAAAGATGCTCTGTTAAAGTTGAAATTTTAGGTTTTACCACAAAAAACTGGAAAGGTGGACAAAGTAGAGAATTATGGAACAAAAATTCTAAACCTAAAACCCCAGGACGGTTAAATGATTTGAGACATATAATTTATAAAGGTGCTGATACTCATTGGAGACAAGCAAAAAATAATTTAGGTTTAATGCTTAAAGAAGGTTTACTTAAAGAAAATATAGATGGTGAAGCAATTTCTTGGGCTTACAACAGGATAAAAAAAAGAAAAGAAGAACGAAAAATATTAATGGTAATTTCTGATGGAGCACCAGTTGACGATTCAACTCTTTCAGTAAATTCAGGTGACTTTTTAGAAAAACATTTAAAAAAGATGGTTAAATTTATTGAGAACAAAACTGAAATTGAAGTTTTGGCGATTGGAATAGGTCATGATGTTTCAAGGTACTATGATAAAGCAATCAAAATTACTGATGTAAATGAATTAGGTGATGTTATGATATCCCAATTAAGCTCGTTATTTGATACAAAAAAAAAATTTCACTGAATATTGAATAAATCTTTATTGCTCCATTTAACAATAACCTCAGCTCCATTTCTAGTTTCGGAATTTTTAAAATCTATTGATGCAAAGTTTTTTTCTAAGAGAGTTTTGCCTATAAACAAACCAAGACCTAAACCAGTTTTAGATTTTTTATTAGCTTCGCTTGATCTTAAATAAGGTTCACCAATTTTTGTCAGAATATCTCTTGGATAACCATCTCCATCATCTTCAATTACAATTTCGGTTATCTCGCTGTCACTTTTTAAGTTTATATAGACTGTTTCTTTTGAAAATTTATTAGCATTTCCTATGAAATTTCTTAGACCGTAGACAATTTCGATAGATTTATTTATTTTTTTAACATTTGAGTATTGATCAAAATTAAAAATAAATTTTTTTTTACTAATCTCTCTAAATGATGAAATAATTTCAATTAAATAATCTTTTATTGTAAAGTTTTTATCAATAAAATCATCCTCTTGTATAGGATTAAGAGTTAAACGTTTTAAAATTTGATTACATCTCTCCACTTGACTAGATAATAATTCAATATCCTTTGCAACTTCCTTTTTTCCTTTAAATTGTTTTATTAGATCTTGAGAAATTATTTTTATTGTTGATAGTGGGGTTCCAAGAGAATGTGCTGCTGCTGCAGCTTGTCCGCCCAATGATAGAAGTTCGTGCTCTGTAGCCATTACCTCTTCCATTTTTGCTAAAGCTTCTTTTCTTAGACGTGATTGATTTCCAAATAACATTGCAAAATAATTTAAAAAAATCAAAGCAATTATTAAGGAAACCGTAATAGAGTAATGATAATATGGACTTATATGGAAATGATCACTAATAGGTCCAGGTAAATCTTCTGAATAAAATGTAAGAAATATAATTAAGACTGATGTTAAAAAAACTAATAAATAATTTGTTTTAAAGCTTAAGTTTG
>CABYXQ010000017.1 GCA_902522915.1 uncultured Pelagibacteraceae bacterium | reverse complement strand
GAAAATTTTAGTTGGAAATTAGTTCAAACTGAAATGAAGAATAAGTTAGGAATGGATGTTTTTGATAGTTGGTTAAAAAAAATAACTTTTGTAGATGAATTCAGTAACTATTTATTACTTTCCGTTCCAACAAGATTTATTAGAGACTGGATTACATCTAGATATTTAGATCAAATTTTACAAATTATTAAAATTTATAAAAAAGATATAATAAGAATTGAATTTATAATAACTCATCAAAACTCAAATAAAACTGAAGAAGTAAAAGAAAAAAATTCAGTTATAAATGAAAATATTTCTTTTATAAAAGATTCTCATCTCCAATATAATCGTATAGATCCCAATAAAAGATTTGATAATTTTATAACTGGTTCAAGTAATAAACTTGCCTATGAGGCATCTTTAAAAGTTTCTGAAAATATATCTCATTATAATCCGCTCTATATTTATGGAGGAGTCGGAATGGGAAAAACTCATCTTTTAAATTCAATAGGGCTTGATTTGAAAAAAAATAATAAAGTAATGTTTATATCTGCTGAGCGTTTCATGTATCAATTTGTAAAATCAATTAAATTAAACGATATGGTTAAATTTAAAGAATATTTTAGAAATACAGATATTTTATTAATAGACGATATACAATTTATAAGTGGTAAAGAAGCTATGCAGGAAGAGTTTTTCCATACCTTTAATGCTTTATTAGACAAAGGTTCACAAATAGCAGTATCTGCCGATAGACCCCCAAATAAATTGTTAAGAATTCAAGAAAGAATAAAATCAAGATTTGCAGGTGGGTTAGTTGTAGATATTCAAAGACCTGATTATGAATTAAGAAAAAAAATTGTTTCAAGTAAAACTGAAGAGTTAAATAATTTGTACTTAGATCAATTACAAGTTTCAAAAGAAATTCAAGATTTTATAAGTATCGAAATTAGTGCAAGTGTTAGAGAACTTGTTGGAGCAATTAATAGAGTAGTTTCATTTTCAAGAATATATAATAAAGTCCCTAATTTAAGTGAAACCAAAGTTGTTTTAAAAGACTTACTAAATTTAGCAGAAAATAAGGTTACAATAGATTTAATTCAAACAATAGTGTGTAAGTTTTTTAAAATTAGTAAAAATGAAATGCTATCATCTAGAAGATCGAGATATTTAGTTAGGCCAAGACAGACTGCAATTTATTTGACTAAAATTTTAACATCTAAATCTTTACCTGAAATAGGAAGAGAATTTTCAAATAGAGATCATACAACTATAATTCATTCAGTTAAAACAATTGAAAAAATTAAGGAAAAAGATCCCGAGATGGTTAGCAATATCAACAAGCTTAAAAACCAAATACTATATAATAACAAAGAAAATGAAATTTAACGTTAATCAACAAGATCTTCAACAAGCATTAAATTATTGTCAAGGAGTCATTGAAAAAAGAAGCACCCTCCCAATTTTGTCAAATATTTTATTAGATGCAAATAATTCAAAATTAACCATTACAGCAACAGATTTAGATCTTATATTTATTCATCAATTAAATAATGTTGAGATTTTAGAAGAAGGTAGAACAACTACAACTTCATCAATTATGTATGATATTATAAGAAAATTTTCATCAGATAATAAAATAAACTTATTTTTAAAAGATGCCAGTAAACTGCAGGTAGAGTCTGAAAAATCTATTTTTAATTTAAACTGTATTAGTGAAAAAGAATTTCCTTTAACAGATGAAAACTTTAATCAAAATGAATTTATTATAAAGTCAAAACAACTTTTAAAATTATTGAATAAATGTAAATTTTCTGTTTCAAATGATGAAACAAGACACTATTTAAGTGGGATATATTTTCATCAAACTGAAGTAGATGAAAAAAATTATTTAACAGCGGCTGCTACTGATAGTCATAGAATGTCTATTTCAAAAATAAGATTAGATAAAAAAATTGATTTTGATCCAATTATATTACCAAAAAAAACTATATTTCAGTTATGCTCATTATTAGATAATTATGATGGAGATGTAAAAGTCTCAAATATAAAATCTAAAATTAAATTTGAATTAAATAATAGTATATTAATTTCAAAACTAATTGATGGTAAATTTCCAAACTATATACAGGTAATACCTAAAAATAATCAAAAAAAATTAGAAATTGATTTAAAATTATTTTTGAATTCAGTTGATAGGGTAGCATCAGTATCATTAGATAAAAAAGATGGTGTAAAATTTAACTTATCTAAAGATATTTTAGATCTTTCGGTTAATAATACAAATAGCGGTGATGGTAAGGAAACCTTAAATGTAAAATTTGATCATGATTTAGAAATAAGTTTTAATTCAAGATATTTGATTGATGTTGCGTCTCAGTTAAATGGAGAAAAAATTGAAATATTTTTTAATGACTCTGGTTCTCCTGCTTTAATAAAAGATCCAAGCGACTTTGATAGTATATTTGTTGTAATGCCTATGAAAGGTTAATTTAGCAAATCCAACTCTGAATATATATTTTTTTCTAATAATTTAATAAATTCTTCTTTTGAAAGACCCGATGATATTGGTTTTAAAATTGAAATGGTGATAGTTTTATTAATTTTTTTAAAACCTTTTTTTGGCCAAATATATCCTGAATTTATTGCAACTGGCTGACAAGCAATATTTAATTCTTCATAAATCCTTGAAGCACCTTTTTTAAATGGTGGTCTTTCATCTGGAGCAACTCTTGTTCCCTGGGGAAAAATAATTAAAGGTCTATTTGAATTATTTATAATTTGAGAAATATCTTCAAAGAAACCCAAATTATCTTTTGTAACTTTATTTCTTTTTATTGATATAGAACCTATTTTTTTTAAATACCAGCCAAATATTGGAACTAGAAGTAATTCTTTTTTAAGAATAAATATCGGTGAATTAAAAATTGTTTGTAAATAAAAGGTTTCGAACATTGATTGGTGAGATGCTGCGATAAAAAATTTTTCATTATTTATTATATTTTCTTTTCCTTTAACCAAAATTTTTACCGATAGAACAATTTTCAAACAAAAACTACTCCAATAACCCATTAATTTTCCTCCAAATAATACAACCTTTCTAGGCAAAAAAAATGCAGGTAAAAAAATTAATGAAATAAAAATTATTCCTGAAAAAAATAATATTGAAAATAAATGGTTTCTTATCATTTTTATCAAAAGCTAAATTAAATTTTTATGCTTTTGTCTTTTTCTAATTACATTAATTTTTGAACCTTTAATTAATAGTTCTACTGCTTTTGGTCTTAAGTTATAATTTGAACTTAAAGACATTCCATATGCCCCTACATCGCATATAGCCACTAAGTCTTTTTCTTTTAATTTTTGAAATTTTTTTAATGTGATGAATTTATCTGTACTTTCACAGATAGGTCCAACAAATTCATATGTTTTTTTAGAAATTTTATTTGATTTATTTACTGGAAGAGTTCTATGTTCTGCACCGTATAAAGCAGGTCTCATTAGATCGTTCATAGCAGCATCTAGTATAATAAATTTTTTTCTTTCACTATCTTTTATATAAATTACTTTTGTTAATAAAGTTGCTGTATCTCCTATAATAGATCTACCAGGCTCAAATATAATTTTAACTTTTCTTTTTTTTAAAAATTTAAGTATTGCCTTATTATATTTTTTATAATTAAGTTTTTTATTTTTCTCAGAGTAAGGAATACCCATGCCCCCACCTAAATCTATAAATTCAAACTCATGATTAGTCTTATTTATAATTTCATTAACAACGTTGAGCATTTTTTCATACGGTCTATGATTTAAAATTTGACTTCCTATATGAACACTAAGACATTTTAGATTAATATTTTTTGAATTCTTACAATATTTTATAATTTCATAAAATGTTTTTCTATTTACTCCAAATTTATTTTCTTTTTTTCCAGTTGAGATTTGACTAAGAGTTTTTGCATCAGTATTTGGATTTAATCTGATGCCAACTTGTACTTTCTTTCTTTTTAATTTGGCAATTCTATTAATTTCTTTTATTTCACTTATAGATTCAGCATTTATTAAAAGTATTTTTTTTTTAATAGCAAAACTTATTTCACTAGATGTTTTACCAACACCTGAAAATACAATTTTGTTTGGATTAATACCTGCCTTCAAGGCCATCATAAGTTCACCAATTGAAACTACATCTGCTCCTAGTCCAAATTTTTTAATTTCTCTAATTAAATTTACATTTGTATTTGATTTAACTGCGAAGCAAATTAGTGGTGAAAAAGATTTAAAATTTTTTTTAAAATTATTAATATTTTCTTCTAATTTAGAATATGAATAACAATAGCAAGGTGTTTCAAATTTATTTGCAATCTTTTGAAAACCAATATTTTCAATCGTCAGTTTTTTATTTATATATTTCATCAAGTTTTTTTCACTAATATTTTTTGAATTTTTTCTTTTTTACTAGAGTTTTTATATTCAGGATCTCCCTTTTTTCCGCAGTAAACTACACATAAAAATAATATTAGAATTAATGAAATTTTTTTAATCATTTTTTTTTTTATATTTAATTATCATTTTTTTAATATTATCAAAAGATGTTCCACCATAAGATTTCTTTGAATTGATCGAATTACCCAAATCAAATATTTCTAAAACATCTTCTTTAAGTTTTGGTTCTACTTTTTGTAACTCTTTTAAAGTTAGTTCATTTAAATTTTTTTTCTCTTTTTCAGCTAAATTAACTATAGAAGCAGTCTTCTTATAAGCTTTTCTAAACGACATAGAATGATTTTTTACAAGATAGTCAGCTAAATCAGTTGCAGTTGTGTAACCAGTATTTGCAAGTTTGAGCATTTTTTTTTTATTGGGGCTACAGTTTTTAAGTATTTCATTAAAAATTTTTAAACAATTAATTAGAGTATCATTAGATTTAAAAACTATTTCTTTATCGTCTTGTAAATCTTTAAAGTATGAAAGTGGAAGCCCTTTTAAAATTGTAAGCATAGAAAATAAATTTCCATAGGCATTTCCTGACTTTCCACGTAAATATTCTAAAAGGTCAGGATTTTTTTTCTGAGGCATTATTGAAGACCCCGTAACCACTTTGTCAGATAAATTTATTAAATTAAAACCATCTGAGTTCCAAATGATAAGCTCTTCTGCAATTCTAGAAATATGCATAGAACAAACTGAAATACTATATAAAAAATCAAGAACAAAATCTCTATCTGAAACAGTATCAATAGAATTATTTGTTGGTCTTTTAAAACCAAGTTTTCTTGATGTATAATTTCTATCAATATTAAATGATGTACCTGCTAAAGCTGCAACTCCTAATGGATTTTCATCTAAACTATCTAAATTATTCAAAAATCTTTTTTTATCTCTATTAAACATTTCTACATATGACATCAAATAATGTGCAAATGAAATTACCTGAGCGTTTTTTAAATGTGTAAATCCTGGCATAATTGTTTGAATATTTTTTTCAGCCAACTTCAATGTATTCTTTATAACTTTATCAATATTGATATTTATTTCATTATTTGCAGCTCTAATCCAAATTTTAAAATCAGTAATTACCTGATCATTTCTAGATCTAGCTGTGTGAACGTAACCAGCCTCTTCCCCAATAATTTGAAAAAGTCTACTTTCAATATTCATATGAATATCCTCATATTTTTTATTAAATTCAAATTTATTATTTCCAATTTCTTTATCTATTTTATTAAGGCCATAAATAATTTTATTCTTAATTTTAAATGATATTATTTTTTGTTTAAAAAGCATTTCAACATGTGCGATTGACCCTTTGATGTCTTCTTTATAAAGTCTTTTATCAACATCTATTGAATTACCAACTTTTTGAAATAAATTTGATGAATTCTTTTTTATGCGTGTATTCCATATTGCCTGGTTGTTTTTATTTTTTGCCATGATATTTAATTATACCTATTTAATATGAGATTTTTAATAATTTTTAGTTTTCTGATCACAAATGTTTCAGCCAATGATCTATCAAGTTTTAAAAATATTGTAATACACAAAGTCCCAAAAACATACGATAATATCATTTTTTTAGATAAGGAGGATAAAAAAATTAACATTAACGACTTTAAAGGTAATTTATTGATATTAAATTTTTGGGCAACTTGGTGTGAGCCATGTAAAGAAGAAATGCCATCTTTAAATAATCTTCAAATTAATACAGAATTAGATAGATTGAAGATTTTTACGATTAATATTGGTAAAGAAAATATAGAAAAAGTAAATAAATTTTTTTTAGATCTTAATATTGAAAATTTTGAACCTTATTTTGATCCACCTGTAACATTAGCTAAAAAATTTTCTTTAAGAGGTGTTCCAACATCAATTCTTATTGATAAAAATGGTAAAGAATTTGCTAGAATAATTGGATCAATTGATTTTAATAACCCAGCATTTGTAAATTGGCTAAAAAATTATAATTAATTTTTAAAAAAGTAGGCAAATCCAACTAGAGCAATTATAGCTATAAATTGTAAAAGAACTCTTAATTGCATTAATTTGTTTGAATATTTTTTACTTGTTTCCCCACCTTTGAAAAGAGTTCCAATACCTAAAATTAAAACAATTCCAACCGCTATTAAAAGCGTAATTGATAAAATTTTAACAAATATTCCCGAAATCATATAATAATTGTAGTGTGTTTTTTAAAAATAAAAACATAATTAATTAGCTATGACATTTTGCCTAGACTCAATAGTAATTAAACCTGAAGAGGGGCTTGAGATAAAAAATGCTGTGATTTTACTTCATGGTTATGGTGGAGACAGCCAAGATATAAGTATGCTTTCCTTGAATTGGAAGAGGTATATGCCCAATACAGTATTTATATGTCCTAATGGCCATGAGAGGTGTGATCTTAATCCCTCAGGATTTCAATGGTTTGACTTAAGTAAAAAAGATCCAGATTATATATTAGAACAATCTATTTTAGCTGAAAACAAATTAAAAAAATTTATTGAAGAGATTAAAATAGAATTTAATTTAAAAAATAGTCAAATCTGTCTATCTGGATTTAGCCAAGGGTGCATGATGTCTTTAAATGTTGGTCTAACATCTGATGAAAAGTTTTTATGTATTGTTGGTTTTTCAGGAAAAATTATTAATCAAAAAAATTTGAAGGAAAGAATAAAAAGTTTAACAGACACTTTATTAATTCATGGTGATATTGATCAAGTAGTTTCGTCAACATATTTGCTAGAAGCAAAAGACTTTTTAATAAGGAACAATGTAAAAGTTCAAACTTTATTAGTTAAAAATTGTGAGCATCATATTCCAATAGAATCATCAAGTACAGCACTTAATTATATTTTAAAAAAAATTTAATATCTCTTATGATTGATAAAGTCCTTTAACTAAGTTAAAATTACTTAATGAATAATTTTATTGAAACAAAAGTTTCGTTAGAGAAATGCCCAGCGCTGGTTTTGAATGCAGACTATAGACCATTAAGTTATTATCCTTTATCTTTATGGTCATGGCAAGACTCAGTAAAGTCAGTTTTTCTTGATAGAGTTATCATTGTAAGCAACTACGATAGAACAATCAGAAGTCCATCATTTGAAATGCAATTACCCAGTGTTATTGCTTTAAAAGATTATATTGTTCCTCAAACTAAACCCAGTTTTACAAGATTTAATGTGTTTTTAAGAGATAAATTTTCTTGTCAATACTGCGGAAGTAGTGAGGAACTTACTTTTGATCATCTTTTACCAAGATCAAAAGGAGGTGAGACTAACTGGGATAATGTTGTAACAGCCTGTTCATCATGTAATGTAAAAAAGGGAGGAAAATTATTAAAATTTTCTGGTATGCATCTAAATCAAAACCCATATAGACCTTCAACAGACGATTTACATAAAAATGGTAAAAACTTTCCTCCAAACTATTTGCACAAAAGCTGGATGGACTATCTATACTGGGATGTTGAATTAGAGCCTTAAATTTTTTCTGAAATTCTTATTGCGATCTTAGAGGACGTTTTAATTACTTTATCTAATATAGAATAAGGACCTTTTTTAGTTGCACCTTCCTCATAGGCAATGTCTTTATGATTAAGTTCATCATCTCTAAATTTTGTAATTTTATCTTTTAATTTTTTTTCATCTACTTCGAGCTGTTTTATTTGATCAGCATAGTGCTCTTGAATAACTTCTTCAACAGAGGCCGTACAAAGCATAGCAGCTTTTTTTCCAAGAATTGTTGTACCAAAACCTAATCCAACCCCTAATAAGTCCCACAACGGTAAAAGTTTAGTAGGTTTAATATTTCTTTCTTTTATTTCATTTTCGAAATATTCTAAATGTACTTTTTCATGTTCTTTCATTTCTTCAATTGTTTTTTTTAATTTTTCATCCTTAATAAAAGTATTTAATGCTAACAATTGGCCTTCATATATTTTTATAGCACCACGCTCTCCAGCATGGTCAACTCTTATAAATTCTTCAACTTTTTTCTTATTAGTTTTTGTCATAATCTAAGTAAATTTTTGCTGTTATATAAGTAACAAGCAAAGATATTATAATATTATAATTTGTAAGTGATAATCCAAAAATTTTAAATGTAACATCTTTGCAGCTTACATTTTTCTCTTGTAGTTGTTTTAGAATGTCTTCTTTAGACAGTAAATTTGAGCTATTTTTTAAATCACAAACTAATGATTCTTCAATAAATCCTTGCTCAATACTTAAGTGATATAGGGATAAAATTGTAGCTGCTAGAAAAATTAAAAAAAGGAGAAGTAAGAAATGTTTTTCAAGATGAACAAATTTATAATTAAATAGAATAATTGTTATTGCTAAAAAATATGGAATTCTCTCCAATATACATAAATTACAAGGTTGATGACCTAAAATGTGTTCAATAAAAAATGCTGAAGCTAAAGCAACAACACTAATTATAAAAATTAATTTTATTGCTATAATTTTGTTAATCTCAACCATTAAATTTAAAAAAATAAATATATAAAAATAAATATTATAACTATTATTATCCCAATAATAGTGAACCATTTTGATCCATATTTATCCATGTATTCAGTAAATAATTCACCAAATTTGTAAGATAAATAAGCAACTATAAAAAACCTTAAGCTTCTTGAAATTAAGCTTACAATTATAAAAACTGGGAGACTAAATGCAATTAAACCACTTGAGATCGTAAAAGCTTTATAGGGCAATGGTGTAAAGCCTGCTAAAAAAAGTATACTTAACCATGCAACGAAACCACTTCCTTCAGACATACTTAATTTTAAATTCTCAACCTTATTTTCATAACCATAAAACTCTACTACAAACATTGCCAAATCAAAAAAAAGATAGCCAATTAGATAACCAAAAATTCCTCCTAATACTGAAAATACAGATGCTATTAAAAATATTTTTATATATTCTTTCTTTTTGGCAATTACCATCGGTATTATCATTACGTCTGGTGGTATCGGAAAAAATGAACTCTCTACAAAAGATACAAAACTTAAATAAAAATTAGAACTTTTATGCGAAGCTAATTCTAAACATTTTTTGTAAAGAGTTTTAAGCATTTTTTGGTTTTATTATAATTTTAGTTCTTATACTATTTAAAATATTATTTTATTAATAAATTAATAGGGCGAATGGCGGAACTGGTAGACGCGCACGACTCAAAATCGTGTTTCGCAAGAAGTGAGAGTTCGATTCTCTCTTCGCCCACCAAGAAACTATGAATTTAAACAATTTAAATAATTTAATTGAACTTTTTGCCAATCAAGCAAAAAAACAAAATAGAAAAAGTATTTTTTTACAGTGGTTAAACCCAAATAGTAAAAAAACATATACATGGGAAGAAACAGAAAAAAATATTTTAAAATTATCAAAAGAAATAAATAAAAATATAAAAGAAGGCGACAGATGTCTCCTAGTTTCTGAGAATAGACCTGAATGGTTTATTTCTGATTTAGCTATTATGTTAGCTGGAGGAATTACAGTGCCAGCCTACACAACCTATACAGAGGAAGATTATAAGTATTTAATAGAAGATTGTGAACCTAGTTTAGTTATTGTTTCTAATAATGAAATGTTAAAAAAATTAAGCAATACTATTAATGAAAAAAGTTTTATTAAAAAAGTTATAACTTTAGATCAAATTAACAAAGTAATGTATGACTTAAAAATAATAAGCAAAGAAAAATATTTAGACTTTGAAACTATATTAAAAAATAATTTATTAGAGGAAGATAAGTTTAAAAATAGCAAGTTAAAAAGAACATCTCCTGCTTGTATAATTTATACTTCCGGTACTGGTGGAAATCCAAAAGGAGTAATCTTAAGTCATGGAGGTATTTTAAATAATGTTGTAGGCGCTTGTGAAATTATGAGGCCATTATTTAACTCAAGACCGGTATTTTTAACTTGGTTGCCCCTCTCCCATTCATATGAACATAGTGTGCAATTTGCTCAGATAGCTGTTGGAGCAAAAGTTTTTTATGCAGAAAAAATTGAAAAACTTTTAGAAAATATAGCAGAGGCGAAACCTTCAATTATGACAGCTGTTCCTAGATTCTACCAAAACCTTTATAACAAAATAAATATTAATTTAAAAAAACAAACAGGGTTTAAAGCAAAATTAATAGAAGCCACTCTTCGTTTGGGTAAGAAAAAATTGTTAAATCAAAAAATGACTTTTTCGGAAAAATTGTTCAATTTTATAGTTGATAAATTAGTTAGAAAAAAAATAAAAAAACAGTTTGGTGGAAATCTTAAAGCCTTTGTTTCAGGTGGAGGTGCTCTAGATAGAGAAATAGGTGAATTTTTGAATTCTGTAGGGTTACCTACACTTCAGGGTTATGGTTTAACAGAAACATCGCCAGTAGTAAGTTGCAATCCAATACATAAAATTAAAGTAGAAACAGTCGGCCCCCCTTTTAATGGAAACAAAGTTAAAATTGCACATGATGGAGAAATTTTAGTTAAAGGTGAAAATGTGATGTTGGGATATTGGAATAAAAAAGAGGAAACTGACAAAGTAATAGTTAATGGATGGCTTCATACAGGTGATATCGGGGAAATTGATCCAGATGATGGTTATTTAAAAATTACTGATAGAAAAAAAGATATTATTGTAAGTGCTGGAGGAGATAATATTTCGCCAGCTAAAATTGAAAACATGATCACAAATGAACCAGAAATTGATCAATGTATGATTTATGGGGATAAAAAAAATTATTTAGTTGCTTTAATCGTACCTCATAAAGATTTTATAAATGAAAAACAAAAGATTGATAAAGTAATTGAAAAAATAAATAAAAAATTAACTTTGTTAGAAAAAATAAAAAAAATTCAATTAATAGATGAAAGTTTTTCTATAGAAAATGGTTTAATGACACCAACAATGAAAGTAAAAAGAAAAAAAGTTACAGAAAAATATAAAAATCAGTTAGAGAGTCTTTACTAAACTACTTTTAAGAATCTGTTTATAAGCCGCATAAACATTAACTAAATTAATAAAATAAATTTTTAAAAAAATAAAAATAAAAAAAATTTTTTAAAAAATTTAAGTTTTAATTAAAGAATTGACATAACTTATATAAAAAAATAAAAATAAGGTAATAGCGAATCAAATTGATTCGTTTAACTTAAACAGGGAGCTAAAGATGGCTAAAAAAAGAAAAAAAGCTGCAAAGAAAACTAAGAAAAAAGCAAAGAAAAAAGCTAAGAAAAAGGCAAAAAAAAGAAGAAGATAGTAACTTAGTAATCTTTATTAAAAACGCTTCTCATTACAATTTGTATGAGAGGCGTTTTTTTTATTCTTCTAAAGCCTCTTCAGTTTCAGGAATGGGCTCATCTGATGTTATCTCGGTATCTTCACTTTTAGGGTTAGCAGTGAAAGCTTTAGTTTGACCTTCTAAATTTCTTTTTAAAGCTTTATTTAGTTTTTTTTGAGTATCTTCAAAGGAAATATTAAGAATAATTTGAAATTCAGATAAAATTCTTTCATATGCTTTTTCAAATAATTGTCTTTCACTATAGGATTGATCAACCATAAGATCATCTCCCTTATTAAGATCTCTCACAACCTCAGCTAATTCATAAATTTTTCCAGATGAAATTTTAGCTTCGTATTCTTGTGCCCTTCTACTCCACATAGACCTTTTTATTTTTGGTTTACTTTTGAGGATAGAAATACATTTATTAACTTGGTTGATAGTCGCTAAAGCTCTTAAGTGAGATTGTTTATTTACAGGAACCATACCATTAGCTTTATCTTTTTCAAATTTAATTACATAAGTTTCAACATCAATTCCACCTATATTAATTTTTTTAAATTCTGTGATTTGTCCAACACCATGTTTTGGATATACAACATAATCTTTAATTTTGTATTCTCTTTTTTCACTTTCTTGCTTTTTTACTTTTTTAATTTCAGGTTTGAGTTCATTAGTTTTAGAAATTCTTAAATTATCTATTTTAGTATCTATTTTTTTTTCAGCTATTTTTTTTAAAACTTTTTTATTTTTAACATCAACTTTTTTTATTACTGGCTTACTTTTACTCTTTTTAGAAATAATTTTTTTTGTTTTTAAATTTTTATTTTTTAAAATTTTTTTTACATTACTTACTTTTTTTCTCGTTTTTTTCTTTTTATTACTTTTAAAGATTTTCTTTAAAATATTTTTCGTACTTATTCTGCTCATTTTTAAATTTTTCATGATCCGTTGGAGGATCTTTTTTTTTATTTATATTTGGCCAGATTTCAGAATATTTGGTATTGATTTCTAACCATTTTTCACTTCCAGGTTCTGTATCGGGCACAATAGCTTCCACAGGACATTCTGGCTCGCAAACGCCACAATCTATACACTCATCCGGTTTAATTACAAGCATATTTTTTCCTTCATAAAAACAGTCCACCGGACAAACATCAACACAATCAGTTAATTTACATTTAATACATTTATCGTTAACAACATATGTCATTTTAAATTTTCTTTTATAATTCTATTCTTGATATTTCCCATGATTTTACTGTCAATATATAATAGACCAGCTAGTCGTCTCATTAGATTTGTCTCATATATATCGGCATTTTTGTTTGAATAAATAATTTTCCATAAAGCTTCAACTATCTTAATTTTATCCTCTTCATTTAAACTTTTAACTTCTCTCGTAAAATCTAATATTTGATTTGAATTTTTTTCTATAATTTTTGCTTCCTCAATTATTTGAAATAAATCATCTCTGGCTAAACCAAGCTCTAAAAGAGTTTTTTTAATAATTTCTTCCTCATCATTTGAATACTCCTCGTCTATTTTTGCCGCATGTATTAACAAAGCACAAATTTTTATAGAAAATTTTTCTTTACTTTCAATATCTTGTTTTTTAAAAAACATAAAAATTATCCAAGGTTTAGGTTTTTTAACACTTTGAATGGATTTTCGTGTGAAACTTTTTTATTTGGAGTTTTTTCAAATTTTTTAATAGGACTATATTTAAAAAATGTCTCATTATCTTTATCGAAAATCTTATACCCCATTCTTTGTAATAGTTTTATGAAATTATCTTTACTACAGCCTAAAAGATTTAACATTTCTGGGATCATTTTTATTTCTTTCTTTTCTTTTGAGTCAGAATTTATTATTAGCATAAATAATCTTTCTAGAATATCAATCCTAACAAACAATGTGTCAAATTTTTCAAATCCACAAAGAAGCATAAAATTTTTGTTTTTTGAATCTTTATCATCTAAAAAATTCAATCCAAATGTAGGTGGTTTTAAATTATAATATTTCTGATGGAAATTTTTCCACAATAATGTTCTTAAAGATACAGCCTCTGGCTTAATTAGTTGATATAAAAAAACGTGATATCTTCCAAATTTTACACCTAATTCTCTTAAAATTTTTCTTTCATTTTGTCCAAGAGATTTTAAATAATCAGAAACCTTTTCTCTTTTTAAAACCCCATTATTCTCATACAGTTGATAGGCTAAAGCTTTAATTGAAGAATTTTTTTCATTAATATTTTTAAGCTCAATAAGACTTTTTAAAACTGTTTTAATTTTATTTTGAATCCATTTATTTATATATTCGTTTAACTTTTGTTTTTGGTTTTGTTCTAAAATTTCATCTACAATCAGTTCAAAATAAGGATTTAAATAATCATTTCCCCTAGATAGTTTTGCTATAGGAAAATTATTCCAATAAATTTTAAAATCTTCATTTAGCTCAATTAAACCTGTATCAATAATTATTTGTACTCTTTTTTCAAGCTCAGGGCCTATTGTTTGTCTAGCTGCTTTTTTAAGCGATTTAATATCTGTTTCTAATGAGCCTTTTTTTAAATCTAGTTCTAGTTTGAGACCATTTATTTTTCCGATAAACTGATCATCGATAATTACATTATTATTTTCTAAAATTTCTGTTTTAAATTCCATATTTTGTTTTAAACCTCGCACAAGAACGCTTGCTCTTTTATCTATAAATGTTTTAGTAAGTTCTTCATGAAGTCTATCCGAAAGTTTATCTTCTAAATATTTTGTTTTTTCAATCCAATAATTTTGATTTTCTGTCCAATTATTTTTATTAGAAACATAAGACCAAGTTCTAACATTTGCAATTCTATTTGACAAAGAATCTACATTTCCTTCAAGTTTATCAAGTTTCATTAGCTGTAATCTCATATAATCATCTTTAATTTGTCCATTTTTGCTACTTAAAAAACTAAAAACATTGCTGATTACCTCATAATGATTTCCATAAGTTTTTTTAACAAAATCTGGTATTTGGCAACATTCCCATAAAAGATTTAATATTTTTTTATCAAATTTTAAATTAATAAAGTTTTTCTCTTTTAAAAAATACTTTAAAGCTTTTTCATCTTCACATTCGTGGATTTTTCTTAACCATTCCATTTGAGGTTTTTCTTCTAAGGATTTAATCAAACTTAGAGGATTATTAAAATTTAAATTAGAATTTCTCCAAAATAAAGTTCGAATTTCTTCAAACTTGTGATTTTCTAATAATTCAACATCTTCAGCATTTATATCTTTACAATCTCCAGTAATACCAAAGCTACCATTATTAAAATATCTACCAGCTCTTCCAGCAATCTGACCTATTTCAGATAGATTTAATTTTCTTAATTTTTTTCCATCAAATTTCTTAAGATTAGAAAAATAAACATTATCTAAATCCATATTAATCCCCATTCCTATAGCATCAGTTGCTACTAAAAAATCTACATCACCAGATTGATACAAATTAACTTGTGCATTTCTTGTTTTAGGACTTAATGATCCCATTACAATTGCAGCACCACCTTTTTGTCTTCTAATTAATTCTGCTATGGCATAAACTTCTTCAGAAGAAAAAGCTATTACAGCAGTTTTTCTATTTATTCTTGAAATCTTTTTATGACCCATATATGTAAGTTTGGATAAACGTTTTCTATTTATAAATTCTATATCCCCTTCCAACTTTGAAATTATACTTTTAATTGTATTAGAACCCATAAGCATAGTAAGCTTTTCACCTCTCATGTTTAAAAGTCTATCTGTAAAAATATGTCCCCTCTCATGGTCAGCACACATTTGTATTTCATCAACTCCAACAAACTCTAAATGTTTATCAATTGGCATGGACTCGACTGTACATAAAAAATATTTAGCATTAGGAGGAATAATTTTTTCTTCACCTGTTATTAAAGCAACTTTATCTAGATCAATTTTTTTAATTATTTTGTCATATACCTCTCTAGCCAATAATCTTAAGGGAAAACCAATCATTCCACTTTCAAAAGAGAGCATAGTTTCTATAGCAAGATGAGTTTTGCCAGTATTAGTAGGACCTAGAACAGCTGTGATTTTATGATTTATCATTTCTATCTTTGGTATACTTTTTTTTTAACCTACAACATGTTGTTGTTCATAAAGAACAAAAATAGACTAAAACATGATCGAATCGGAGTGAAAAAAGTTCTCATTTTGCTTATTAACTATAGTTAGATTAACATAAATAAGTTTAATTCTATAATACTAAATACAAAAAAATATGACCAAAAAACTTTGGGAAGCTTCTCTAAAACAAAAAAAAAATTCAAACTTATTTGAATTTGAAAAGTTTTTAACAAAAAAATTTAATTATGTGTCTGATATAGATTATGAAAAACTGTTTAATTGGACAATCAGAAATCCAAAGTTATTCTGGTCTTCAATTTGGGAATATTCAAAAGTTAAGGGTATTAAAAATGATAGATTTTATTTTCCTAAAGATATTATTAAAAGTAAATTTTTACTAAAATCTAAATTAAATTATGCAGAAAACTTATTACCAAAAAATGACAATTCAAAAGCTGTTACATTTATAAGTGAAAATGGATACCGAGAAGAAAAATCCTGGAAAGAACTGAATATAAACACTTTAAAATTAATTAATTTTTTAAAAGAAATTAAAATTAAAGAAAATGATAGAGTTGCAGCGTATACAGTAAATCAAGCAGAAACTGTAGAGAGTTTTTTAGCAACTAGTGCTATAGGTGCAATATGGTCTTCATGTTCCCCAGATTTTGGTACACAAGGAGTTATTGAAAGGTTTTCTCAAATTAGACCAAAATTATTAATTATTACTGATAGATATTATTATAATGGTAAAGAGATAAATATTCTTGAAAGATTACAAATTATTATAAAAAAAATTAAATCTATTAAAAATGTTCTAATTATCAGTTACCCAGGTAAAAAAAATTTAAAGCAAAAAAAAATTAAAGGAATAAAAACTTTTTACTACAACAAACTGATTTATAAAAAAGAAAAAAAAATTGTATTTAAAAAATTTGATTTTGATAAAGAATTAGCAATTTTATATTCAAGCGGTACAACAGGCAAACCAAAGTGTATATGCCACAGAGCTGGTGGGGTTTTGTTGCAACATCTCAAAGAACATAAGCTGCATTGTAATATAAAAGAGGGTGATAATGTTTTTTATTTTACCACTTGTGGATGGATGATGTGGAATTGGTTAATGACTTTTTTAGCATCTAAAGCATCTATAGTACTCTTTGATGGATTTCCAATGTATAAAAAAAATGATTTATTACTAAAAATAGCTGAAGAAGAAAAAATTTCATTATTTGGCATAAGTGCTAAATATATAGACCAATTAAAAAAGCTTAATTTAAAAATAAAAAATAAATATAAATTAAATTATCTCAAAATTATCTGTTCTACTGGATCACCTTTATCTTCTGATGGTTTTAATTATGTTTATAAAAATATAAAAAAAAATGTCCATTTAGCATCTATAGCAGGTGGAACAGATTTAGTTTCATGCTTTGTATTAGGTAATATATATTCACCTGTTTTTAAAGGACAAATTCAGAATAACGGTTTAGGAATGAATACAGATGTTTTTTCTGATAGTGGAAAATCTATAATTAATAAAAAGGGCGAGTTAGTTTGTAAATCACCATTCCCATCAATGCCAATTTATTTTTGGAATGATAAAAATAATAAAAAATATAAGTCTGCATATTTTAAAAAATTTAAAAATATTTGGCATCATGGAGATTATGCAGAAAGAAAAACTAATGGTGGATATATAATTTATGGAAGATCAGATACTACTTTAAATCCTGGAGGTGTTAGATTGGGAACTGCAGAGATATACTCCGAGGTCGAAAAATTTAGAGAAATTAAAGAATCTATTGTTGTGGGACAATCTTGGGATAATGATGTTAGAATAATCTTGTTTATTGTTATGAGTAAAAATTTTTTGCTAACGGATATACTATTAAATAAAATAAAAAAACAAATTAGAAAAAATGCTTCCCCAAGGCATGTTCCAAGTAAAATAATTGTTGTAAAAGATATTCCTAGAACAAAAAGTGGTAAGTTGGTTGAGCTCGCAGTTAAAAGTACGATAGAAGGTAACGAGATTAAAAATATAGAAGCTTTAGCAAACCCAGAAGCATTAAAGCAGTTTAAGAATTTAAAGGAGCTTGGTAATTAAATGTTAAAAAACTTAGTCAAAAATTTAAAGCCATCTTCTACCCTAATGATTAATGAAACCTCAAAGCAAATGGAGAATAAAGGAAAGAAAATATTTAAATTTGGTTTTGGACAATCACCTTTTACAGTTCCGCAAGATATTGTTGAGGAGCTCAAAAACAATGCATATCAAAATAAATATTTACCTATGCAAGGTCTTTTTCAACTAAGAGAAGTAGTAGCAAAATACACATCAAAAAAGAAAAATTATGAATACAATTCTGACAATGTAATTATTGGACCTGGATCTAAGGAACTAATGTTTTTGCTACAAATTATTTTTGATGGTGTAATTATATTACCATCACCTAGTTGGGTTTCTTATGCGCCACAAGCAATTTTGGGTAGAAATAAAATCCAAATACTTCAAACAAAAAGAGAGAATAACTGGTTTCCTAATGGTAAAGAAATTGAAGATATAATTTTAAAAGATGAAAAGAAAAATTATCTTCTATTTCTTAATTCACCAAATAATCCCTCTGGACAAGTGTGTGAAAAGTTAGACGAAATCTCAAATATTGCTAAAAAATATAAACTTATAATTTTATCAGATGAGATATATTCTGAATTAACATTTAGAGGAAATTATAAATCTATATCAAATTTTTGTCCCAAAAAAACAATCATAAGTACTGGTATTAGTAAATGGTGTGGTGCTGGTGGATGGAGGTTAGGTTATTTTATAGTACCTAATGAATTAAGTGAAATAAATAAGATGATTAATGTATTAGCAAGCGAAACATTTTCAGCAGTAAGTGCTCCTATTCAATATGCAGCTATAAAAGCTTATGAAAATGACCATACAAAATATATTAGAAAGTCTATAAAGATTTTAAGTACGGTAGGCAAATATGTTTACTTAAATTTAAAGTCCAATAAAGTTTTAATTAATGAACCACAAGGAGGCTTTTATATGATGCCAGAATTTTTAAATTCTAAATTTAAAACTTCATCTGAGATGTGTGATAGTATATTAAAGGAGACAGGAGTAGCATTACTACCAGGATCTGATTTTGGTTTTAATTCAAATAAAATGTTTGCAAGATTAAGTTTTACAGATTTTGATGGGAAAGAATTTATGAAAGAAATTGATGATGATAAATTAATTGATGAAAATATTATAAATAAGTTTGCACCCAAAATAGTAGAGGGTGTAGATAGGTTAAAAAAGTGGTCAGAATCACTATAAAATCTGGCTATACATACCCAATGAATTTCTGTTAAAATTAATTAATAAAAATAACGATATAGGGGGAAAAAATGAAAAAAATAATTACATCTCTATCAAGTGCTCTATTGATACTGGCTGCATCACTATCTTTTACAAGTGTTGCAAAATCAGCAGAGTTTTTTACGATAGGAACTGGTGGACCTACTGGAGTATATTTCCAAACAGGTAACGCAATTTGCAAAATGTTACATAAATCCGCTATTGCTAAAGAACATGGAAGAAAAAAGGGTATAGATAAGGCTTACAGATGTACTGCACCTTCAACTGGTGGATCAAATTATAATATTGGTCAAATAGCTGCTGGTGAATTTCAATTTGGTGTTGCACAATCAGATTGGCAATATCATGCTGTGAATGGATCTAGTAAATGGGAAGGAAAACAGTTTAAAGGTCTAAGAGCTGTATTTTCTGTTCACAATGAGCCTTTTCAAATTTGGGCAAGAAAAAAAGCTAAAATAAAAGATTTTGCTGGTTTAAAAGGAAAAGTTGTTAATATCGGTAACCCTGGTTCAGGTCAAAGAGGTACAATGGAAGAGCTTATGAAAGCAAAAGGAGTTGATAATAGTTTTTTTAAATCAACTACTGAACTAACTTCTTCTGAGCAAGTAAAAGCTTTGTGCGATGGTAAAATTGATGCTTTTGGTTATTCTGTAGGATTTCCAAATGGCGCTATGGAACAAGCGGCAACTTGTGCAGCTAAAGCTTCACCTATCAATTTAACAGGATCTGAAGTTCAAGGTTTAATTGATGGTGCAGATTATTATGCAAAAGCTGTAATTCCTAAAGGTACTTATACAGGGCAAAAGAAAGACGCTACTACTTTTGGTGTTAAAGCTACTGTAGTTACAAGTAATGCAGTTGAAGCTGATCTTGTTTATTTAGTTGTAAAAGCAGTATTTGAAAATTTTGATGATTTCAGAAAACAACATCCTGCTTTCTCTTCACTTAAAAAAGAGGATATGATTGCTGATGGTTTATCAGCTCCGCTTCATGAAGGTGCTAAGAGATATTATAAAGAAGTTGGATTAATGTAATTTGACAACTTAACTAATTTAAAAGGCCTGATTTTTATCGGGCCTTTTTTTTATAATAGGGTATCTTTTTACAATGAATCAAATCATTAATGAAAAAATAAAAAATAAAATTAATGAGGACCTATCACCAACAAAAAATCTCAGTGGTTTACATTTAAAAATTGTAGCAGCAATTGCAATTATTTGGTCATTGTTTCAACTTTGGTATGCATCACCATTCCCTTTCATGTTTAATATTGGAATGTTTAAAGGCCTTCCAGCAAGAGCTATTCACCTTGGATTTGCATTAACTTTAGCTTTTTTGATTTATCCAATTTCTAAAGAAAAAAAAATTTCTATTTTTGATATTTTAATTAGTTTAATTGCAGCTTTTTCATGTCTTTATATTTACTTTTTTTATGATCAACTTGTTGATCGTGGGGGTGTACTTTTAGATATTAAAATAGGAGAAAATTACAATTTACCAATAGAATTAATTATTGGAAGCTTTGGAATTATAATTTTACTTGAGGCAACAAGAAGGGTAATAGGCCTACCTTTAGTTATTATTGCAACTTGTTTTTTGTTATTTTCATATTACGGCAGATATGCTCCAGAAATAATTTCACATGGTGGTCTTTCATTAAATAGACTCGTTGGTTTTCAATGGTTAGATCAAGAAGCTATTTTCGGGATCCCTATAGGTGTTTCAGTAGATTTTATTTTTCTGTTTGTTTTATTTGGTGCTCTTTTGGAAACTGCAGGAGGTGGAAAATATTTCTTAGATTTAGCATTTGCAATGGTTGGTAAAATGAGAGGTGGGCCAGCTAAAGCTGCAATTTTAGGCTCTGGTATGACTGGATTGATTTCAGGATCGTCTATTGCAAATACTGTTACAACTGGAACTTTTACAATTCCTATAATGAAAAAAACTGGTTTTTCAAAAGAAAAAGCTGGGGCAATAGAAGTTTCATCATCTGTAAATGGCCAGATCATGCCACCAGTAATGGGTGCTGCTGCATTTGTTATGGCAAGTTTTATTGGCGTTACATATTTTGAAGTTGTTAAACATGCATTTTTACCAGCAATAATCTCTTATATTGCACTATTTTATATTTCACATCTCGAAGCATTAAAATTAAATTTAAAAGGAATGGAAGATGAGGATGTTCCTAATTTAAAAAAAACATTTTTATCTGGACTTCATTTCTTAATACCAATTTTTGTTTTAATATATATGTTGGTTTACTTAAGATTTACTGCCTCCTACTCTATTTTTTATGCAACTGTCTCATTAATTTTTGTAAATTTAATAAATCTCATGATTAAACAAGGTAATTTTAAAAATGCGCTTATAGTATGGTTTAATCAAACTATAATTGGTTTTGAAAAAGGTGCTTTGAATATGGTTGGAGTTGGTATTGCAATAGCAACTGCTGGTATTATTGTTGGGGCCGTTGGTTCCACAGGTTTAAGTACTAATTTAATTATAGTCATAGAATCTATAGCAAAAGATAATGTAACTATATTATTATTTTTAACTATAATTTTATGTTTACTTTTAGGGATGGGCCTCCCAACAACTGCAAATTATGTCGTAGTTGCTTCATTAATGGCAACTGTCTTAGTGGATGTTGGAAATGCATCTGGTTTTATTTTTCCCCTTATTGCAGTTCATTTGTTTGTTTTTTATTTTGGTTTAATGGCTGACGTTACTCCACCAGTGGGGTTAGCTTCGTATGCAGCAGCAGCTATTTCTGGAGGAGACCCCCTCAAAACTGGATTACAAGCTTTTTGGTACAGCTTAAGAACAGGAATTCTTCCAATTGTATTTTTATTTAATCACGAATTATTACTAATAGGTATTGAAAATATTTGGCATGGATTAGTTGTAATTATAACTTCATTAGTGGGTATACTTGTATTTACATCTGCAACTCAAGGATGGTTTATTAACAAACTAAGATGGTACGAAATAATAGTATTTTTGATAATTTCCATATCTTTATTGTCTCCTGAGTTTGTTCTTAACAAATTTTATCCAAAATATAATTATAAAGATATTAATAAAATTAATCTTGTTAAATTAGATCCCCACAAAGAAGTACGTTTCAAAGTTACGCGGCCTAGTCCTTATGGAGAAAGATATAAATTATTTGTAATTAATAAAAATACCTTTGAAGTTGAGTATGACATGGAAGAATATGGAATGAATTTAGTGAGACAAGATAACAAAATAATTGTTGATACATTAAAATGGAACGGAAAAGCTAAGAAAAGTGGATTTGAAATGGGTGATCATATAAGTGAATTTAAAATAGAAAATTCCAATAGACCAAACAAAATAATTATTTATCCAATAGCATTTTTGTTATTAATAATATTTGGTTATTTTAATTTTAAAAGAAAAAATTAATCTACAAATGTTCTGTTAAATTGATTTGTTACTCTAACAAATGTAGTACATTTACTTAATTGCTTTAATGATGGTGCGCCTACATAAGTACAACTACTTCTTATTCCACCAAGTATATTTTGAATTGTATTGTCGATTTTTCCTCTATATTTAACTCTTACCGTTCTTCCTTCGCTACTTCTGTATGATGCTAAACCACCATAATGTTTATTATTTGCTGTGTCTGAACTTGAACCATAGAATTCAATAAATTTTGAACCATTTGACCTAACAATTTTGCCTTTTCCTTCATCATGTCCAGCAAACATTCCACCCAGCATAACAAAATCAGCTCCACCCCCAAACCCTTTTGCAACATCACCAGGACAAGTGCAGCCACCGTCTGCAATCATATGAGCACCTAGCCCATGAGCCGCATCAGCACACTCTATAACCGCACTTAATTGAGGGTACCCTACTCCTGTTTGAATTCTAGTAGTACAAACACTACCAGGACCTATACCAACTTTTACAATGTCAGCACCACTAAGTATTAATTCTTGTGTCATATCTGCGGTAACAACGTTACCTGCAATTATTGTTTTAGTTGGATATTTGTCCCTGACTGATTTTAGGAATGCACTAAAACGTTCTGAGTAACCATTTGCAACATCAATACAAAGAAATTTAATAAAACTATATTCTTTTAAAACTTTATCTAAATTTTGAAAATCTTCTTTTTTAATTCCAATACTCAAAGCAATATTTGGATATATTGATTTAATTTTTTTAAATTGTTTAATTTTTTTTACATCATGTTGTTTAGTTAAGCAGGTAATCATTCCATAATTAGATAATTTTTCAGCAATACCTAACTCACCTACCCCATCCATATTTGCAGCCATAATTGGTATTCCTGACCATTCATTATTGCTATATTTAAATTTATAGGTTCTCATTAAGTTTACTTCTTTACGACTAGATAAAGTGCTTCGTTTAGGTCTAAACAAAACATCACTATAATCTAATTTTAAATCCTCTTCGATTCTCATAGAGTTTATTTGATCTGAATTTTAAGAGTATTACAAATTAATATATCGCTTGTGGATAACTTTTAATTAAATGAATAGTAGTAAAATTTGATATTTTTAGCCACCCGGACCTAATTTAGATGTTTTAAGTTTTAAAATTTTCCAAATACCTGATGCAGAAGTAATAACTTTGTGATTACATTTAAGTTCACTAAATAAGAATACAAGAGTATTTGTTTTTTTTAAAATTTTTGTAGTTCCAATTATTTCATCACCTTCCTTAGAGACATCAATAAATTTTAAATCTAGAGAGATTGTTACACACGGCATATTACCAGCTGCTCTATGAGCTGCAGTACCCGATCCTGCATCAATTAAGGCTGATAAATAACCACCATGAGTTATACCAGCATTATTTAAATGGTTTTTATCAATTTTTGTTTTAAATTCATATTCTGTTACTGAGATAGCTCTAAATAAAACACCACCATTATGTTTCATAAAACCTGGTTTAATACTTATTTGTTTAAATTTATTCATAATATTTTTTATAATATATAAGTGAGAATTAATAAAATTATTAATATAATTATGAAAAAATAAACTACTGATTTTTGTAGTGAAGATTTTAACAACCAATCAAACATTTTATTTTCCTTTTTGGTGGACCGCCCAGAACTCGAATCTGGAATCTCCCGGTTCGTAGCCGAGCGCCTTATCCAATTTGGCCAGCGGTCCGTATTTATTAATTTTTTTTAACACATAAAGTTACTGTATTTTCTTATTTTATTAACAATTTTAGTTCAATTAGAACATAGGTTTACACAAAAAGTATAAATAATGTGCTAAAATAACATTAAATATACTTTTTTTTAGGTATAAAAACGTTTTAAAATAATGAGTGAAAAATTACTTGTTCCAGATATTGGAGATTTTGAAGAAGTTGAAGTAATCGAAATTCTTGTAAAAAAAGGGGATCAAATAAAAATAAATGATCCATTAGTTACAATTGAAAGTGACAAATCAAGTATTGAGATCCCTTCTACACTTTCAGGAAAAATTGAGAGTTTAGAGGTTAAAGTCGGTGACAAAGTTTCAAAAGGTGATTTGTTATTAAGAATTGTATCTTCTGACTCAACTTTTGAAAATAAACCAATCCCAAAAGATACGGAAAGTATTATTAAACAAGCTGAAGATAGAATATTAGAGGAAAAAGAAGAAAATTTAATGATTAAAAGATCAATTCAAGAAAAACAAGAGTCAATTATTCAAGTAAATAGCAATAGTGATACAGATCCTTTGGAGACACAAGACTGGTTAGAATCTTTGTCTGCAGTAATATCAAAAGATGGCAATCAAAGAGCTCATTTTTTAATTAAAGAACTAATTAATAAAGCATATCGCGAGGGAGCAAATATCCCTTATACTCAAAATACACCTTATATAAATACAATTCCCCCTGAAATAGAGATAAAGTCTAATGGAGATCAAAATATAGAAAGAAGAATTAGATCT
>CABYXQ010000016.1 GCA_902522915.1 uncultured Pelagibacteraceae bacterium | reverse complement strand
GGAAAACTACTGGGAATGTTAAAGCTGCAGAAAAATTAGTTACGAGCCACCTAAGATTAGTTGCTAAAATCGCAATGGGCTATAAAGGATATGGACTTCCTGTAAATGAAATGATTTCTGAAGGTAACGTTGGTCTTATGCAAGCCGTTAAAAAATTTGAACCAGAAAAAGGTTTTAGACTTGCTACTTATGCAATGTGGTGGATTAAAGCATCCATCCAAGAATATATATTAAGATCATGGAGTTTAGTTAAAATTGGAACGACCACTGCACAAAAAAAATTATTTTTTAATCTTAAAAAAATTAAAAATCAAATTGCACCTCAGGCCGAAGGTGATTTAAGAGATGAGCATGTTAATGAAATATCTAATAAGCTTGATGTAAGTAAAGAGGAAGTAATTTCTATGAATAGAAGACTTTCTGGAAAAGAGTTCTCGCTGAATGCGCAAGTTGGAGAAGATGGTGACGAATGGCAAGACTGGCTTGTAGATAAAGAATTAGATCATGACTTAAAATTTGCACATCAAGAGGAAATGGAGCAAAGAAAAGATCTTTTAAAGAATTCTATTAAAGTTCTAAATGATAGAGAAAAAGAAATTTTATACTCAAGAAGATTAAATGATGATCCAGCTACGTTGGAGGACTTAAGTAAAAAATTTAAAATAAGTAGAGAAAGAGTTAGACAAATAGAAAACAAAGCATTTGAGAAGCTACAAAAGCATATGTTACTATTAGCTAAATCTAAAAACTTACTTCCTGCAAACTAAATTATTTATTTTTGTAATAACTTTCAGTAAAGACTTTATTTGATGTGGTAATTTTTGAAATTATTTTTGAGTCTTTGCTACCTGATTTTTTTTTTGCAAATATTATTGAGCTTCCAAGTTCATCCTGGGCTATTCTCGAATCATGATCAGAAAAAATCATAATCTCTAGTTTGTTAAAAATCTTTTTTTTCTTCAATGAATCAAAAAAATTATCTAAATAATATGCTACACAAATTCTCTCTAAATTATGTTGAGATCTTTTTTGATCAATAGTCATAAAATTAAAATTAGTTCCTCTTGAACCATCATATTCACATTTTTCATCAAAACCATATGGAATATGTGGAACCAATATATGAGCGAA
This sequence comes from uncultured Pelagibacteraceae bacterium, assembly GCA_902522915.1. GTDB lineage: Bacteria > Pseudomonadota > Alphaproteobacteria > Pelagibacterales > Pelagibacteraceae > Pelagibacter. Next base: position 24,225 of record CABYXQ010000016.1, on the reverse strand, counting down.
AACTAAATCTACATCTTTATTATCCAAACTTTTTGAAATGTTATCTAATATAAACTTAAAGGATGCTTTTTCTCCTTCTGGCTCCAGTAAGCTATCAATAACATTAACATGTCTTAATAATCTCCAAATAATTGAGCTAGTTGCTGAGGCATTATTTTTATATGCTGAAATTATTTTTGTGAAAATGCTATCTTTAAATCCAGGTAAAAATTTAATCTTTTTATCGAAAGGATTATACTGATGACATCTAAAAACTTTTTGATGATTACAATAATTTAAATACATTGACTGGTAAATAACAATTTTATTAATATAATCTTGATCAAAAAAGCTATTTTTGTTTAGGTCATACGTTTGAAAATAATTGTTTGTTTTATTTAAATATAGATATTTTTCAGGATATATTTTTTTTTTAAAAAGATATTGTTTTTCAGAAGTTATGAAATTTAAGATAGATGGAATTTGTTTGTTTGTACTAATAAAAATAGAAAAAATATTTGTATAAATATTAAAATTATATTTTTTAAATACCTCTAAAATAGCCTCTATTGCTTCTTTTCCTGAGATATGATTTGAGTCCTCACTTGTTATTCCTGACATTTCATCAAAAATTAAAATTAATTTTTGATCTTTTGATTTTTTTTTTTTGTTATCAAAAATATTATTTGTTTCTATTTTGGGAAAATTTGAAAGATTTCGACTTGTGTCTAAAATATTAAATATAAAAATAGATAAAATTATAGAAAAAAATATTTTTATTCCATTTTTTTTAAATATCAAAATTAAAGATAAAGACAAAAGAAAGAAACATAATAAAAATATTAACGATTTTATATATTGAGAAATCGCTGTATCTAAAATCTTTAAAGATGAAGACCATAATCCTATATTTTGATCAACCGTATAAACAAATAGGAGAGCCATCCAAGCTGAAAAAAAAATGGTAAAATTTGAACTAAGATTTTTTATAATTTTAAAATGAATAACAAGAGGGATAAAAAAGAAGATCAAAAAAATAAAAAAAAAATGTAAAAAATCTAGATTCGCTCTAAAACTCCATAATGGAAATAATGAAATGATTCCAAATAAATTATAAAGTTTCATATTCAAGAATAATTCTGACAGATTTAGAGATGATGTATATTTTTTAAATTATTACATTTTCTAAAAGTTTTTTTTACATTTTTTAGTGTTCTCCCAAAAAAATTAAAAACATTTCGAAATTGGTGTTTAAAATAATAGCTTTCATAGAATAATTTATTTTCTTTCATTATCTTTATTTTTATTTTTAAAGATTTTTGAAAAGAACAATTTCACTTTTTTCCAGTATATAGTAATTGCTGTACCAGCCCCTGCAAATGCAGCTATAATTGCTTGAAGGATTATACTGCCTGATCCTGGATCTATATATGCATATGAATTAGTAGAAAATAAGAGACTAAATATAATTACAAAAATTAAAGTATTAATTTTTTTTTTCATATAAATAATTTATATCAAACTAATTCAAAATAAATCAAAAAATCTATAAACTATATTTCGAATGGATTTTCTATTAATATTGTGTCTTCCCTCTCAGGACTTGTAGATATGCTTGAAATTTTAGCTTTAATAAAATCTTCAACTGCATAAATATAACTTTTTGCATTCTCAGGTAAATCTTCAATATTTTTAATACCCTTTGTCGATACTTTCCATCCAGGAAATGTTTTGTAAACAGGTTTTATTTTAATCTGATCTTCAACAGCTGCAGGTAGATAATCTATTTTTTTTCCATCAAGTTCATACTCAACACATATTTTAATTTCATCTAATTCATCAAGGACATCTAATTTAGTTAGTGCTATTCCATCTATTCCTGATATTTTTATTGTTTGTCTAACAAGAACTCCATCAAACCAGCCACATCTTCTTTTTCTGCTTGTAACAGTGCCAAATTCTTTTCCACGTGTGCCCAACAATTCTCCAATATTGTCTGTCAGTTCTGTTGGAAAAGGTCCTTCTCCGACTCTAGTTGTGTACGCCTTTGTGATACCAAGAACATAATTAATTGAATTTGGACCACATCCTGTTCCTGTTGCGGCACTTGAAGCAACAGTATTGGATGAGGTAACATAAGGATAAGTTCCATGATCAACATCTAACAAAATTCCTTGTGCTCCCTCAAATAAAATTTTCTTTTTTTGTTTTTTAAATTGATCAATTTTTAACCAAACAGGTTGAGAAAACTGCAATATATTTGGTGCAATTTTCAATAAATCTATCTTTAGTTGCTCTTTTTTGAAAATTTTTTTTCCTAGACCTTTTCTTATCGCATTATGATGCTCAAGAACAGAATCTAGTCTTTGATCTAAATTTTTTTCAGATCTCAAGTCCATAACTCTTATAGATCTTCTTCCGACTTTATCCTCGTATGCAGGACCAATGCCTCTTCTGGTTGTTCCAATTTTACCTTTACCAGCTGCATCTTCTCTAATTTCATCCATTTCTTTATGAAATGGTAAGATTAAATTAGCAGACTCAGAAATAATAAAATTATCAGTATTTACTTCTACACCCTTCGATTTTATTTCATCGATTTCTTCAAGTAAAGCCCAAGGATCAATCACTACTCCATTTCCAACAATTGAAATCTTATTTTTTCTAACAATTCCAGAAGGAAGTAATCTTAACTTATAGGTTATTCCATCAATTACTAGTGTGTGCCCTGCATTATGTCCTCCTTGAAATCTAATAACAATATCTGCTTGCTTTGAAAGCCAATCTACAATTTTTCCCTTCCCCTCATCTCCCCATTGGGATCCAACTACGACTATGTTTTTCATTATCTAAATTTTTTATTTATACTCACTGTGTTAAGATGATTAATTGGACCATGACCAATACCATAATTTGGGTTTGTTAATATGGCAGAATTTACATACTTAATTGCAAGCTCACAAGATTTCTTTATAGGTTTTCCACACGATAAAAAAGTAGTTATAGCAGTCGATAAAGTGCATCCAGTACCATGAGTATTCTTTGTTTTATATCTATGATTATTAAATTCTTTTATTTCTGATTTATTAACGAATATATCTTGGACGATATTAGAGTCCAAATGTCCACCTTTAATTAAAACATTTTTTGTACCAAATTCTAATAATCTTTTTGCTGCAAACACCATATCCTTTTTAGTTTTTATTTTAATTTTTGTTATGACTTCAGCTTCAGGAATATTTGGGGTAATCAAAATAGCTCTCTTAATTAATTTTAATTTAAGTGATTTAATTGCTTTATTATCTATTAACTTAGCGCCACCTTTAGCAACCATTACAGGGTCTAGTACTATTTTTTTTATCTTAATGTTGTTTAATGATTTCACAACAGAATCTATAACTTTTTTTGAATGCAACATTCCAATTTTAATCGCATCAGGTCTAATATCTTTTGAAGAAAAAACAATTTGATTAAAAATTTCTTTATGAGGAATAGGTACTATTGATTTAACACCTGTAGTATTTTGAGATGTAACTGCTGTTATGGCTGTCATTGCATATGATCCTAATGATGTAACAGTCTTAATATCTGCCTGAATGCCCGCTCCACCAGACGAATCGGATCCTGCAATGATTAATATTTTTGATTTAGGTTTCAATTTACTTAATTTTTTTTGAAATAATATTTATACACTTGTTTAAAAGTTTTATATTTTCACTCTCTCCCATGACTCGTATTTTTGACTCTGTTCCAGATTGTCTTACTAGTATCCTTCCTTGTCCGTCCATTAATTTTTCAGCTGTCTTAATTGATTTTTTTACTTCATAATTTTTTATTATACTTTTATCTTTAACTTGAATATTTTTTAAAATTTGAGGTATTTTTTTAAATTTATTAAAAAAATCACTAGCTTTTCTTCCTTTTCTGATTGCAAAAAGTGCTTCTAGTGCAACAAGTAAACCATCACCTGTTGTTGCAAATTTTCCTAAAATAATATGTCCAGATTGTTCACCACCTAAATTAAAATTATTTTTTTTCATTTTTTCTTTTACGTACCTATCTCCAACATTTGCTCTGATAAATTTTATTTTTTTAGATCTAAAAAATTTTTCTAAACCATAATTAGACATATATGTTCCAACAACACCTCCTTTAAGCATTTTTTTATTTTTCCATCTTGTTGCTAGAGCTGCAATTATTTGATCTCCATCAATTATATTTCCCATCTCATCGCACATAATTATTCTATCAGCATCTCCATCAAGTGAGATGCCTAAATGTGCTTTATATTTTTTTACAGCCAACTTAATCTTATTTGGATATGTTGACCCACAGTTATTATTTATATTAAGACCATTAGGGCTCACGCCAATTGATATTACTTTTGCTCCTAATGATTTCAATAATTCTGGACCTGCTTTATATCCTGCGCCATTTGCACAATCAATTACAATCCTTAATCCTCTCAAATTAAATTCTTTTGTAAAATTTTTTTTCAAAATTTTTATATAATCTTTTGTACCACTTTCTAATCTCTTTACTCTTCCCAATTTTTCAGGAGTTGATAGATTTAATATAATTTTTTTATCTATTAAATTTTCAATTTTTTGTTCAATTTTATCTGATAATTTCATCCCATCTGGACCAAATAATTTTAATCCATTATCATAATGAGGGTTATGCGAGGCAGTAATCATTATTCCTAAATTTGCTTTCATAATTTTTGTCAACATAGCTAAACCATTTGTGGGCAAAGGTCCTAGTGTATAAACATGCATTCCTGCAGATGTAAGTCCGGAGACTAACGCAGGCTCAAGAGCATAGCCAGATAATCTGGTATCTTTTGCAATTATTGCCGTTTGTTTTCTTTTTTTTTGTGACTTGAAATATATACCTGATGCTAGACCAAATTTAAAAAACATGTTTCCATTAATATTTTTACTATTAATAGCTCCTCTGATACCATCTGTTCCAAAATATTTTTTTGACATTATTATTTAAATAGTTTTTTAAACACCTTTATTCCCTGCAATAATTCATTAACATCGTGAATTCTTAGTATTTGAACTCCTTGCATCATTAAATAAATTGACGAAGCAACTGTTCCGCCAATTCTATTTTTAGTATCGTTTTTCCCTGTTAGATCTTTAATAAATCTTTTTTTTGAATTACCAACTAGTATAGGAAAACCTAGTGAGTGAAAAATAGAAATGTTGCTAATTAAATTCATATTATGTTTCAGATTTTTTCCGAAACCTATACCAGGATCAATAATGATATTATTGTGTTTTATACCAATAGATCTTAAAAAATTTAACTTATTTTCAAAAAAATCGTATATATCTAATAATTCATTCTTATAACGAGGTTTATTTTGCATATTCTGAGGAGTTCCCTGTGAATGTTGAATAACAAAAGGAATTTTATACTTATTTAAAATATTTATAGTTTTAGGGTCATAAGTAAGGCCAGATACGTCGTTAATTATTTTAACACCACATTTAATACCTCTTTCCATAATGTCTGATTTTCTAGTATCAAGTGACAAAGGAATCTTTTTACTTAAAGATCTAATTATTTTTTCCAATCTTTTCCATTCTAATTTTTTGTTCACTGGGGTTGATCCCGGTCTAGTGGATTCACCACCAACATCTATTATATTAGCGCCCAATCTAAACATTTGTAATGCGTGGTTTATTCCTCTTCTTTTAGAATTAAATTTTCCACCATCAGAAAAACTGTCTGGTGTAAGATTTAATATTCCCATTATATTTGGTATCTTTTGAAAATCTAAATTTGCAAAATTTTTTTTTTTTAATTTAATATTTTCTAAATCTAAATTTATTTGTTTTTTTAATATTTTAGATAAACTATTTATTTTTTTAATAGAAATTTTTTTCTTTGATTGTCTTGATATTATTTCAATATGATCAAATGATATTTCTGGATTATTATTAAGCGGAAGTGATCTTTTTTTACTTAATAATGTCTTAGATTCTTTTCCATAATAGAAATTACACACTCTTGTGTAATATCTTCTCATTTTTATTTAATGAACTATTTTTGGTTTTAAGCCCATAGCACCTAAAGCTGAATTTTGATCATCGTTTTCTTCTGGTTTCTCAGCTATCTTGTCTTTTGGATATTGGTTCTTATTAATTATATTTTCAATTTCTTCTCCAGTTAAAGTTTCATAAGTAATAAGAGCTTTTGCAATTTTATGTAAATCATCAATCTTATCAGTTAATATTTTTTTTGCTTGATCATAACCCTCATCAATCAGTTTTCTTATTTCTTTATCTATCTTCTGAGAAGTTTCCTCTGAAACTGACTGCGTTTGAGTAACTGATCTTCCCAAAAATACCTCTTCTTGATTTTCTCCATATTCAACTGGGCCCATTTCTTCACTCATTCCATATTTAGTAACCATTGCTCGCGCAAGTTGAGTGGCTTGATTAATATCTGATCCACTTCCTCCACCAGCACCTGTAGATATATCGTCTTTACCAAAAATAATTTCCTCTGCTACTCTACCACCAAAACATACTGCCATTCTAGCTTTTAGATATTTAATTGAATAGCCATGTTTATCCCTTTCTGGCAAATTCATAACCATTCCAAGTGCTCTACCTCTTGGAATAATTGTAGCCTTGTGTATTGGATCATAACTAGGCATGTTAAAAGATACTAAAGCGTGACCCCCTTCATGATATGCTGTTAACTTTTTCTCTTCTTCGGTCATTACCATTGATCTTCTTTCAGCTCCCATCATTACTTTGTCTTTAGCTTCATCAAATTCCATTAAAGTCACAATTCTTTTATTTTTTCTAGCCGCTAATAAAGCTGCTTCATTTACTAAATTTGCTAAATCCGCACCAGAAAACCCCGGTGTTCCTCTTGCTACAGTTCTTAAGTTTACATCAGGAGACATCTTAATTTTTTTAGCATGAACTTTTAAAATTTTTTCTCTTCCAATTATATCTGGGTTCGAAACAACTACTTGTCTATCAAATCTACCAGGTCTCAATAAAGCCGGATCAAGTACATCAGGTCTGTTCGTTGCTGCTATTATGATAACACCCTCATTAGTATCAAAGCCATCCATCTCAACTAACAATTGATTTAAAGTTTGTTCTCTCTCATCATTTCCTCCACCTAATCCAGCACCTCTACTTCTCCCAACTGCATCTATTTCATCAATAAAAATAATACATGGTGAATTTTTTTTACCTTGTTCAAACATATCTCTAACTCTTGAAGCGCCTACACCAACAAACATCTCTACAAAATCTGAACCTGATATAGTAAAAAATGGAACACCAGCTTCTCCTGCTATTGCTCTTGCCAATAAAGTTTTACCAGTACCTGGAGGTCCAACTAACAATGCTCCTCTGGGAATTTTTCCTCCTAGTCTACTAAATTTTTTTGGATCTTTTAGAAACTCAACTATTTCTTCGACTTCTTCTTTTGCCTCTTCAACCCCAGCTACATCATTAAAAGTAACCTTGCCTTTTAACTCATTCATCATTTTAGCCTTTGATTTTCCAAATCCCATTGCTCCACCTTTTCCACCTTGCATTTGTCTCATAAAGAAAATCCACACAGCAATTAATAACAACATCGGAAACCATGAAAGTAAAACACCAAACAATGAAGGCATTTTTTCTTCTAGTGGTGCGGCTGAAATACTTACACCCTTGTCAGATAATTTTTCAATTAAGTTTGGATCATTTGGAGAATAAGTTGAAAATGTATTACCATTTGCATAAACACCTTTTATATTGTTGCCTTGAATTTCGACTTTTAATACTTCTCCATTATCTACTGATGTTAAAAATTCAGAAAATATAACTTGATTGCTACCTCTTAAATTTGATTGAGGGTTCTTAAACATATTATATAGACCAATAGTTAAGAAAACTATGATAGCCCACATTGCAAGATTTTTTAAATTCATGTCTATAAGATAAGAATTATTACAAATTTAACAAGTGACAAAATATCAGTAAATAGTACAAATTTGTTATTCTTTGCTCACTATTACTGTTTGATTAACTTTTTTTATTAAACACCCACCCAAAGTAGTTTTTAAGAAATTTTTACTAGTTATAGATTGAATTACCCTATCAATTTTTTTACCTCTTGATGGATAATATTTCTTTCCAACTGTTTTAATTATTTCTGTAAATGACCTAAAAACTACTTCTTTAGAATTAATAAAAAAATTATCTTTTAAAATAACTGATTCTTTTTTTTTTAAAAAAAATGTATTTTTTGCTAAATTTTTTTGAGTATAAAATTTAATATTCTCATTCGCAATTTTCAAATTATTTATTGTTAAAATAAATTTTTTTTTATCTAATCCTTCTGATTCTAGTTGTTTCAAAAAATTTCTTATTTTTACTCTTTTAAATTTATCATCTTTGTTTGAAGGATCTTTAACAAATGAGCCAAAAATATATTTACTGACGTATGTCAAATCTTTTTTATTAAAATTTAATAAAGGTCTAATTAAATTTACTTTTTGATATTGTGTATTTTTATCAAGTGAAACTAATCCGTTAAGACCGCTTCCTCTTGAAATTCTTATAAAAAAATTTTCTAATAAATCGTCTAAATGATGACCTAATAAAATATTTTTTATATTTAACTGTTTTGCATTTTTTATTAATAATTTATATCTTTTATCTCTTGCAATAGATTGTATATTTTTTTTTGGTTTTATTCCATGCCAAGACAAAATAGTTAAATCTATGGAAAAATTTTTTAATTGTTTCTGAACATTTTTTGCTTCAGAAGTAGAATTATTTCGAAGATTATGATCAACAATGAAATATTTTACATTTAATTTTTTTTTTATTGAATAAATTTTTCCTAAAAAAGATAAAGCAAGGCTATCAGGGCCACCTGAAACAGCTATAATAAAATCCTTATCAATACTTAAATATCTTTCAAATTTATTATAAATTTGAGATATTCTTTTATTTTTTAATTTACTAAATAAAAACTTATGAGTCTTGTTTTGTGCACTCAAATTTTTTAGACTCATATTTTGCTTTTTGAATTACAGACTGATTTGCATTCGGGTATTGTAGTTCTACACCATTTATCATTTTGCAACCTTGATCTTTCTCTCCAATCTGAACCATTGATACCCCAAGTTTTAATAAATTTATAGGTGCTTTTTTACCTTTAGGATATTTTTGATAGCCCTCTAAATAAGCTGAAGCAGCATCAGTGTATAGTTGTCTGATCCTAAATGTTTCTGCATACCAATATTGAGCACTACCAGCTAATTCATGATCTGAATTAGTTAGCACAAATTCTCTAAAAGCTCTCTCAGCAGTACTATAATCACCAACTTTTAGGAAACTTGTTGCAAATTCATATTGCTTATCAAGTGTTAGATCTTGTGGGAGAATTTTTTCTTCAGATTGAAAATTTTCAGTTACAATAGAAGCTGTAGTATCTACCGATTGAATTTGCTGGGAAGTTTCAGAAGTTTCTGTATCTTTATATGAAATTGTACCCAAGTCTTGTGGCTGTGAACTTCCAGGTAAAGCTTTATTTTCATCTTTTTTTGGTGTTGAAGTCATTTGAGTTAATTTCTCACCGGATTTAAGAGAGATTTCAATATCTTGAAATCTTATCTGATTATCTGCTTGAATTTTTGATAGTCTGGTTGATAATTTATCTAATTTAAAATTTATTTCTTCAAATTTATTTGTAAGTTCCCTAAATTGATCTTCAACTTCAGACAATTTTAATAAATGTCTTGTAAGTACATCCTCTGAATTGTAGCTATTTTCATTTTCAGAATTGTCGCTAGTTTTTGTTTTTATTTCAATTGTTCCTGAATAAACAGCCTTTTCTAAAGTTTTAAGATCACTCTTTATAATTTCTAATATTTCATAAATATTATGGCTGTCAGCAAAAGAAATACTGGGGAAAAAAATAAAAAAATTTATAATTATTAATTTTGAAATATATTTCATTACTAATCAGACTTATGATTATAAAAATGGCAAAAAAAAGACCCTAAAACATTTAGTTCCAGGGTCTTTAAATTTAAATTATTAATTTGCTTTGACAGTTACAGATCTTCTGTTTTTTGACCAAGCTAATGGAGTAGATCCTGAGTCGATAGGTCTTTCTTTTCCATAACTTAATACTGATATTCTATCTGATGAAATTCCATAAGTCATTAAGTAATCTTTTGCAGAATTAGCTCTTCTTTCTCCTAAAGCTAAGTTATACTCTCTTGTTCCTCTTTCGTCTGCATGACCTTCAAGAACTACATTTATATCTGAATTTTTTCTCAACCAAGCAGCTTGAGCTCTAAGAGTTTCTCTTGAAGCTGTTGTTAAGATTGATTCATTTGTTGCAAAGAAAACTCTATCTGGAACTCCGTCTGCTAAATATTTAACTCCTTCAGTTCCAGTATAAACGTCGCCTTGTATTTGGCCTCCAATACTATCTATTGTTGCTTCCTTCTTTGTTGCACAGGCAGATAACACTAGACATGCCACAATTACTACAAGTGTGTTTTTAAAAATTTTGCTTAATATCATTAAATTGCTCCTTGCTGCTAATTTCAATATTGTACTTTTTCACAACTAAATAGATGTTTCAAGTCAAAAAATCAACTTTTTTCAAGTTAATTGCTTAATAAAGATGACCATGATGGGTCTGAAGCATCCGTTGGTGTTTCAACTAAACGCTCATTATAGCCAGTTAAATCAATAGACCATAACTTAGCTGAAAACCCTTCTCCTTTATTGTCTGTCTTGGTTTCTCGATAAAAAATTAGTACACGTCCATTTGGTGACCAGGATGGAGCTTCTTGATAATAGTTTTCTGTTAACAACCTTTCTCCAGTGCCATCTGTTCTCATAACTCCAATATAGAATTTACCCTTATGCAACTTTGTAAAGGCAATTAAATCTCCTCTTGGTGACCACACAGGTGTTCCATACAAACCTTTGCCAAAAGAAATTCTTTTAACATTACTTCCATCGTTTTTCATAACATAAATTTGTTGGTATCCACTTCTATCAGAATTAAAAGTAATATATTTACCGTCCGGTGAATATGAAGGGGATGTATCAATTGAAGGATGATTAGTAATTTTTTCAACTATTCTATTTTCTAAGTCCATAGTGTAAATATCAGATTTACCATCTTTAGCAAAACTCATTATTATTTTTTTACCATCAGGTGAAAATCTTGGTGCAAAAGTCATTCCAGGAAAATCACCTACTACCTCTTGAGTTCCAGTTTCAATATCAAGAAGATATACTCTCGGTAAATTTTTAAAGTAAGACAAGTACGTAACCATTTGACTAGCAGGATTAAACCTTGGAGTTAAAACTAATTCGTTACCAAGTGTTAGAAATTTATTATTAAAACCATCTTGATCCATAATCGCTAATTTCTTTATCCTTTGAGTTTTTGGACCTTCTTCAGCAACATAAATTATTCTAGTATCAAAATATCCCTTCTCTCCTGTCAATCTTTCATAGACTTTATCTGATATTATATGACCCACTCGTCTCCAATTACTCGGTACCGTAGTAAAAGCTAATGCCATCATTTCTTTAGCTGCAAGAACATCCCATAATCTAAATTCAACCCTTAACTTTTCATCAACATAAGTTACTTTACCAGTAATAAGTGCTTGAGCCTTTATCAAGTTCCAATCTTCAAATCTTGGTTTTAAATTAGCAATATCTGGTGCTTGTAAAAATGCATCTTTATTTAGTGGATTAAAAAGACCAGAAATTTTTAAATTATTTTCAACAATAATTGAAATTTCAGATCCAATATTCTCTTTTTTAAGTATTTCTTCAAAACTTTTTTTAGATTTGTCATCAATTGATAAAGGTGAAACAGCTAAAGGTAATGGGTTTAGATTCCCTCTAGTTATATCAACTTCAATTAGAGCAAAAACTTTGGTAGGTAAAATTAATAGAACTGATAAAATAATAATTTTTTTTATTAACATAATATATATTAACCTTCTAGCATCTCTCTTGCATCAAAATTTAATTGTAATTCCTTCCATCTTTCATAGCCAGAAGTTGGTACTCTTAAAGGTTGACATAATTTAACAGCTCTTAAAGCACTTTCTGCCAAAACTTTATAAAATCCCTGACCAGGCTTATTCATCCTAGCATGATCTAAAATTTCAGTTTTAACTACAGATCCATCAGGTTCTAATTTTAATTTAATTCTTACTAATAAATTTTCATTATAAGGCAATCCAAGAGGTATACTCCAACAACCAAAAATCTGAGCTTTTAATGCATCTTCCTCACTTAATGTCAGACCGCTAGTTACTATATTTTTATCTTGATTCTGAGTAATATCGTTATTTTTTTTAATAACTTTTGCACTATCAACTTTTGATTTATCAATTAATGCAGCAATACTATTTGGATCAAATAAATCTTTTTTTTCAAACTCTGAGACTTGTTTTACTTCATTATCTACTTTTTCAGGATTTTGCTTAGTTTCTTTTTTTGTTTCAATTTTTTTTATAGTTTTTTCAGGAAGAGGTATAGCTTTTGGCACTTGATTTTCAATTTTTTCATTATTTTGATCAAGTGATACAACTGTTTTTGTTTTAGTTTTTTTAACTTTTTTAGGGGGGGCTTGTTCAGATACTAATTTTTTTTCTTTTTCTTTTACTTTTTCAATTATTTTTTTTGCCTTAGGAGCAAATGGAATATTTGTTTTTTCAGCAATTTGTATTAATTCCACAGAAACTATAGGGGGAATGTTTAAAGGTTTTTTTGCTAAAAAAGGCAAACTCATTGCTGTAATAAATATTAAAGCACCATGTAAAAGAGAAGAAATAATTATACTTCTATTCACTTAATAATTACCTCTGCTTATAAGGTTCAGATATTAAGGCAACTTTTGTAAAACCAGATCCCGATAACAACCCCATGATCTCTAATACTCTACCGTAATTAATTGTTTTATCACCTCTTACGTAAATTCTAGTATCAGTTCTATTTTTTGACACTGCTAAAACCTTTGCAATAATGTTATCATATTCAACTTTGGCTTCTTGAATAAAAATTTCACCTTTTGAATTTATAGATAATGTAAGTGGTTCTATCTCCTCTGGAAGAGAGTCTGCTGAACTCTCTGGTAAATCAACTTGAACACCTACAGTTAATAATGGTGCTGTAACCATAAAAATAATTAATAATACTAACATTACATCAACAAATGGAGTAACATTTATCTCGCTCATAGGTTCTTTTGATGAACGATTTAATTTAAAAGCCATTTAAATTATTGTTAAAAATCTTTTAGAAAAATTTTCTAGTTTTTGTGAATATTTTTTAGAGTCAGTATTAAATTTATTATAAGCAACAACAGCAGGTATAGCTGCTAACAATCCAAGGGCTGTTGCAAATAATGCCTCTGCAATACCTGGAGCAACAATTGCCAAACTAGTATTTCTTGATATAGCAATAGATTGAAATGAATTCATTATACCCCAAACTGTTCCAAATAATCCTATAAAAGGAGCGGTGGATCCAACTGATGCAAGAAAAGTAAAACCTTTATCAATTTTAACCATTTGTCTTTCTATTCCAACTTCTAAAAAGGTGCTCATTCTTTCGCTTAAATTGGTTTTAGATTTTTTTTTCAACAAACTTTCCATGGCATCTTGAAAAACAATAGCCATTGGATCATCTACCTTTGCAGGTAAATTATTATAGAATGTTTCAGCAGATTTTGAATTCCAAAACTTTTCTTCAAATTCCTCTGATGATTTATTTATTTTTTTAAATAACCTGAACTTTTCAATAATCACTGCCCAAGAATAAATTGAACATATAATCAGGATAATCATTACTGACTTAACAATTATGTCTGCTCTTAAAAATAGGCTCATTAAAGAAAAATCAGTGTTTGCGCCTAGTCCTACTGCTTGTGTTGCTATATCAGCTTCCATATTTACTCTTCACACTTAAATGTGTCATGATTTTGTCTTAATATTTTTAGATTATTCTTCAATTTTGTAAGTTTCATAATAAAAGTTGGCTATTAAAATAGCATCTGCTTTATTAGTGTCTTTTTTTCTAGATAATTCTGATGAAAAATAAGGAAAAATTTCAATTGCTCTAGTCCTACTAGCATCTTTTTCTGAATTTAAAAGATTAAAATATTTTTTCCATTTTGCTGGTCTAACAAAATACATCGGCAATTGCATTGCCGAACATATACCTTTTAAAATTCCAAATGATTGGCCAAAATTAAACATACTGGTCACTCCTTGGCCAGGCATAGCTGACACTTGTTCTATGACAACTTTAATATTTTTTTTGTCAGTATTTTTTATTCTTTTCAAAATTTCATTGAAAATTTGAGAACCATTAACTTGTTTTTTATTTTTTTTACCTTCTGTCATTATTGGCATTTCAACCACATCTATTATTTTTCCATCCAGAAAAAAACAAATAGATCCTGAAATACCTGGGTCAATCCCAATAATAAGCATTAGTTATTACCAAGATTAGCGTTTGAAAAAACATTTTGCACATCTTCATCATCTTCTAAATTTTCAAGAAATTCAATTACAGAATCTTTTTTTTCTTTATCAATATCAACTCTATCTAGTGAAACCCATTCAATTTCAGTTGAAATGAAATTTATTATTGTTTTTTCCAATTTTTTTTTTACATTATATATATCATTGACAGAACATTGAATTTCATGAAATTCATCATAAGAAGTGCACTCATCAGCACCAGACTCTATTGCAAGTTCAAATATATTTTCTTCAGAAATTTCCTGTTTATCAATTTTAATAATTCCTAATTGCTTAAAATTATGTGACGCTGAACCTTGTGTTCCTAAATTTCCACCACTTTTTTGAAAAATAGTTCTTATATTTGAGGCTGTTCTATTTTTATTATCTGTTAATGTTTCTACGATTACTGCAATTTTTTCTGGTCCAAATCCTTCATATCTTAAATTTTCAAAATTTATTCCTGTTACCGCTGAAGATTTATCAATTGCTCTCTCTATATTATCTTTTGGCATATTTGCAGACCTAGCGGCTTGGATTGCAGATCGTAATCTAGGATTCATTCCAGGATCCTTATCCCCAAGCTTTGCAGCTACTGTTATTTCTTTTGATAATTTTGAAAATATTTTAGAACGCTGTTTGTCAGCTTTTCCTTTTTTATGTTTAATTCCTGCCCAATGAGAATGTCCTGCCATACTTTTTAAATATTATTTAATTGGCCTCCATAAACATAGCTTTTGATATCTGTGGCTAATCCAGTTTCTACATCACATTCAACAATAACACCACATAAAGTAGCCTCACCTGTAGCAGGAAAATGTTTTGAAGAATTTTTTTTTAAAAATCTATTTATTGAATTTTCTTTATTCATACCAATTACAGAGTCATAATCTCCACACATCCCTGCATCTGTTTGGTATCCAGTTCCATTATTTAATATTCTCGCATCATTAGTAGGAATATGAGTATGTGTACCAACAACCAAACTGGCCTTACCATCAAAAAAATGACCAATAGCATTTTTTTCACTAGTAATTTCACCATGAAAATCAACAACCAATAAATCGTAATCCTGCTTTAATTTATATTTACTAACAAACTTTTCAGAAAATTTAAAAACATCATCACATTTTTTCATAAATACATTTCCCATTAAATTAAGAACTCCAATTCTAATATTGTCTTTAGTGGTATAAATATGAAAACCTCTACCAGGAGCAGGTTCAAAAAGATTTTTAGGGCGTAATAATCTTTCTTCTTTATCTATAAATTCCATTATCTCTTTTTGATCCCAGACATGATTTCCAGTGGTAATTACGTTAACACCACAATTAAAAAAATTGTTACATATTTCCTTGGTTAAACCAACTCCCTGAGATGCAGCATTTTCGCCATTAACAATTACAAAATCAATTTTTTTTTTGCTAATTTGTTCAAAAAGATTATTGATTAACTTTGAACAACCAGAAACCCCAACTACATCACCTAAAAATAATATTTTCATTTTAAAATTTCTTTTTCAGTAATTATAAAATCTAATTTTTTATCATATTTATTTATTGGTACACTTTTTAATTTTTGATAAGAGAAAGCCAAACCAATTTTAATGATTTGTTTAATTTTTTCGATTTTTTCGATATAACGATCATAAAATCCACCACCATAGCCTAATCTATTTAAATTATTATCATAACCAACTAAAGGAACTAATAAAATATCAGGATAATATAATTTAGATGAAACTGGTTCAGGTATACCATATTTATTAATTTTTAAAGGATCATTCTTTGTCCACTTAAAAAATTCCATTTGATTATTTTTTTTTATGATTGGTAATAAAATATTATAATTTTTTTTCTCAAAATATTCTAAAATATTTAAATCATCAATTTCATAATTAGTTGGATAGTATCCACCTAAATTTTTAAAATTATAATTTTGAGTTTTTAAAAAATTTAAAATTCTATGTGGGTTAATTTCGAAATTTTTAGTAATATTGTTTTTTCTAATTTTTAAAACCTTACTTCTTAATTTTGATTTAATCACAAAAATTTATTGGGATATATTCTCTAGTTTTGCCTTTTTAACAAAATTGGATATTTCATCTGCAGTTTCATCAATCAATTTTTCATATTTCCTATGATTTGCTTCAATTTCATCTTTAAAATTTTGATGATTTAAATTTAATTCTTTTATTTCTTCTTCTTTTTTGTCTCTATAATCATAAATTAATGATTTCAATTCTTTAAATTTATCTGAAAGATCTTTTAATTCAGTTTTTTTTTGATCAACTTTTTTCTTGGTTTCATAATATTCATCCATAACTCTAACTGCTGTAATTAAAAGCAATTTATTTTCTCCAAGATTTCCAAGATCATTTTTTAAATCATTAAACCTTTTATTTATCTGAATTAATAATTCTTCAAGATGCTCTTCTTGACCATCGTCACAGGATAACAAAAAATCTTTATTATTAAATTTAATACTTACATTTGCCATTTATCAATTTCTTCCAACAAACTATCTGTTTCTTGATTTAATTCATCAATTTTTTCAGAGAATTCGTTTTGTTTTTTTTGGTCTAATTTTTCTTTATCTTGAATTTCTTCTAGTTTTTTACTTAAACTTGAATGTTCCTCAACCAATATTTTGTATTTTTCTTCCAATTGAAATTTTTCAATTTCTAATTGAGTTTTTTGAAAGTTTAAATTTGCAATATTATTTTTCAAGTCCGGATTGCTCAAATCTAAATTTTTTAATTCAGCTAAAGCATTGCTGAGTTTTTTTTCTTTTTCGTTTATAGAATTCATATATATATATTTATATTATTAAATAGATTCTTCTTAGTCTAGTCAGGATAATTTTGAACAAACTACACATTGATTTAGCAAATTGCATCAGATTTTTGTCAATAGATGCCGTACAAAAAGCAAACTCTGGCCATCCAGGTATGCCAATGGGTATGGCAGATGTGGCAACTGTACTGTTCAAATATTTTCTAAAATTTAACCCAAAGAATCCGGATTGGTTAAATAGAGACAGGTTTGTTCTGTCAGCAGGTCATGGTTCTATGTTACTATATTCTTTACTATACTTAACCGGATATAAAAGTATTACGCTAAACAATATTAAAAAATTTAGACAACTTAATTCTATATGTGCTGGACATCCAGAATATCATCCAAGAACCGGTATTGAAACTACAACAGGACCTTTAGGTCAAGGTATTGCAAATGCTGTTGGTTTTGCAATCGCTGAGGAAATTTTAAAAAAAAAGTTAGGAAAGGAAATTATTAACCATAAAACTTACGTTTTAGCTGGAGATGGTTGTTTAATGGAAGGAATAAGTCATGAAGCCATGAGTTTAGCTGGGCATTTAAAACTTAAAAATTTAGTCATGCTTTTCGATAATAACTCAATATCTATAGATGGACCAACTAGTTTAGCTGTCTCAGATAATTTTAAAAAAAGGTTTGAAAGCTATGGATGGGACTACATTCTAATTAATGGACATAATGAAAAAGAAATTTTTAAAGCTTTAAAAAAAGTTCAAAACTCAAAAAAACCATCTGTTATCTCATGTAAAACTAAAATTGGTTTTGGTTCACCTAATAAATCTGGCAAATCTTCATCTCATGGTAGCCCATTGGGTTTGGATGAAATAAAGCTTGTTAGAAAAGCTTTAAACTGGAATTACAAACCTTTTGAAATTCCAAATAAAATTTTAAAAGAGTGGAAAAAAATTGGGCAAAAAGGATTACTTATTGAGAACAAATGGAACAGAGTATATAAAAAACAAAAGAAAAAAATAGATAAAATTTTAAAAAATAATTTTACTAAAGTCCTAAAGAAAGAAAAAGAAATTGCTATAAAGGACATTAAAAGCTTAGCTTCACGAAAAGCTTCAGAACTAACTCTTAATGCACTAACAAAAGGAAATAATACTTTAATTGGAGGATCTGCAGATTTAGCAGGATCAAATAATACTAAAACAAAGCATCAAAAAATAATTAAACCTGGTGAGTTTGATAGTGATTACATTCACTACGGTGTAAGAGAACATGCTATGAGTGGAATAATGAATGGACTTGCCCTTCATAGTAATTTTATTCCATACGGTGGAACTTTTTTAATATTTTCAGATTATTGTAAACCTTCAATAAGACTATCTGCACTAATGCAGCAAAGGGTAATTTATGTAATGACACATGATTCAATTGGTCTTGGTGAAGATGGCCCCACACATCAACCAATTGAACAATTATCTGGTTTACGATCAATTCCAAATTTAAATGTTTTTAGACCTGCCGATAGAATTGAAACCATTGAATGCTGGGAGCAAGCATTAAATAATTCAAAAACACCTAGTATTTTAGCTTTGACTAGACAAAACCTAGAACCGATTAGAAAAAAATACTCAAATATTAATAAATGTTCTTTAGGAGCCTACGAAGTTTTAAGAACTAATAAGAAAATTAATTTAACTATACTTGCAAGTGGTTCAGAGGTTAGTTTGGCAATTGAGACTAGCCATAAATTGGCCAAAGATAAAGTGTACTCAAAAGTTATATCTATGCCATGCCAAGATCTTTTTGATCAACAATCAGAGTCATACAAGAAAAAAATTCTTGGTGAGTCTAAAATGAAAATATCTATAGAGGCAGCATCCACTGACTGTTGGAAAAAATATATCGGTGATGATGGTCTAACCTTTGGAATCGATGTTTTTGGTAAAAGTGCGCCATATAAGGATATTTATAAATATTTTGGATTAACAGCGGTAAATATTTCAAATAAATGTAAAAAATTAATGAAAAATTAAAATGACAATAAAAGTTGGAATTAATGGAATGGGAAGAATCGGCAGAATGGTAATTAGAGCAATTATTGAAAGCCAAAATAAAAATATTAAAATCAAACATATCAATAACAGATCTAATTCAGAGACAAGCTGCACATTAATAAAATATGACTCTATTCATGGAAAATTTAATGCAGATTTAGACTTTGATGAAAAACACTTAATTATAAATAATAACAAAATTACTTTCTCACAAGAGACTAAAATTGAAGATATAAATTGGAAAAAGTTTGATGTTGATTATGTTTTTGAATGTACTGGAAAATTTAATTCAAAAGAAAAACTAATGGCACATATTATTAATGGTGCAAAAAAAGTAATTGTTTCAGCTCCATGTAAAAATTCCGATAAAACTATTGTATTTGGAGTAAACGAAAATGTTCTTACAAAGGATGATCAAATAATTTCAGCTGCTTCTTGCACTACTAATTGCTTAGCTCCTGTTGCAAATGTGCTTAATGAAAGCTTTATAATTGAAAAGGGTTTTATGACTACAATTCACGCATTTACAAGTGATCAAAGAATTTTGGATAATTCCCATAAGGATCCTAGAAGAGCTAGATCTGCCAGCCAATCTATAGTTCCAACCTCGACAGGAGCTTCAAAAGCTATTGGTGAAATTATTCCTTCTTTAAAAGGAAAGTTAGAAGGTGTCGCTATAAGAGTCCCTACTCCAAATGTATCTTTAATTGAGTTAGTTTTTTGCACTAAAAAAGACATCAATGTAGAAAAAATTAATGAGGCTTTTAAATTAGTCTCTAAAAATCAATCCAAAAATGTATTAGAAATAACTTCTGAAAAATTAGTATCAATCGATTTCAATCATAATTCAGCTTCTGCAATAATAGACTCTTCTCTTACTAATGTAGTTGGAAAAAATATGGGAAAAATTTCAGCTTGGTATGATAATGAGTGGGGTTTTTCAAATAGAATGTGTGATATAGCAGAATATGTTCATAAGATCTCTTAATGATAAGCATTAGTGAAGAACCAAAACTTAAAGATAAAAAAATATTATTAAGATTGGATCTAAATGTTCCTTTAGAAAATGGAAAAATAACTGACACAACTAGAATTGATAAAATTATTCCAACTTTAAAATTTTTAATAAAGAAAAACTCAAAAATTATAATTTTATCTCATGTAGGTAGACCAAAAGGTAAATTTGTAAATGAACTTACTCTTAATCCAATATGTGAATATTTGAGTAAGAAGCTTAATCAAAATGTAAAACTCATTACAAAAAACATAAATGATACAAATAATAAAGACTTATTTAAAAATAAATATGAAAAGATTATTATGTTGGAAAATATTAGATTTTATCTTGAAGAAGAGAATAATGATCCTAAGTTTGCAAAACATCTTGCGAGCTTAGCTGATATTTATGTTAACGATGCGTTCTCTTGTTCTCACAGGGCTCATGCATCAATTCATCAAATTCCCAATTTTTTACCATCATATTCTGGCTTACAATTAGATCTTGAGGTCAGTGCTTTAAAAAAAATTACATCAGAAATTAAGAGACCTATTACCTGTATAATTGGAGGTTCTAAAATCTCTACTAAAATTAATATAATAAAAAATTTAATATCTAAATTTGATAATATTATAATTGTAGGTGGTATGGCAAATAACGTGATTAAATATATGGGACATAATATCGGAAACTCCTTAAAAGAAAAAAATTCTGATCTGATTATTAAAGAAATTTTTTCACTATCAAAAAAAGAGAACTGCAAATTAGTATATCCTGAAGATATTGTTGTAGGTAAAGATTTGAATGGAGCGCCTCAAATTAAAGAATTGAATGAAATTTCATCTGATGAAATAATTTTAGATATTGGTCCAAAAACTATTAATATAATTAATAATATTATTGATGAAAGTAATACAATTTTTTGGAATGGACCTGCTGGGTATTTTGAAAATCCAAGCTTTGCTAATGGAAGTATTAAAATTGCAGAGAATATAATTAAAAATAATAAATCTAATAAAATCTATTCAGTTGTTGGAGGTGGGGATACTGTTTCATTATTAAATAGTTTAAATGCAATTGATAATTTCAATTTTGTTTCAACTGCTGGTGGAGCCTTCTTGGAATATCTTGAAGGGAAAGAACTTCCTGGTATAAAAGCTTTAAACTAAAATGTCAGAACTTAATAAAATTGCTCTAAAAATACTTTCTAACGGCAAAGGAATACT
Organism: uncultured Pelagibacteraceae bacterium; assembly: GCA_902522915.1. Classification (GTDB taxonomy): domain Bacteria; phylum Pseudomonadota; class Alphaproteobacteria; order Pelagibacterales; family Pelagibacteraceae; genus Pelagibacter. The sequence continues at coordinate 2,629 of CABYXQ010000016.1, read as the reverse complement.
TGCAGCTGACGAAAGTAATGGAACAATGACCAAAAGATTTGACTCGGTTAAAGTTCAATCTTCCCCTGAAAATAGACTTCTTTTTAGAGAAACACTTTTTTCATCAGAAAGTATGACTGATTGTATAGGAGGTGTAATCTTGTATGATGAAACAATAAATCAATCATCGAGTTCTGGAAAAAAAATTCCTAATTTAATTATAGATAGAGGTGCATTGCCAGGAATTAAAGTTGATACCGGTGCAAAAGCCCTGGCTAACTCAGCTGAAGAAAAAATAACCGAAGGTTTAGATGGATTAAGAGAAAGACTTAAAATATATTACCAACTTGGAGCAAGATTTACAAAATGGAGAGGTGTTTACAATATTAGTAAAAAATACCCTAGCCAGCTTGCAATTAATTCAAATGCACATGCTCTAGCAAGATACTCTGCTCTTGTTCAGGAATGTGGAATGGTTCCAATTGTAGAACCAGAGGTATTAATGGATGGTAAACATTCAGCAGATGACTGTTTAATTAAAACTTCTGAAGTAATTCAAAAATGTTTTGAAGAATTAATTGTTCATAAGATTGATTTAACAGGCATAATTTTAAAGCCAAATATGGTTCAAGCTGGTAATAAATCAAAAAATAAAATCTCTAGTGAGGAAGTGGCTTTGAAAACACTTGAATGCCTTAAAAAATCTGTTCCAAATGAAGTGCCTGGAATAGCCTTTTTATCAGGAGGTCAATCTGAGATAGAGGCAACTGAAAATTTAAATCTTATTAATAAAAACAATAATACTAATTTTATAATGACTTACTCATATGGAAGAGCTCTTCAACAAAGTGCTCTAAAATTTTGGTCGAAAGATATTAAAAATATTAAAGAAACTCAAAATATTTTTAATCATAGAGCAAAAATGAACACTTTAGCTGCTCAAGGGAAATGGTCTAGCGAACTTGAGAATAAATAAAAAAAAATTTATTTATCTTATTTCCCCTAATAATATTTACCCACGATTCTATCTGGATTTAAAAAAAGTTCTAAGTTCTGGTAAAGTTAGTCTTTTTCAAATGAGGCTTAAAAAATATTCATTTGAAAAAAAAATTATAATAGGAAAAAAAATTAAACAAATTTGTAAAAAAAATAATGTTAAATTTTTAGTTAATGATAATCCTGAACTTTCAAAAAGACTTAATGCTGATGGATGTCATTTAGGGCAAAATGATATAAGCATAACTGAAGCAAGAAAAATATTAGGTAATAAAATTATAGGTATTACCTGTCATAACTCTATTAATTTAGCGAAAGCTGCTATTAGAGGCAAGGCTGACTATATCGCCTTCGGTGCCTTCTTTTCCACTAAAACAAAAAAAGTTAAGCATAGAGCTACAACTAAAATTTTAGACAAAGTAAAAAAGTTAACCAAAATACCAATTGTTGCAATAGGCGGAATTAATATAAGTAATTATAAAAAACTATTATTGAACAATGCTAATTTATTGGCTATTTCAGGCTACGTTTGGAATAATAAAAAATATAAACCTTTTGAAACTATAGAAAAAATAAAATGAAAATAAATGCAGGAGAAATAAGAGTAGGGATGTTATTAGAATATAAAAACGATTTGTGGTTAGTCCTTAAAACTCAACATGTAAAACCTGGTAAAGGTGGAGCATTTGCTCAAGTAGAAATGAAGAGCATAGGAAAAAATACAAAGTTAAATGAAAGATTTAGATCTGGTGAAACTGTTGAAAAAGCATCGCTAGAGGAAACAGATTTTAATTTTCTATATGATGATGAAAATAATTATATTTTTATGGATCCAAAAACATTTGAACAAATTGAAATAAAAAAAGATCTTATTGGAGAAAAAGGAAAATTAATGACAGAAAATCTCAGGGTTTCAGTAAGTTTTTATAATGAAACTCCAATTTCAGTTGAGCTTCCCAATCAGGTTACCTGCAAAATTGAAACAACAGATGTTGCGCTTAAAGGACAAACCGTTTCATCATCATATAAACCTGCTACACTTAATAATGGTTTAAATATTCAAGTGCCACCATTTATAGATTCTGGTGATCAGGTAATTGTGGACACAAGAACTCTTGAATATATTAAAAAAATATAATTAAATGATTTCTATATCTGCAAATCTCAACATAATGATTAAGGCTGCTGAAAAAGCATCTAAATCAATAATAAGAGATTTTGGAGAAATAGAAAAGTTGCAAGTATCAAAAAAAGGACCAAATGATTTTGTAACCAAAACAGATAAACATGTTGAAAAAATTTTAATTGATGAATTGTCAAAAATAAAAAAAAATTATTCTTTTTTAACTGAAGAAACAGGTGTAATCAAAAATAAAGATAAGGAAAATACTTGGATAATTGACCCGATAGATGGAACCACAAATTTTCTTCATGGTATTCCTCACTTTGCAATTTCTATTGCTCTGCAATCTAAAGATGAAATATTAAGTGGATTAATTTTCGATCCCATTAAAGATGAGATGTTTTTTGCAGAGAAAGAAAAAGGGGCATATATGAATAATCAAAGATTAAGAGTTTCAAAAAAAAACTCATTAGATGAATGTCTATTTTCAAGCAATCATGAAGGTGTTAAATTTAGCAATCTTAATATGAG
>CABYXQ010000015.1 GCA_902522915.1 uncultured Pelagibacteraceae bacterium | reverse complement strand
TTGGTGCTAGAACTGGTATTGATATGAAAGGTGGAACAATCATAATTGGTGGTGATGCTGGAGCATTTACTGGTTTCATGATGCAGAGAGGTAGAATAATTATTCTTGGAGATGTTGGAATAAATTTAGGTGACTCAATGTATGATGGGACAATTTTCGTAGGTGGAGAAATTGGTTCATATGGTAGTGATGCTGTAGATTCAGAGTTAACATCGAATGATCAAGATTGGTTAAAAAGAAAATTAAAAGTTGCAGAAATTGGTGAAAATTTTGATTTAAGTAAAATGAAAAAAATAGTAGCTGGTAAAAAACTTTGGAATTACGATAATTTAGAACCTACAGAAAAGAAGGGAGCAATTTAATGCCTAAGAAAAAAATTAAAAAAGTTAAAAAAAATGGAAAAAGTGTTGGTGGAAAAGCAGATGTTCACGCTCATGAAGAGGGAAAAAGAAATAAAAGTTTATTAGGACACAATGCTATTTTTACACCAGAAGTAATTGATGATATTCATATTAAATCTCAATTAGGTAGATACAGAATGCGTGGTATGGCGCTAATGAAAAAAATTCCTACATTTGATGATTTAGTATTTTTACCAGGAACACTAACTAGATTTGTAATCGAGGGATACAGAGAAAAATGTGAAACAAAAACTGTAATTGGTCCAAGATGTGAAAATCCAATCGAGCTGGATATACCTGTGTACATAACTGGTATGAGTTTTGGAGCATTGTCTTACGAAGCAAAAACAGCTTTAGCTAGAGGAGCTACTATGGCTGGAAGTGCTACTTGCTCTGGAGAAGGTGGAATGATACCGGACGAAAGAAGATATTCAGAAAAATGGTACTATCAATGTATTCAATCAAGATATGGTTTTAATCCTCATCATGCTCAACTTGCAGATGGAATAGAAGTTTTTATCGGACAGGGACAAAAAGTTGGAATGGGTGGACATTTAATGGGTCAAAAAGTTACTGACCAAGTTGCCGAGATGAGATCGTTACCATCTGGAATTGATCAAAGATCACCTGCAAGACACCCAGACTGGCTAGGTCCAGATGATTTAGCACTTAAAGTAGAAGAGTTAAGACAATTAACTAAAAATAAAGTTCCAATTCAATTAAAACTTGGAGCCTCAAAAGTTTATGATGATGTTCGAATGGCTGCAAAATGTGACCCAGACTCTATCTATCTAGATGGAATGGAAGGCTCTACAGGTGCTGGACCACATATTGCTGCAGCAAATACTGGTATTCCAGGAATAGCTGCCATTAGAGAGGCTAGAAGAGCAATCGACGATGTTGGTAAGACTGGAAAAGTTACTTTAATTTATGCTGGTGGTGTAAGAGATGGTGCTGATATGGCTAAAGCTCTAGCTCTAGGAGCTGATGCAATAGCGATTGGTACTGGATCAATGATAGCATTAAATTGTAATAAAGACATACCAGAAGCAAACTTTGAAAAAGAAATGGGCGTAAAAGCTGGTGAATGTTATCACTGTCATACAGGAAGATGTCCTGTTGGAGTTGCTACTCAAGATCCTAAATTGAGAGCAAGGTTAAATCCTGATGATGCGGCGTTAAGAGTTTATAATTATTTACATTCTATGACTTTAGAAGCTCAGCTTTTGGCTAGAGCTTGCGGTAAAACTAATATCCACTCATTAGAACCAGAAGATTTAGCTGCATTAACATCTGAAGCTTCAGCGTTAGCAAAAGTTCCTTTAGCAGGAACAAATTATACTGTTGGAGTAGATAACTATCACAAAATATAAGGCTAACTATGGGAAAGAAAAAAAATAAAAAGATAGCTAAAGTAAAACAGATCAAAGGTCAATTAGGTAAAAAGAAAGAGACAGCCAGAGAAAAAATGATTGGTCAATCGATTGGTTATCGATATGATGTTAATCTTTTGCCAGACTATAGCAAAATAACTCCGTTTCTTAAAAAATATATAGAAGCTATGGGATGGGATGATTTAAATTGGTTGGAAGATGTTCATATGGGATACGAAGATGATAGACCTGCTGTTTTTTGCAGAAATGCAAATGGATGGGTTACGATTCCTAAATCGATTAAATTACCAAACAATCAGCAAGATAGAGATATGATTGCAAGAGAGTTATTGGTTAAGTTTCAAATGTCACCAAAACACCCTCTTGTTGATTTGAAAAAAGCTTATCTTAAATTCTAGCTTCACAATCAAGAGTTGATTTTTTTTTAAAAACCTATTGTTCACACTAGGTTTTTTATCTTTCTTTATATTGTATCGAATCGTAAAATTTAATAGGGTTTCATAAACTAATATGGAGAGAGAAATATGACTGATCAGTTAGGTGCTCTTACAACCATATTTACAGAATTTTACTATTGGATAACAGTAGTACTGATGTTTTTAATTCATGTCGGTTTCTGTATGTATGAAGTTGGAGCTTCTCGATACAAACATCATCAACATACTCTTATGAAAAATACAATGCTGATACCTCTAGTAACAGTAACTTGGTTTTTCTTTGGTTGGTGGATTTACTGGGCATTCCCAACAGGACCGGGTTTAGCCCCTTCAATAATGAATGAAAGTGCTGCATTGATTACCGATGAAAGTACTTTTAGTGCTAAGTGGTATATGCCAAATACAGAATTTATGGCGGTCAATTTAGGTGATCACATAAGTGGTGTATTCTGGGCTGCTTTCTTACTATTCTCATGGACAGCTGCTTCTATCGTTTCAGGAGCAATCATAGAAAGAATAACAACTTTTGCATTTGGAATTTTAGCAATTGCAATTGGATCTGTATTCTGGACTATTGATGCTGCTTGGGGATGGCACTTCGATGGATGGATGTTAAAACTTTTAGGATATCATGATGCTTATGCATCGGGTGTAATTCACGCAATTGCGGGTGGATTTGCCTTAGGTGTTCTAATGGTATTAGGTCCTAGAATAGGAAAATTCTCATCAAGTGGAGAACCAAGAAATATAGGACCAAGAAATCCTTGGCTAGTTACAGTAGGATTATTTTTAATTTATACTGGTTTCTGGGGATTCTATGCAGCATGTAATATACCAATATTTGATCTTGGGCCTGAATATGGAATGGAAGGTATATCATATTGGACAGCTACAAATATATACGTAACGCCTACTACACTTAGTGGTATTACTTTTAACTTCTTGATGTCTTTATCAGGGGGTTTATTAGCCGGTTATTGGATTGCTAAAGGTGATCCTTTCTGGACTTACTCAAGTGGACTAGCGGGTATTATCTGTGCTTCAGCTGGAAATGATTTATATCATCCAATTCAAGCAATGATCATAGGTATGATCGGTGTTGTGATTGCATACAAACTACATTACTGGGTTGAACGTAAGTTCAAAATTGATGATGCAGTTGGTGCAGTAGCGGTGCACGGTTATGCTGGTGTAGTTGGTCTAATCATTTGTGGATTTGTTTTAAATGGTTATCCTTCATCTGGATACAGTGTAGGAGCTATGTGGGACGGATCAACTTATGCATCAATAAACCCATTAGGACAATTGATAGGAGCATTTATAATGTTCGTAGTTCTTGGACTAATACCAGGCTATGTCTTGGCTAAAATACTAAACGGAATGGGTAAATTAAGAATTCCACGTGAAGTAGAAATAGCTGGGCTAGACTATGAAATGATGGAGTCTGCTAAAGAGGATGAAAAAGCAGTTTCATCAGCAACCAGGTAAAGGAGAAAAATATGGCTACAGTAACAAACTGGATAGATCATCTAAATAAACCAGCAGAAGAAGTTGCCGGTGCAGTTTATCCGGGAGCTGGATCAAGTGAAACTTTACTGGTTATTTTAGGTGTGGTTATCTGGCTAGGGTGGCATGTTTTAACTGCAAGAAATGAGAGTGAAGAGCTTTCACGATTAGCAAGAAAAAGACATGGTGCCAATGATCATAAAAATAATGTTACCGATTGGTAATTAAAAGAAAATTTGGGCGCTACATAAGTGTAGCGCCCTCTTTTCTGTTCTTTAAATTGTAAATGACAGAAGATAACAACGAAGAACTTAGGCCTAGAAAGATGCGAGGTGTTGCATTTCCAAAAGCAAAATATGGCGCAATAATTGCTGTAATCATGATAATAGTAGTTAATTTAATTTACTATAAAGAAACAATTTTTTCTTTTTTGAAATAATTGTGTTAACCTGAATTTATGGGTAAAAACTTATTTAAAATTGCAAAACAAAAAAAAATTAAATATTTTCTAATCAGTTTTGTAGATTTATTTGGTGTTCTTAGGTCAAAATTAGTACCAGCGCATGCTATAAAAGAAATGCAAAAAGCAGGAGCTGGATTTGCAGGGTTTGCAGCCTGGCTTGATATGTCGCCTGCTGATTCAGATATGTTTGGTATTCCAGATCCTGATAGCTTGATACAGCTACCATGGAATAAAGAAGTCGGTTGGCTAGCTTCAGATTTATGGATGAATGGCAAACCTGTTGAAGCATCCCCAAGAGTAATACTGAAAAATCAAATCAAAAAATTAAAAAAACAAAATCTAACGATGAAATCAGGTGTTGAATGTGAATATTTTTTAATTTCTGCTGATGGTAGTTCTATTGCTGATCCAAGAGATACTCAATCAAAGCCATGTTATGATCAATCAGCATTAATGAGAAGATATGATTTAATTAAAGAGATTTGCGATTCTATGATTGAAATGGGCTGGGGTCCCTATCAAAATGATCATGAGGACGCTAACGGTCAATTTGAAATGAATTGGGATTATTCAGATTGTTTAAAAACTGCAGATAGACATACTTTTTTTAAATACATGGTTAAAACAATTGCCGAAAAACATGGTTTAAGAGCAACATTTATGCCTAAACCATTTGAAAATTTAACCGGAAATGGATGTCATGCACATGTATCATTGTGGCAAGGAAAGAAAAATAAATTTTTAGATAAATCCGATAAATTAGGATTAAGTTCGATTGCATATAATTTTTTGGGAGGCGTAATCAAAAACGCTTCATCTTTATCTGCTTTTTTTAATCCAACAATTAATAGCTACAGAAGAATAAATGCTCCACCTACAAAATCTGGAGCGACTTGGTCTCCTAGCAGTATTTCTTATACAGGTAATAATAGAACACATATGATTAGAATCCCAGATCCAGGTAGATTTGAGTTAAGATTAATGGATGGTTCTGCAAATCCATATCTATTACAAGCAAGTGTGTTAGCTGCTGGCTTATATGGCTTAAAAAATAAAATTGATCCTGGAAAACCACTTGATTGCAATATGTATACTGATCATGAAAAATATCCTGATCTACCAAAACTGCCTAATGAATTAAATCAATCCTTAAACCAGCTTAAAAATAATAAAGAAATGAATAATGCTTTTGGAAAAAATGTAATTGAAAGTTATATTAAACTTAGAGGCGCTGAAATTAAAGAATTTGAGTCTAAAGAAGATTTTAATAAAACAAAACCTATTTCAAAGTGGGAAAAAGATAATACATTAGATTGTTAAATCATGACAATATTGTCTAACGGTCATCAATGGAAATATTCTGAGTTTATTGATAATAAAAATTTTTCTTTTGATAAAAAAGAAATCTTACTATCTTTGTCTAAAAAAGAAATTGATGATGCTTATTCAAGTATTTCAAATTGGAAGGGATATGCCCCTACTCCATTAATAGAATTAAATAAATTATCAAAAGAATTAAATCTTAATAAAATTTATTATAAAGATGAAAATAAAAGATTTGATTTAAAATCCTTTAAAGCACTTGGTGGAGCTTATGCAGTTGAAAAAGTTACCCAAGGAAATAAAGATGTTATAGTTGCAACAGCAACAGCTGGTAATCATGGAAGATCTGTAGCATGGGGCGCAAGAAGATTAGGATTAAAATGTAAAATTTTTATTAGCGAATTTGTAAGTGATGCTAGAGGTAAAGCGATGGCAGATCTTGGAGCAGATGTGGTTAAGGTAAAAGGTAATTACGAAAAATCATTAATTGAATGTATCAAACAATCTACTGAAAATAATTGGCAAATTGTTCAGGATGTTGCCTGGAAAGATTACATGCTGGTCCCAAAATATACGATGGCAGGGTATACAGTAATGATGAAAGAAATTGTTGACCAATTAAAAATTGAGAAAATTACTCATATAATATTACAAGCTGGAGTTGGAGGAATGGCTGGGGCTATGGTTGCAGGTATAGCCAGATATTTAGATAATGTTCCTACCACTATAGTCGTAGAACCAGACAGCGCTGCTTGCGTAATGGAAAGTATTAAATCAGGAAAAATTGAAAAGATTGATATTAAAAGAGAAAGTTTAATGGGTGGAATGTCTTGTGGAGAAGTATCACTAGTACCATGGGAAATTTTAAAAAATTCAGTAAAACACTGCATAAGTTTACCTGATGATGATATTGCAAAAACTATGAGATTACTTGGAAATTCAAGCTTTAGTGATGAAAAAATAATAGCTGGAGAAAATTCAGTCCCTGGAGTTATTAGTTTAATCACTAGTAGTGAGGATCAAAATATAAAAGAAAAGTTAAAATTAAATAAAGACTCAAATGTTTTAGTAATTGGATGTGAGGGAGATACAGATAAAGAAATGTATCAAAAACTTATAAAACAATAAATTAATTAAATTTGATGAAAAAAATCTTAAAGAAAAAAATCGTAAATTATGATTTTTACAAAATATTTAAACCTGAATTAACCCCTAAGAGAATGTTAGAATTAGGAGTATTTGGTGGCTCCTATTTTGGATCCAATGTTAAGGAGTATCCTAAATCATGGTTTGTAAAGGCAAAAATAAGTAAAAATTTTGATGTTAATTTAAATAGGTTTAAAGTAGTTTCAGGTTTATCAAGAGAGCATTGGATTGAAAAAGGCTGGATTTTTAAAGAGGATCCTTTGGGTTGGTTTCAATGGTACTGTAGATTTTGTAATGGAAGAAGAATTTCTCACATAGATGAAATTCAAATTAAAAGATGGAAAAATTTTAGAAGACATGTGCTTGCAATTGAAAAAAACTGTGAAAAAGGTGATCTAGATTGTAGAAAAAGACAAAGACAAGCTATTTTACAATGGGCGTACGATCCATATAGATAATATAATTTTAATCACCAATGAAATGATGAATTATTTTTCTATCTTGTGGATTCAGTCTATGTTCAAATAGATATAATCCTTGCCAGGTACCAAGCAATAATTTTTGATCCTTAATACTTAACGATACTTGATTGTTAGTCAATGCAGATTTAATATGAGCAGGCATATCATCTTTGCCTTCAGTGGTATGTATATATAGTTTTTTATCCATTGGAGCCAATTTGTCAAAATAATTAATTAAATCTGTTTGAACATCAGGATCTGCATTTTCCTGAACAACTATGGAAGCACTGGTATGTTGTACAGATAGATTTATAATTCCATTATTGAAATTATTTTCTTTAATCCAATTTATAGTTTGTTCAGTAAATTCATAAAGTTTTTGGCCATTCGTTTTAATTTTTAAATTAAAAAATTGTTGTTTCATATTTAACTATATTTTATTGAAGTTAATTCACTTATTCGACTTGTAGTTCTTTTAAAAACATCTTTTAAGCTTTTAGATGAACCTAACAAACCTAACTCTGATTTAGACGTAACTAATAACGGTTTATACTTCTCATATAAAATATCTATTAAAGTAATAAATCTGTTTTGTTGATTAGAATTATCGTTATTGAAATTAGGAATATTTTCGATAACAATAAAATTACATACTTCGGCAATTTTAATATAATCTTCAGCTCCAATGTTTTTTGCACATAAATCTTTGAAATCAAATCTTGAAATACCTTCATAATAATTTTTAATATTAAATTTTCTTCCTTTAACGGTTAAAATTTTTTCTTTCATCATTTTATTCTTTGTTATTTTTCTAAAATATTTATTTACTTTAAAGTTAGTTGTTTCATTTAAAGGAAAATAATATCTTCCACTATTGTTAGCTGAGGACATTCTATAATCTTCTTTAATGCTTAATTTATGTTGATAACACTTGTTTTTAATAATCTTAATAAACGGGATAAACTGATCCCTTTGCAATCCGTCTTTATAAAGATCAGCAATTTTAATATTAGAGGAAAATAAAACTTTTATATTTTCGTCAAAAATCTTTTTAAAAAGATTGCCTAAAATCATTGCATCAACAATATTTGTTACTTGAAATTCATCAAAATAAATTAATTCAATTTTTTTTTTTAATTTATTAACAAATTTATCTATTACATTTTCTTTTTTACTCTCTTTATTTTTGAAAGCAAAATCATGAAAACCAATCATAAACTCGTTAAAATGCAACCTATGTTTTGAACCTTTAAAATTATCATAAAAGAAATTTAAAATCATTGTTTTACCCACACCAACATCTCCTTGCAAATAAAAGCCAAGCTTTGAGTTATTTTTAGAAAAAATTTTTTTTATCAATGATTTATTAAAATTTAAATTATAAAACTTTTGAAGCTCTTCTACTGTTTCAGTTTGATTTAAGTTGATTTCAAAACCTTTTTTTTTACAGTAATCTAAAAATAATTTATTTAAGTTCATTTTTTAGTTTTAAAATCTATTCCATATTCCGACCTTGGACCCTTTCTTAGTCCAAAGGGTCCGGAAATAAATAAAGTTAATGGTTTTGTTCCTGGTTTAAGATCAACTCTATGCAAATTATTTGCAGACCTAAAACCAATATATCCTGGTGGTCTCCAAAACTTTCCTGTACTTAGAGTTTCCCAATAACCTCCTCTTAACACAATCGTCATATAGGGAAATGTATGATTATGAACTCCATCACCATGATCATCTGCCAACATTTCATGAATTAAAATATTGAATGGAAACCATTTAGGACGATGTCGTATCAAGACATAATATCGATTCATCCATGGTTTAGCTTCATTATATTTTGGATGAGATGGCCCTCTATCTAAAACTACTTTTTTCCTACCAATCTTTTCTAAAAATTTTAAGATCATACTTAATCATATTTAATAATAGATCCATTTCTAATAACAAATAAATTTTTATTATGAATAATTGGCTTAGAAGTAAAGCCTCTTGAAACTTTTTCTTCTCTTATTATATTGCCAAGATTTAAATCAACTACAAACATCTTTCCATCAGTATTTGTTAAATATAAATTTGTTTTACCTATTACAAATCCAATAGGTTTAATATTTTTTCTTTTTTTAATTTTATAATTTTTAAAAAGATCTGTTATGCGAATTATATTTCCTTTATTCTTTTCTATTACAAATAAATATCCCAAATCAGAAATTGTAAAAATTAGATTTCCGGTTATTACAGGTGTGATATTTGACTTTACCTCATTTATCCAATTAATTGTTCCTGTTGTTTTGTCTATTGAATAAAATTCACCTTTGTTATTTGAAAAGAAAATAGAATTTCCATCAGTTACTAATTTGGAAATTTTAAAATTATATGTTTCGTTAAGAATGCTACTGCTCTGTGTTGGCAACTGCCATACAATTAGTCCTGTATCAATATCAACTGCTGTAATATCACCTATAGAATTATTAAAAATAACCATATTTTCAATTATAATCAATGAAAACTGGGAATTTGAAATTGTAAAAGAATCTTCTGTTTGCAAGCTCCAACATTCAGAGCCATCATCAACATTGTAACACTTTAAAGTATTTTTATAATCAACAACAAAAAATTTATTTTTTGCTTCCTTGATTTCAGAATTAAATGAGTATGTATTACTTTTGGTCCAATTTAATTTACCAGTATTAATATTTATTGAATAATATTTAGCAATGCTATCAATTATTATTAAATCTTCACCTTTTAATAAAAAATTAAGAGTGGGTTTTAATTTTTTTTCAGATTTTGTATAATAATTATTTTTCCATAAAATTTTTTGATTTGAGTCGTATCTTATGATTGATCCTTTATTTTCAAAAAATATAACACTGTCATTTAAAAAAAGTGGTTTAAAATTTAATTGATCAATATCTTTTAATTTTGAAAATTTATATATTCCAGTTTTAACAAGTGAACCACTATAGTCTTGAGATCCTAAATTGTTTTGATTATTAATAGTTTTATTTTTAGTAACAATTCCACTTAAATCTATTTTTAACTCAGAATTAAATTCAGTTACAATTTTTTCTTCTTCTTCAAAAATTTTTTTTATATTTTCTTTAACTTGTAATTTTTTTTCTTTGTCTTTCCAAATACGAGAGTTTTCGTTTAAAGAACAATTGTTTAAAATAAATAATGCTATTATTAATATAACTATTTTATTCACTCAAATCTCTATTCAATCTTTTCTGTGCCTGCATCATTATATCTGGATTAGCATTTTCTAAACTAATTATTTGATTGAAAAATTCTTTAGATTTTTGTTTTTGATCCTTAGAATAAAAAAACTCTGCCATTAAATATAAAGCATGAGATTTCCAAACACTTTGAGAATTTATCAAAGGGTTTAAAATATTTAAAAGATTATTTTCTTGAGCTTTATCCGCATTAAATAATGCTTTTTTATAAATTACTAAGTTTTTTATCTCCTCTTCTAATGGAGTTTTTTTAATTAAAATATCAAATAAACTATTAATTTTTTTATCATCAGAAACAAGATTGTTATCAATAATGAAATATAAAGACAATGGAGAGTAAGTTGAGTCTTGCTGATTTATAAGTTCAATTAAACTTTCGGCTGTTTTAGTCTTTGTATTTTCAGAATATTGTAGAGTTGCTGTATTAAATTTATTAGATATTTCTAATTTTTTATTTGTTTTATATTTATCAAAACCATAAACAAATACAAAAATAGCAATTATAGTTAGTATAAATGAAATTAATTTTTTTTTATTTTCTAATAGAAAATTTTTTATTTTTTCATTTCTAGTATTCGTATTTATTATTGAAATATCTTCATCCATATTTAAATCATATTCCTTAATACATATTGGAGAATGCCTCCATTTTTATAATATTCTAGTTCATTTTTTGTATCAATTCTGCATAAAGTTTTAACTTTTTTAATATCACCCGAAGCATATTTAATCTCAACAATTATTTCATCAGATGGGTCAATTCCTTTTTTAATATCTCTAATAGTAATCAATTCTGATCCTATTAAATTTAAGTTTTTTCTATTTGTATCATCTTTAAACTGTAATGGTAAAATCCCCATACCTATTAAATTAGACCTATGAATACGTTCAAAGCTTTCTGCAATTACTGCCTTTACTCCTAATAATTTTGTTCCCTTCGCAGCCCAATCTCTTGAAGATCCTGTTCCATAATCTTTACCTCCAATAACTAATAAATCTGTACCTCTTTTTTTGTATTCAACAACTGCTTCATAGACAGGGAGAACTTTTCCCTCTGGGTACAATTTTGTAAAACCACCTTCTGTGCCTGGTGCCATTTCATTTCTAATTCTAATATTTGCAAATGTTCCTCTCATCATCACTTCGTGATTTCCTCTTCTTGATCCATATGAGTTATAATCTTTGGGAAGAATTTGATGTTTCATAAAATATTCACCTGTAGGACTATCTTTTTGAATATTTCCTGCTGGCGAAATATGATCAGTTGTAACCATATCACCCAATATTAATAAAGGTCTTGCATCTTTAATTTCTTTAAACCCTTCTGGTTCATCAGATAGATCATCAAAGAAAGGTGGTTTTTTTACATATGTTGATCCTTTGTCCCAATTATAAATACTACTTTCTTCAGTTTTAATTTTTTGCCATTGAATAGGTCCTTCTGAGACATTTGAATACCTCTGAATAAACATCTCAGCATTAAGAGATTGTTTTAAGGTATCTTCTATTTCTTTGTTTGAGGGCCAAATATTTTTTAAGTAAATATCATTTCCATTTTTATCTTTACCTAAACTATCTTTATATAAGTCAAATTCCATGTGGCCTGCTAAGGCATAAGCAACTACGAGTGGAGGTGATGCTAAATAATTAGCTTTAATATATGGAGATATTCTTCCTTCAAAATTTCTATTTCCCGATAAAACAGATACAGCATAGATATTTTTTTTTTGAATAGCCTCAACTATATTTTCAGGTAAAGGTCCAGAATTACCGATACATGTTGTGCATCCATATCCTACCAAATTAAAACCTAATTTATCTAAGTAAGTATTTAAGCCAGCTTTAGCTAAATAATCTGTTACAACTTGAGAACCAGGTGCCAATGAAGTTTTAACCCAAGGTTTTACCTCTAATCCTAATTCAACGGCTTTTTTTGCAAGCAGCCCTGCTCCAATTAAAACATTTGGATTTGATGTGTTTGTGCATGATGTTATTGCTGCAATTAAAATTGATCCATCTTTAATTTCATAATCTGTACCTGAAACTCCTGAAACAGAATGTTCTTTTTTAATTGCAGCATCATCTAGAACTTTTTTAAAAGAGCTAGGTGCATCAGTTAATAAAACTTTATCTTGTGGTCTTTTAGGTCCAGATATTGTTGGAACTACTGTAGACATATCTAAAGAAATTGTATCTGTAAATTCTATTTCATTATTTGCCCAAAGTCCTTGCTCTTTGGCATAATGCTCAACAATATCTACTGTATGTTGATCTCTACCAGAAAATTTTAGATACTTTAATGTTTCATCATCTATAGGAAAAAAACCGCAGGTAGCTCCATACTCAGGCGCCATATTTGCAATTGTTGCTCTATCTGCAAGAGTTAAATTTTTTAGACCATCACCATAAAATTCAACAAATTTACCAACAACACCTTTATCTCTTAACATTTTTACTACAGTTAATACTAAGTCAGTTGCGGTTGTTCCTTCAGGCATTTTATTTTTAACTTCAAAACCAATTACTTCTGGAATTAACATTGATATAGGTTGACCTAACATCCCTGCCTCTGCTTCAATACCTCCAACACCCCATCCTAAAACTGACAATCCATTAACCATCGTAGTATGACTGTCTGTTCCAACTAAGGTATCTGGAAAAAGATATTTATCTCCTTTAAATTCTTCTGACCAAACTACTTTGGATAAATATTCTAGATTTACTTGATGACAGATTCCTGTTCCTGGAGGAACAATTCTAAAATTATTAAATGCTTGTTGACCCCATTTCAAAAAAGAATACCTTTCTCCATTTCTTTCAAATTCAATATCAACGTTTTTTTCAAATGAATCTGCTTTGGCAGATTGGTCAACTTGCACTGAGTGATCAATTACGAGATCTACAGCAGATAATGGATTAATTGTATTTGGATCTTTATTTTTATCTTTAACAGCCTCTCTCATCGCCGCTAAATCTGCAACAGCTGGTATACCAGTATAATCTTGAAGCAAAACTCTGGTAGGTCGATATGCTATCTCAGTATTTGATTTTTTTGATTTTAGCCACTCTTTAATTGAATTTATTTGATTTTTATTAACTGATAAATCATCTTCATATCTTAACAGATTTTCTAAAAGAACTTTTAGAGATTTAGGTAGTTTTGAAATACCTTCAAGACCATTTTCTTCAGCTTTTTTAAGTGAATAAAATTTGTAACTTTTGCCACCTACCAAAATATTAGATAGAGAATTATAAGAATTTTTTTTTCCTGGTATCATATTTTATATATAAAATGTAATTATGCTCAAAAGAAGAAGGACTGACATAACATAATTAAAGTATTTAATAAATTTATCATTTGTCGCAAATTTCCTTAAAAATTTACCAACAAATGTCCATAAAGTAATACTTGTTATAGAAAATAAGAAAGCAAGAGTAATTATTTGAGTCGTGTAACTTATATAATTTTCTCCAAGTTCTAAATAAGTTGATACAACAATGATTGCAACTGTTACTCCTTTAGGGTTTAAATATTGAAATAAAAAAGTTTCAATAAACTTTACAGGGTTTTCTTTTTTTGTTTCATTGGTAGTTCCTGAAAATGCAATCTTATAAGATAAATAAATTAAAAATAAAGTACCAAGATATCTCATAACAACTTGAATAATTGGAAATAATTTAAAAATATTAATTAAACCTATTGATAAAAATAATACTAGTGATGTAAAACCAAAAGTTACTCCAAGAATGTGTGGTATAGTTTTTGTAATTCCAAAATTGAAACCAGAATAAGATGCAACAACATTATTGGGTCCAGGCGTATAAGCTGTAACAAACCAAAATAAAGAAATTGACAATAACTCTGGGTGCATAACTAAGCTATTGACAAACCATTTTCAGATTTGTGTGATGGGTGAACTAAAATTACTTTACCCTCCTTATCAATGGAACCTAAAATCAAAACTTGAGAAACTACTCCTGCAATATTTTTTTCAGCAAAATTGCAAACACCTATTACCTGTTTTCCTTTTAAATTCTCCTCGTTATAATAATGTGTAATCTGAGCTGAAGATTGCTTAATCCCTATTTCTTGACCAAAATCTACCTCGACAACTAATGAGGGTTTTCTAGCTTTCTCATTTTTTTTAACAGATATTACAGTGCCCACTCTAATATCAATTTTATCAAAAATATCGTATGTTATTTGTTCTTTCATAAAAACAGTATTTATATTAATTATTAGTTATGAGTACAGGAATTAATTTAGAGGAATTATATAACAATTCAGTAAAAATTTTAACTGATCTAATAGGTTTTAAAACAATTTCAGGTGAGGACAACAGTGCTTTGATTGATTATTGTGATGATATACTAAAAAAACTTGGCGCTACTTCATTTAGAACCTATGATGATGAAAAAAAAAGAGTAAATTTATTTGCAACAATAAAAGCTAAAAATTCAAATAATAAAAAACCAATAATTTTGTCTGGCCATACTGATGTTGTTCCAGTTTCAAAGGGTTGGAGCTCAGATCCTTTTATTGCAACAATTAGAGAGGATAAATTATATGGAAGAGGTTCTTGTGATATGAAAGGTTTTATTGCATGTGCTTTGGCTTATGCTCCCATGTACTCTAAATCCAATTTAGATAGAGATATTCATTTTTCTTTTACATTTGATGAAGAAACAGCATGTATAGGAGCTCCTATATTAATTGAAGAATTAAAAAGAAGAAATATTAAAGATGGTATTTGTATAGTTGGAGAACCAACTAATATGAAAATTATTGATGCACACAAAGGGTGTTACGAATACACAACTTATTTTAAAGGTTTAGCAGGACATAGTTCTGCACCTCATAAAGGTGTAAGTGCTGTTGAATATGCTTCAATGTATGTAAATAAATTAATTGAATTAAGAGAAAAACTTAAAGAGAGAGAACCTAAAGATTCTATTTTTGATCCACCTCACTCTACACTATCAATTGGAGGAGTATTCGGCGGTATAGCTCACAATGTAATAGCAGATAAATGTCATGTTAATTGGGAAACAAGACCTGTTGTAAAAGAGGACGGTATATTTTTAAATCAAGAAATAGATAAATATGCAAATGAAGTTTTACTTCCAGATATGAAAAAAATTTTTCCTAATGCTTCAATTGAAAAAAATATTATAGGTGAAATAATTGGATTTGATAGAGAGGATGAATCAGATGCTTGTGAACTAATTTCAAGCTTAACAGGTGATAATTCAAGACAAGTTGTCTCTTTTGGAACAGAAGCTGGTCTTTTTCAAGAAATAGGAATCAGCACAGTTGTATGTGGCCCAGGTTCAATTGAACAAGCACATAAAATTGATGAATTTATAGTTTTAGACGAACTTAAAAAATGTTTAAATTTATTAGACGGAATTAAAAATAAATCAATTTTAAATTAATTCCAGCCTCCAACAGACTTAACTTCTAAAAATTCTTCTAGTCCATGTTCTCCTGCTTCTCTGCCAATTCCTGAGTGTTTAAAACCTCCAAAAGGAGCATCTACTGCTATTCCTGCACCATTAACATCTACCATTCCTGATCTAAGCTTTCTAGCTACCCTTTTTACTTTCTCAGGATCTTGTGTTTGAATATAATTTGTTAATCCATAAGGAGTATCATTTGCAATTTTGATTGCTTCCTCTTCTGTCTCAAATGGAATTACTGAAAGAACAGGACCAAAAATTTCAGTTCTAGCAACATCCATTTGATTATTTACATCAGCAAAAACTGTTGGTTTAACAAAATAACCTTTTTCTAACCCTTCTGGTTTTCCTGGTCCTCCTGCTACTAATTTTGCACCTTCATCAATACCTTTTTTAATTAAAGTTTGTATTTTATTATATTGAGTTTCGGAAATGACAGGTCCTATGTGATCGCCTTCCTTATTTGGATCACCTACTTCAAAATTTTTAGTATATTTTTCTAAACGTTCAACAGCTTCAGCGTAAATTGATTTTTCAACCAACATTCTTGTAGGAGCATTACATGACTGACCTGAATTTCTAAAGCATCTTAAGGCTCCTCTTTCTATTGCTTCTGGATCTGCATCCTTAAAAATTATATTTGCGCCCTTTCCTCCTAGCTCAAGACTTACTCTTTTAAAATCTTTTGCTGCATTTTGAGAAATTAAAGCACCTGCTCTTGTAGAGCCTGTGAAAGATATCATGTTAACATCCGGGTGGGAAGTTAGAGCATTTCCTGTTACTTCACCATCACCATTAATTAAGTTAAATACACCTTTAGGAAATTTAACCTCATCAATAATTTCTGCTAATATCATAGAAGATAGTGGAGCTAATTCTGAAGGTTTCAAGATCATTGTACAGCCAGAAGCTAAGGCAGGTATAACTTTTAAACATACTTGATTCATTGGCCAATTCCATGGTGTAATTAATGTACAAACACCCTTAGGTTCATATAATAACCTTTGATCTGGAGCATGTTCCCCTAATGGTTTTTCAAATTCAAAATTTTTTAAATATCTAATAAATGACTTTATATGACTTGCCCCAGTACCTGCTTGTAATTTTGAAGCAAAGTCTTTGGGTGCTCCCATTTCAATAGTGATTGCTTCAGCGATATCAGACCATCTTTTTTTATAATTAGCATACAGTTTTTCTATTAATTCTAATCTTTCTTTTTTTGATGAGAACGCCCAGGTTTCAAAGGCTTGCTTTGCTGCTGTTACAGCTAAATCTACATCTGATTTATTACCCAATGATATTACAGCGCAGTTTTCTTCTGTTGCAGGATTAATAACTTTTATCTTCTCTTTACTGTTAGGTTCAACCCATTGACCGTTAATGTAAAAATTTTTTTTATCTAACATTTTGCGAAACTATCCTTTCTTTATGTTTTTGCAAATAAATTAGTTAATTCATAAACAATTGTTGCTGCAGCTAATGAAGTGACTTCTGCATGGTCATAAGCTGGTGAAACTTCTACTACATCAGCAGAAACAAGATTTAAACCTGACAATCCTCTTAATACGTTCACCATCTCTCTTGTGGTCATCCCTGCAATTTCTGGTGTACCAGTACCTGGTGCGAAAGCTGGGTCTAATACATCAATATCAATTGATAAATATAAAGGGTTATCACCCACTCTTTTTTTAATTCTTTCAGCTATTTTATCTGTTCCCTCAGTTTGAAATTCATCACAATGAATTATTTTAAAACCAAAACTTTCATCATTTTTGATATCATCTCTACTATAAAGTGGACCTCTGATACCAACATGCATTGAGGCATCATCTAAAAACAATCCTTCTTCTCTTGCCCTTCTAAAAGGTGTTCCGTGAGTATAGGGAGCACCAAAATAAGTATCCCAAGTATCTAAATGTGCATCAAAATGAACTAAGGAAACTGGTCCATTACATTTTTTATTAATTGCTCTTAAAAGTGGTACAGCAATTGTATGATCGCCGCCCAAACTAATTATGCCTCCTACTTTATTTAACAAGTCTGTTGCTCCAGCTTCTATTTGTTTTATTGCTTCATCAATACTAAATGGGTTGCAAGTAATGTCACCTGCATCTGCTACTTGTTGAATTTTAAAAGGCTCTACATCATAACTAGGATGATAGTTTGTTCTCAAATGTCTTGATGCTTGTCTTATACTCTGTGGTCCAAATCTGGCTCCTGGCCTATAACTTGTGCCAGCATCAAATGGAACTCCAACAATTGCTACATCACAACTTTCAACATCTCTTAATTCTGGTAATCTTGCAAATGTAGAAGGTCCTGCAAATCTAGGAACTTTTGTTCCACTAACCGGTTGAATAGGATTTTTGTTACGTTCTTTTTTCATTTATAAACAAAATGTAACACATTCTTTTTAAATCGAATATCATCTAAATTATTTTTATGAAGATTTTTAAGCTAGTTTTAATATCCTTTTTTTTAATATCTATGGCAAACTCAAATTCTATTTATAACCTCATTAAAATTCCAAATTTAGAAATTTATAAATTAAAAACACCCAACAAACTCAAATATTTTTATGCAGAAAAACCATTTAGATTAGGGGTGCAGAAAAATATTGCCTGTAGCAACTCAGATAAGGAAACTTATGACAAAAAATTCTATATAATATTTAAGAATTTAAATAGATACTCAGCAGAATTTTTAAAAAAAGTTAATCTTAAATATATTGTAATGTGTGAAAATCTGTCTATCTCAGGAATAAATACAGCAGGTATCCCTGATCATGCAATGAAAACACTAATCATAGATCTTAAATTTAATGAAAAATATTTTGAAAGAGTAATTCATCACGAGTTATTTCATATTATTAACGATGGTTTTAAAGATTTATTTAATGAGGAAGAGTGGAAAAAATTTAACAACCCAAATTTTAAATATGCAGATTGCTCTACCTGTTCAAAAAGTTTAGGTCTTGATACATATAAAAATACTAATGGTTTTTTTACAGAATATTCAATGACAATTCCTTCGGAAGATATGGCAGAAGTTTATTCGCATTTAATATTTGGAAATTACAAAACCTCAAGTGATAAAATTCTTAATAAAAAAATAAAATTCATTAAAGATAAATTAAATGAAATTGATAGTACCTTTGTATTTTAAAAATGATTAAAAAAATCAAAGCTACCAGGCATGAAAAGTTAATTTTTTTATTCTTATTATTTTTAGGTATCTTTGCTTTAAGTTTTCTAATTTTGATCAAAAATAAATGTCTATTTGTGAAAAATTTTAATCCTCAAAATATAAATTTTGAAAAACCAAACAATATAGTTGTGCTTAACGCAGAGTGTGGAAACGTTATAAT
The DNA here is from genome assembly GCA_902522915.1 of uncultured Pelagibacteraceae bacterium. GTDB lineage: Bacteria > Pseudomonadota > Alphaproteobacteria > Pelagibacterales > Pelagibacteraceae > Pelagibacter. The sequence goes on along the minus strand of CABYXQ010000015.1, from coordinate 7,266 downwards.
TGAACTTTATCCTGAAATTTCACCTAACGGGGTAGAGAGATTTAAAAAATTAGTTAATAAAAAATTATATGATGGGGTTGCTTTTCACAGAGTTATTAAAGACAAACTTGTACAAACTGGTGATCTTGAATTTGGTAAAAAAAATAAGTTAGATTATGGTAAAATTGGAACTGGCAAATCTGGTTATGGTACAATTAAATCGGAAATTGAAGCTGAATTTATTTTTGATAAGGGCAGTGTTGGTTTAGCAAGATCTTTAAAGTATGACACTGAAGATAGTCAATTTTTTATAGTTCTTGATGATGAGCCCCTGTTTCAAGGGGAATATACTCCAATAGGAAAAGTTATCTATGGAATTAAAGTTTTAGAAAAAATTAAATATTCACATAGATCTGAATATATTTTAAGACCTGATTTTGTTAATACAATTAGAATGTATAATGAAAACTAATTAACTAAAGGTTTACCAGTTGATAGAGTATGCTTTATTCTTTCTTGTGTTTGTTTTGTTTCAATCAATCTCATAAAGGCATCTAATTCTAGCTTGTATAGATCATCCTCAGATAAAGTTTTATCTATAGAAGTGTCTCCACCACTAAGAACATTGGCAAGCTCTGTACCAACTGTCATTCCATGGTCTAAAATAATTTTGTCGTTATATAATTTTTCTAAAAGTTTAACCATTTTATCCTTTAAAGGTTTACCAGATAAATTAAAATTAGCTTCCACAGGAGGCACAAAATCTTTGTTTTCTTGTAATATTGATCTTGATACTTGTAATAAGCTGTTCCTACTCATAATTTTTTTATTCTCTGGTAACAAATATTTCAATGGCTCTGCTTCAACTGGTGAAGTTGCTGTCTTGCCATAACCAATAATATCAAAAACTTTAAGAGGAGCAAAATCTGGGTCATTTTTTGCCTCATCAGTTTGTGACCATCTCCACAACATTTCCTTACATCCTCCTCCTGCTGGAACAAGTCCAACCATTGTTTCAACTAAACCAACTACAATGTTGGTGTGTGAGGCAACAAAATTACTCTGAACAAGAACCTCAAAACCTCCGCCTAGCGTTAGTCCTGAAGGAGCTGATACTACTGGATATTTTGAATATTTGAGTTCTTTACAAGTGTCTTGGAAATATTTAACAAATTTTTCAATGGACTTATGATCGCCTTTATCAGCAAAGTTCATTGTATAAGTTAAATTTACACCAGCTGAAAATTGCATACTTTCATTAATAATTATCAAAGGTTTATCTGTAGCTTTTTTCAATGCATCCATTGAATCATAATCAAGTGCATTAGCTTTAGTAGTGAACTCAACGATATTAAAGTCGTTAAATCTATAAATTGATGCAGAGCTATTTCCGTCAATGCTTGTTGCAGTTTTCTTAACTTTACCCAAAGTTTCAATGTCTGTATATTTTTGTCTTACACCGTGAAATTTTTCATTTTTTGTTTTAGATAAATTTTCTAAAAATTTATTTCCTTCGTAGTTTTTGAACTTATCAAAAAAATTTGCAACGCCAATTTCCTCTAACATTTCAAATGGTCCCTTACTCCAATTAAATCCAAGTCTCATTGCTTCATCAATATCATTAAATTCATCTGTAATACCTGGAACTAATGATGAAGCATAATTAATAATTTTAGAGATAACTGACCAAGCATATTCACCATATTTATCATCTCTGTTGATTAATGCTTTGAGATCTACTTTTTCAGATTTGATATTTATTTTTTGTGTAGGATGGTATTCTCCATTTTCTAAATTAATTGCTTCTAGAATTTTTTTATTATCAACTTTATTCATTCTATAGAAACCACCTTTGCCTTTACGTCCTGTATAACCGGTTTCTATTAATTTTTTTACTAAGGGTATTTCTTTAGCAACTTCTTGGAATTCATCTGATTTGGGTAATTCTTTAATAAAACTTTTTAAAACATCTGCCATTAAATCTATTCCGATTAAATCATATAAACCAAATACTCCCGTTTTTGGTATTCCCATTGGTCTCCCAAAAATAGCATCCGCTTCTTCTATAGATAATTTCAATTTAAAAGCTTCTGTCATTGCTACTTGCATAGCATAAACACCAATCCTGTTACCTAAAAAACCAGGTGTATCATTACAAATAATTGCACCTTTTCCTAAATCTACCTCACAAAAATTTTTTAAATGTTTTATTTTTTCTAAATCACTTTTTTCATTTTTAACTATTTCAAGTAAATCCATATATCTAACTGGATTAAAAAAATGAGTTATACAAAAATCCTTTTTATCTTCTTCAGATAATTTTTCTGACAGAACGCTTATTGGAATAGATGAAGTGTTTGAAGATACTATTGAATCTTTTTTTCTTTTTTTGAATATCTTTTCATATATATCGTGTTTAATATCGATACGTTCTACAACTGCTTCGACTATCCAATCTGCTTCAGCTACAAGATTAAAATTTTCTGCTATATTTCCGACATTAATTCCATCAATTTTTGATTTGTCTATTAAAAGTGGAGGTCTTGATTTTTCAATTCTTTCTTTAGCTTTTTGGCTTATTTCAGTCTTTAAATCTAAAAGAGTAACTGGAATATTTGCGTTACAAAGTTGAGCGGCTATTCCACTTCCCATAGTTCCTGATCCGATTACAACAACGTTATTTATTTTCATAGAGAGCTTCTTATATAATTTTTCTTCCTGATGTAATAAAAAAAATGTCCTAGTTTAATGTTTGTTGATTTTTTAAATCATCTATTTTTATATGACACCTAATTGAATTTCCATTTTCAGTAGATTGCCATGGCGGCACTTCATTTTTACAAATATCTCCTAATATGCGTGGACATCTTCCTTGAAAACTACACCCATTTTCTGGTGGTTTTTCTTCTACAATATCCTCTGCAACTAATTTTGGTTTAATATCTGGGTCTGGTTCCAGTACAGCACCTAAAAGAACCTCAGTATAAGGATGAGATGGAAATTTATAAACATTTTTTGAAGGTCCAATTTCGCATAATCTACCTTGATACAAAACTGCTACTCTATCGCTAATAGCTCTTACAACTGCCAAATCATGAGAAACGAATATATATGTTGTTCCAAAATCTTCTTTTAATTCTTGAAGTAGATTTAAGACTGCAGCCTGAACAGAAACGTCTAATGCTGAAGTTACTTCATCACAAAGTATAATATCTGGTTTTGCTGCAAATGCTCTTGCTACTGCAACTCTTTGTTTTTCGCCTCCAGATAATTGTCTTGGATACCTGGTGAGATAAAATTTACCTAATCTAACTTTATCTAAAACATTGATTATCTTTTCTTTCAATTCATGTCCCTTTAAGCCAAAATATAATTTGAGTGGTTGAGCAACTATTTCTTCAACTGTGTGGTTTGGATTTAAAGATTCATCTGGGTTTTGAAAAATTAATTGAATTGCCCTTAAAAATTTAGGATCTCTTTTTCTCAAATCACTTGATAGTTCCTTATCCTTTTCAAATTTGATTATTCCATCTTTTGTTTTAAGTAATCCAGCAATAGATTTTAAAATCGTAGATTTACCACTTCCTGACTCTCCAACTAAAGCAAGAGTTTCTCCTTTGTTTATATTGATATCAATATCTTTGACTGTAGGATTTTTATCTTCAATTTTATTAATTAATTGCTCTATAAATTTTTGTTTCGCATAACTTATTGAAACATTTGATAAATCTAAAATTTCATTTTTTAATATTTTGTTTTCTATAGATTTTACTGTTTGTGAGTTTAATTCATTCTGATTTATTAATTCTTTATGCCTAAAACATCTAACATGAGTATTTAAATCATTAATATATTCAAGTTCAGGAGAATTAATTTTACAATTTTTATCTGCAAATTCACATCTATCATAAAAACTACATCCTTCCTTGATTGATCCAGGTTGTGGTTGACTTCCTGACATAGAATTAGGTAATCCAGGTAATGTAAGTTTTGGAATAGATTTTAGTAAACCAAATGTATAGGGATGAATAGGATTTTTTAGTATACTTCTTACTGGGCCATCTAAAACTATTTCTCCTGAATACATTACTATTACTCTATCGCTAACTTGAGCAATAGCGCCAAGATCATGACTTACATAAACCATTGATGTGCCAGTGTCTTTTGCAATTAAGTTAAGTAATTCTAAAACGTGTGCTTGAGTTGTAACATCCAATCCAGTTGTTGGTTCATCTAGTAATAACAATTCAGGGCTTCCTGCCAGTGCCATAGCCACTGCCACTCTTTGTTGTTGTCCACCAGATAGTTCATGAGGATATCTTTGGGCCATAGTCTCTGGAGATGGAAGTCTTACCTTATTCAGTAATTCAGAAATTTTGTTATCTCTATCAGTTTTTTTTAGATCGGTATGAAGTTTTAAAGCTTCATCAATTTGGTAACCAATTTTAAGATTAGGTGTCAGAGACTGACCGGCATTTTGAGGTATCATAGCAATCTTTCTACCTCTTATATTCTCTAGCTCTTTGTTGTTCATTTCTAATAAGTTATTAGAGTGAAACATGCACTCACCAGAAATAGTGAAAAGACCATGTTTCACATATCCCATCATAGCCAAAGCGAGAGTACTTTTGCCAGATCCTGATTCACCAACAATACCTACTGTTTCTCCTTTATTAATTGTTGTATTTATATTTTTTAAAATCGATATCTGTTGTCCTTTTTGACTTTGAAATCCTATAGTTAGATTGTTTATTTGTTGAACTGATGTTTTCATTAAACTGGCGCCTTTGTTGATCTGTCTATTCCCAATGCTTTTGCAAATGCATCAGCTGTTAAATTAATTCCAATAATTAGTGAACTTAAACCAACAATTGGCGCCAAAACCGCCCAATATGCAAAAGACATTAAACCTCTAGCATTTGATATCATTAAACCCCAATCAGGTGTGGGTGGACTTACACCAAATCCTAAAAAAGACAATGAACTAAAACCAAGTAACATCCATGACCATCTCATAGCTCCTTCAACCATTATTGCATCTCTAACATTAGGTAATATCTCATTCCAAATTATTGAAATATTGCTATGACCTCTTGCTCGAGCCGAAACAATAAAATCCTTAGCTATAACATCATGAGTTGCAGCTCTTGCAACACGTACAATTCCTTTTCCATAAAAGAAACCTAGCGCAGGAATTAGCACTAATGTTGTTGTGCCCAGTAAAGATACAATTAATAGCATTGCCAATATCCAAGGTATTGAAAGAAAAGCGTCTATAATTCTCATTACAACATCATCAATTTTACCTCCAACAAGCCCACAAAAAATTCCTAGTGATCCTCCCCATAACAACGCAATTAATGATCCAAAAAATGTAACTGTAAGAGCAGTTCTTCCTCCAAGAATAGTTCTTGTAAACACATCTCTTCCCAAACTATCAGTTCCAAACCAAAATTCTGATGATGGCGGATTAAGCATAAGTGATGGGTCTATAGCTTTATAATCATATGGTACATATAATGGACTCGTAATTGCTAGGATTACATGAAAAATCAATATTGTTAATCCAATTAAACCAGATGGCTTGGATGCCATTGTTTTAATTACTTCTAATATTTTTTGAAAAGTATTTTTTTGTTTTTCTTTTTTATTTTTCATTTACTTTTTAATTTGAAGTGATTTTAATCTAGGATTTAACATTAGTGTCATTAGATCAGCTATTAAATTTATACTGACATAAATTGATGCAAGAATAATTGCTAAAGCTTGAACAACTGGTAAATCTCTATTTGATATAGACTCAATAACTAATCTTCCTAAACCGGGATAATTAAAAACTACTTCGGTTACTACTACTCCTCCTAATAACCATGCAATTGTTAAAGCAACTACATTAATTGCAGGTAACAATGCATTTGGTAAAACATGCTTAAATACCATTTTCCAATAAGGCACTCCTTTTAAAATTGCCATTTGTACATAATCACTAGCCATTACTTGAATTACACTTGATCTTACCATTCTTGCCATGTGCGCTGTCATAATCATAGAAATTGCAATAACTGGTAAAATTATATTTGGAAGTAATTCTGAAATTGATGCCTCTGATGGAACTATTACAATTCCAGGTAACCACTCTAACCAAATAGCCACTATAAGAATTAACAAAGTAGCACTTATAAATTCAGGGATCGTCATAGAAAATATTGTAACTGTTGAAATTATAATATCAGGAAGTTTATCTCGCCATAAAGCTGTAATAATACCTAATAAAAGAGCAACAGGTATTCCAATTAATATTGATGCTGAAGCTAGTACCATAGAATTTTTTACTTTTGGTCCCAACACATCGTTAATTTTCATCTCACCACTTAACGAATAACCAAAATCACCTTGCAATACTCCTATTGCCCAAGATATATATCTTTCATAAGCTGGTAAATTTAGTCCCAATCTTTCATAACACGCCTCTAAAGCAGCACCGAAAGCTTGTCGTTCAAGATAAGTTGTGCATGCATCTCCAGGTAAAACTTCAACGCCTACAAATGTAATAAGAGATACTATAAATAAAGTTATTAAACCTAACAGAATTCTCTTTATTACTAAAAAAAACATAACTTAAACTGTTTATCTAATAAAAAAATCGTTTAAAAGATGAAAAAATTTTACAGGCCTTAGAAAAGGCCTGTAAAACTATATTTTGTACTAATCTATGTTAACTTTATGCCAACGAACTGAGAATACCTCTACCTCATCTAAATTTTTAACTTTTGAAGAAGTTACTACTAATTTAGAAACATGGTAAGGAATCATTGTTCCTGACTCTTCCCATAGAGTTTTTTGCGCATTTCTGTAAGCTTTTCTTCTTTTATTAAAATTAAGCTCACCTCTAGCATCAGCTAAATTTTTATCAAAATCTGGATTTTTGAAATAAGACTCATTCCATTTTGCTCCACTATGATAAATTTCATGTAATGCACTGTCAGCAGGTCTTTCGTTCCAACGAGTCATTGCAACAGGTTTTTTCATCCATGTTTCATTCCAATAGCTTTTAGAAGGAGTCATTTTAACTTCAGCTTTAATTCCAGCTTCTGCTAATTGTTGTTGCAAAACCTCTCCTATTGTCGGCCAAGTAGGTTCTTTAGTTGAAACGTGAATTACCATTTCAATTCCATTGGGATAACCAGCTTCTTTAAGAAGTTTTTTTGCTTTTTTGATATCCTGTGGACATTTCATTTTAAGACGATATTGATCTGACGGTGCAACAGGAGTATCACAAGCAACAGT
>CABYXQ010000014.1 GCA_902522915.1 uncultured Pelagibacteraceae bacterium | reverse complement strand
TATGTAAGAGTCAAAAAAGGAAATAGCCAGAATGAGTAAAAATGAAGGAATAATATAATATCTTCTTGTTATAGCTTCACCTATATCTCTCGCAGTATTTTTATTTAATAATGAAATACAAAATTCAAATATATAAGCAATTGACCTTGTTAAATTAATACAGACAAAATTAGTTAATCCACTTAAAAATTCTAAAGGTTTTTCTATAATTCTTGCAATTAAATATTTTTCCCAAGATTGAGGGAGTAAATAAAATTTTTGAACATTAGAAGGTAGAGACTGTTCTGTTTTACTGAAAGACATGCTAAATCTATCAAACATTATTGCCATAAAAAGAATACAAAGTCCGCCTTCCATCGCCCATCCAACGTCAAGTCTTCTAATTGCTTGCCACACTTGACCGCCAATTCCTTCAGCTCCAATAAAACATGCAAGAACAACAAGTGCCAATGCCATCATTATAACTTGGTTAATTCCCATCATTATACTTGGTAATGAAAGAGGAATTTTAATCTTAAACATAAGCTGCAATTTACTTGAGCCAAATGAGGTTGCAGATTCTATTGTCTCTGCTGAGACTTGTCTAATTCCTGTATTTGTTAATCTTATTATTGGAGGCATAGAATAAATCATGGTTGCCAATATGGCTGGAGCTCCTCCAATACCAAAAAAGAATAGAGCAGGAAAAAGATAAACAAAAGCTGGCATCACTTGCATTGTATCCAAAATAGGTTTCATAAAATTTTCAAATCGATCACTTTGTGAGCACATAACACCTAAGGTTACACCTACAACTACACACATCAATACAGATAAACCCATCAATGCCACAGTTTGAAGGGATGGTTCCCACATACCTGTAGCACCCCAAAAATAAATTACGAATAAAGAATATAGACCCAATCTCAAACCACCTGCAATTAAACAAGGTAAAAATATTAATGCTGCAATTAAAAGCCAAGGAGAGTCGAGAAGAAAATCTTCAACAAAGTAATAAATATTTTTTATATAACTGGCTATTATTTTTGTAATCCATCTATAATTTTTCTTTAAGTAATCTTCACCTTCATTAACCCACGCTGTAAATGTAAATTGATCAGTTACCACTTTTGGCATTTTTGAAGGACCTTCACTTTGAAAAGATAACCATAAAGCAACTAAAAAAGTTAATAGAACTAAAGAATATGTAATTATATTCTTAGATGAAATTGGTTTACCCTGGATACTTGAGACTTCAGATGACATAATTATTTAAAATTTAAAATAAATAATTTTACTTTTAAAGGAAAATATTGTCTATTTTTATGTTATTAAAATAACAAAATATGAGCAATCAAGCAAAAATAACTTGTACTAATGTTTGGAAATTATTTGGCCCAGATGAAAAAAGAATTATTAAAAATTTAGACACGAGTTTTTCTATTAAAGAAGTTCAAGAAAAAACAGGACATGTAGTTGCTGTAAAGAACGTTAGCTTTTCTATAGAAGAAGGAGAGACGTTTGTAGTTATGGGCTTATCAGGAAGTGGTAAATCAACATTAGTGAGATGTATATCTAGACTTATAGAGCCAACTTCAGGAACTGTAAAAATGGATAATGATGATGTTACTAAAATGAGTAATAGTCAGTTGTTAGATTTAAGAAGAAATAAAATGAGTATGGTTTTCCAGCATTTTGGTTTATTTCCACACAGAACAGTAATTGAAAATATTGCTTATGGTTTAGAAGTGAGAGGTACTAAAAAAATTGAAAGAATAGAAAAATCTATGGAAGTATTAAAAATGGTAGGATTGGATGGATGGCAAAACAATTATCCCAGAGAATTATCTGGTGGTATGCAACAAAGAGTTGGTTTAGCAAGAGCTTTAGCAGTTGATCCAGAAATACTAATATTTGATGAACCATTTTCAGCTTTGGACCCTTTAATCAGAAGAGAGATGCAAGATGAACTTTTAAAGATTCAAGAGAAATTAAAAAAAACAATGGTTTTTATTACCCATGATTTTTTAGAGGCAATCAAAATGGCTGATCATATAGCAATAATGAAAGACGGTGAAGTTTCTCAAGTAGGAACACCAGAAGAAATTGTAGCAAATCCTAAAGACCAATATGTTAAAGATTTTTGTGAAGACGTTCCAAAATATAAAGTTTTAAGTGCCGCAAAAGTAATGAGAAAAGAATGTTGTTCTGATACTAAAGAGTTATACAAAACTAAATCAAACTGTATTTTAGATAATTCAAAAATAGAAACATTAATCGATAAACTTGTTGATAGTGATAAAGCATTTCCAGTTGTATGTAGTGATACGGGTGATTTGCTTGGAGAAATAGATCGAGCTATTGTTATGAATTCAATGAAGTCAGCTAGTTAATTTCTCTACTTATATTAATTGATTTTTGCTTAATTGAGTCTCGCCAAATAATTATCATTCCAGCAAAGACAATAACTAAAACTCCAGGAAAAAGTTGTGACCATGGAGCTTCATTAAAAAAAAACCAGCCAAGAACAAAAGATGAAGGAATACCAAAGTACTCAAATGAAGCCATCTTACTTGCTGAAATTAATCTGTATGCATAAATAAAAAGTATTGCAGCAGTTCCACCAAGAATGCCAGTTAGTGTCATTAAGAAAAAGTCTTGAGCACTTTTAATTTCAACATGACCTTTTGTTATAAAAAATAAAAAAACGCCACCTAACACGTTAAAGATTAAAGTATACAATTGAATTTTAGCTGTTGAGTGTCCTTCTGGGATATACTTAAGTATTATTACAGAAAAAGCCCATGCAACTGCAGTTAATATTGGAAATATCGAAAAATAATTAAAAATATCACTTGTTGGTTTCATAATTAGAACAACCCCAAAGAAACCAATAAATATTGCAGACCATCTGTAAATTCCAACTTTATCTTTCAAAAAAAATATTGATAAAATAACTATAAAAAAGGGAGAAGAAAAAGTTAATGTCATTGCTGTTGCAAATTCAAGATTAATAACAGATATAAATATAAAAATATTCATAGCTAAAAAACACAAACCTCGAAGAAAACTTAAATAAATAAATTTTTTATTAAGGTTTTTGAAAACTGATAAATATTCTTTAGTAAATAAAATTAAAATAAATAAAGGTATTATACCTGCGACATTTCTAAAAACTGCAAGTTGAATAACAGTATATTCATTTCCAAGAAACTTTATAACAACCATATATAAATCAACACAAAGGATAGCCATAAGCATTGTAGCTATTGCAAGATAAGTTTTTTTAATATCAACTATTTCAGATGAATTATTCATTTATAAATTTTCTAAAATTGTATAAACCTTATAAATAAAATGCAAAATTTTAAACTAAATGAATCAGATATCTTATCCAATCAAGATTGGACATTTCCTACAAATATAGCTTATGGCCCGGGTAGATTGAAAGAAATAGGAACTATTTGTAATAATTTAAATATAAAAAATCCTTTAATAGTTACTGATAAAGGCAGCCCAAAACTACCATTTATTATAAATTTAAAAAGTTATCTAACTAGTTCTAATGTTAAATCAGATTTATTTTTCGATATATCTCCAAATCCACGAGAAGATGAAGTTTCAAATGGGTGTAAAAAATTTAAAGATGGAAATCATGACTCTATCATTGCAATTGGCGGAGGTAGTGCAATGGATGGAGGTAAATTGATATGTCTCACAGCAAATAATAATATTCCACTAAGAGATTTTGAATTTGAGCTAACCCCTCCTAAAATTAGTAAAGATAATCCTTTTCCAAAAATAATTACTATTCCTACAACAGCAGGAACCGGGGGCAGAAACAGAAATTACAGCAATGGTTACATATTTAAAAGAAGGGATGAAATTTTGTATGTGGCATCCAGATGTTAGACCTTCTTTAGCATTACTAGACCCGGAACTTACTATTGGTCTTCCAGCGAATCTAACAGCTTGGACTGGAGCAGATGCATTAATTCATGGAATAGAAGGGTATTGTGTTCCAGGTTTTAATCCTATGTGTGATGGGGCTGCTTTAGAAGGATTATCATTGATATCAAAATCTTTGGTCACAGCTGTAGAAGATCCTGGTAATTTAGTTGCAAGGGGAGGTATGCATGTTGGATCCTGCTTGGTAGGAATTTCTTTTCTAAAAGGTTTGGGTTTAGTTCACGCAATTGCCCATATGGTCGGTGCCGAATATAACACACATCATGGTTTAACTAACGCAATTATATTGCCAGTTGTTTTAAAATATAATTTACCAGGCATGGAAGAAAAAGTTAAAAGAATGTCAGAAGCTATGCAATTTGAAGATCATTCAGTACCTTCATTTATTTCAAATATTGAAAAACTATTAGATAGAATTAAAATTCCAAAAAGTTTAAGCGAGATTGGTGTGCCCGAAGATTGTGTAGATAGAATTGCAGAAAAAGCAATGAAAGACCAAGCATTTGCGACCAATCCAAGACTTGCAACTTTAGAAGAAACTAAAGAAATTACTTTAGTATCAATTAAAAAAGCTAGATAGGAGATATTTTCAATGCTTGAAAATAAATCAGTAAAAGAAACTATTTCTTTAATTCATAAAAAAGAAGTCTCAGTTAAAGAAGTTGTTAGCTTTTATTTAGATAGAATAAAAAAATTTAACCCATCTTTAAATGCTATTGTATCGATTAAAAATGAAGATGAAATAATAAAAGAGGCTAAACAAAAAGATGAAAACTTTGATAATAGTAAACCTTTATTTGGTTTACCATTAGCATCTAAAGATTTATTAGATGTGGTTGGTTTTCCAACGACTTATGGTTTTCCAGGATATAAAGATAATTTTCCAGAAAAAAATTCTTTAATTGTTGACCGACAACTAGATGCTGGTGGTATTATGATAGGTAAAACTAACACTGCTGAATTAGGAGTTGGTGCGCACACTGCAAATAGACTTTTTGGAATTACACCAAATATTTATGGTAATTCTAAATCATCAGGTGGATCTAGTGGAGGTGCGAGTGTTGCTGTTGCATCTGATTTACTACCTTTTGCGGATGGAACAGATATGATGGGATCTTGTCGAACTCCTGCTGCTTTTGCTAATATTTATGGATTTAGACCTACACCAGGAATTATTCCTGATTATAGACTAGATAATAAAAAAAAAAATCTACCAATTATCTCAACACCCGGTTGTTTAGCAAGAACTCCTAATGATATGTCCATACTTTTGGATGTTATAGTCGGAAAACATAAATCAGATCCTATCTCGTCTAACTTAAATGGCTCTTTTAAAGAAACTAATATTAAGGATCAGAATCTTTTAAATATAAAAATTGGATGGTTATCAGATATGAATGGAGCATACCAATATGAAGATGAAATAATAGATATATGTAATAAAAAATTAAATAGCCTTGAAAAAAATAAAATTAAAGTTGACAATTTAAAACCAAAAATAGATGTTTTAAAATTATGGGATTGCTGGACTACTATAAGAGCAAAAAGTATTTATGAAGATATTATTAATATGAATATTAATGATATTAACGAAATGACACCACAAGCAATATGGGAATATAAAAAAGGTATAAAAATTAAAGGAGATGATATTCAATTAGCATTAAATTCTAGGATTGAATTGTTAAGTGATTTAAATAAAGTATTTAATAATTATGATTTCTTAGCCTTACCTTCTCAGCAAACTTTTCCTTTTGATAAAAATTTAAAATATCCAAATAAAATTAACAAATTTGAGACAGATACTTATCATAGATGGATAGAGGTCCATATTTTAGCAAGTCTTTTTTATTTACCTTCAATATCAGTACCTATAGGGTTTAATAAAAATGGCTTTCCAATAGGCATTCAAATTATTGGAAAACAAAGTGAAGATTTAAAATTATTTGCTTTTGCAAAAAAATATGAAGAAATGTTTGAATATAATAAGAATAAACCTTTATTAAACTAATGGATAGACACCCACATCATTTTAAAATTGCATTTGCTTTAGCAATTTCAGCGGGTGCTTGGGGCATTTACTGGTTACCTCAAAGAATACTTGAAGAGGGGGGGCTTACAGGAGGTTGGGGCACAATTGCACAAATGATAATTGGTGTTTTAATTCTATCTCCAATTTCAATTTGGAGAAAATTTAAGGGTAGGTCTTCAGGACTTGAACTACCTTTTACAGGGCTATTAATTGGTGGAGGTTTTATTTGTTATGCATTAAGTTTTCTTTTAACGGATGTTGTTCGCGCATTAATACTTTTTTATATGACACCAATTTGGACAACAATTTTTGAGATTTTATTTCTTAAAAAAAGACCTGGTCTTGAAAGATTATTAACTTTACTTTTAGCACTAGGTGGTCTTTGGATAGTTTTCAGTAAACAAACTTTTTTTCCATTACCAGAAAATTCAGGTGATTGGTTAGCACTTGCTGGAGGAGCAATATTTGCAGGTGGAATGATACGTCTAGAGGTAATTAAAACCGATGGTGTATTCCCTTTAATTTTTTCATTCTTTGTTTACGGAGCTATATTTAACATTTTTGCAGGTTATATGTTAGCAGAATACCTTGGTCCAATGCCAGCTATTGAAGCTTTTGTGTCGATGGCATCTTTCTTATTTATAATTTCCGTTTTTTATTTCATCCCAACAGGTATAGTTATTCTCTGGTCTCCAAGTCAACTCGGAGCTGGACTATGTTCAATACTTTTTCTTTCAGAGATAATCGTCGGTGTTATAAGCTCAAGTATTCTCACTGATGAACCATTTGGTTGGAGAGAAATTATTGGAAGCTCTATGATAGTAATTGGAGGTATTTTAGCAGTTGTTTTAGTTCCTAATAAAAAAAAACAGTGACATTATATAAAATCAAAATTTTTGATTGACTATTTCATCCATCATATTAATCATATCTCTTTTGTAATTTTCATCAGTACCAGAAGGAGTATCTATTACTGAAAAATATGATGCAGTGATACCAGTTTTTAAGTTTACCGCCAAAAACTGTCCTCCTAATCCAGAATGTCCGATCCAATCACCTAATTTCATTGTTGAATTTGAATAATATAAAAATTTATCTTTTGATAACTCCATATACTTTGTTCCTTTATTTTTTATAGTTTGATTAAAGAACTTAAAAGATCCAACTTTCCTATTTCCCACACCAATGCCTTTTCGTGAAAATAGAAGCCCATATCTTAAAAAATCTCTAGAAATTAAACATCCGCCTCCAGAAATCCATGGCATACCAAATCTATCAGTCCCCATATAAAGCGCATCTTCAAATCCTGCAGCTTCAACGGCATCTAAAATCCATTGACTTAATTTTTTACCACTTACTTTTTCTATTAAAACACCAATAACATCTGTATTTGCAGATTTATAATGAGAAAATTCTGTTGAATTAGTTAATTTTTTTTTTTCATTAGCTTGAATTGTATTTAAAAACTCTTCTTGTCCAATTTTATCATCTAAGTTAGTAGGTAGTCTCCACCCACATACTGGTTCGTGTAAGAATGATGATGTATAGGGATCAGTATAATCTTCACTATACGAATTCACAATGTTCATGTCCAAAACATCCTGAATTGTAGCAGAAGCATACCCAGAACCTATGTTTGGTAGATAGTCAGAAATCTTTTTATTTAAATCAATTATTTTTTTTTCTAACAACTCTCCTACAAATAAATTTGCAAACATTTTAGTAATTGACATTATTGTTTGTGGGGTTTTTTCATTAAAATCATTTGCGTATTTTTCAAATAATATTTCTTGATTTTTTCCAACTAACAATGAACAAAAATACTTATGATTAATAACTTTTTTTACAGAAGGTATATTTTTAATTTTTTTATTATATTTTTTATTAAGTTTTAAAACTAAATCAGATCTATATAACAAGCCATATCTATTTATTTTGTGTAAATTTCTATATCCCTCTCTACGACTTTCTGGCAAATACCATTTTGGTTTATTGTCTCTTAAAACCACAAGACTTGGATTAGCTTCACTTTTAAGCTTATTGTTACTCATAAATGTTTGTCCTTATTTTATTCTTTTAATACTGATATTGCCTTTATTTCCGCAACTCCTAAGCCACAACATCCTCCAATAATTTGAACTCCACTGTTGGACCAAGATTTTGCATATTTTAAATAATCACCAGGAGTAAAATTATCTGCAAATTTCCAATGAGGTTTTTCATAATATCCTGTATTTGGATAAGCACCCAATATTCCATTAAAGTTTTTTTTTGCAATTTCTATAGCTTTTCCAGTAACATCGACGTCACTATGTGCAATTAAAATTGGACCTTTGTGAAGTTTGCTAAATCTATTTAATGATTTTTCAAAGTTTTCATAAACTTCAGGTGGAGAGTCTACAGTATCGTTATAGCCAAGCATTACATTTTTGGTTTTATCATCTATTACACATGATATTGAAAGCCAAACAGGAATATTTATTTTATATGAACATTCAATCATTGTCTGAACAATATCTGCTTGAGATGACATTGCTTCTAAAATAATTAAATCAACACCTTCCTCTTTTAAGATTTTAATTTGTTTTTTAAAACCAGGAATCATTGCATCAATTCCCAATCTATAAAAACTTCCACTGGCTGATACACTACCAGCTAAAGCAATATTTTTTTTTGAATTTTTAATTGCTTTTTTTGCTACCTGGACACTTTTTTGGTTAAACTCTTCAATTGAATTTTCTAATCCATAGTTTTTCATTGAAATTGGTGTGCAAGCGTATGTATTTGTAGTAATTATGTCTGCTCCAGCACTAATATATTCCTCATGAACTTTCGTTACTAATTCAGGGAATTCAACAGAACATGTGCCACACCATAAATCTTTATCCATTTTAGCCCCCTTTTTTTCAAGCTCCGATCCCATGGCTCCATCTAAAATTACTAATTTACCATTATCTAATTTTTCTTTAATAAGATTGTATGTCATTAGGTTTTGTTATTTGTAAAAGCACAAATTTTATTCCCATCTAAATCACGAATATAAGAATAGTAAACTCCTGAATTAGGAGGTCTCTCTCCACCCGATCCTTCACTTTTACCACCTGCTTTTAATCCAGTTTTATGAAAATTATCAACCATATGTCGTGAGTCTGTAACAAATGAAACCTGTGTGCCATTACCATTAGTAGCTTTTTTTTTATCAAAAGGTTTTGTTACATAAAATTCAATTGCTGTTGGTTTTTCTATAGGAGCATAAGCTGCATATTCAGGATCTGTCTCTACTCTTTTTATATTAATTGATTTTAATATTTCATCATAAAAACTAATGGCTTTATCAAGATCATTAGTTCCAACCATTACATAACCAATCATATTACCTTCATCAACATTTCTATTCTTATTTTATCACAATAATTATATTTCATATCCTATTTCTTCACTTTCATTATCAATCAATTCTTCTGGAAATCCATTTGCTCTAAAATCAATTTTATTTATATCTTCCATTCTTTTTACAATCATAGATGACCAAGCTTTTGAACCGTATTTTTTTTGTCCATCTTTAAATATATCAACAACTAAAGGTGAAATTTCTAAAGGTGCTTTAAGTTTTTTTGCTAAATCATCAAAAAGACCAGTATCTTTTAAAACTAAATCCATAGTGAAATTAATATTATAAGATCCATTCAAAATAACCTGACTTTCAGTTTCATGGACAAAAGAATTACCTGAAGAAGCCATTATTCCTTTAAATGTTTTTGTTAGATCTAAATTAGATTTTTTTGCTACGGTCCAAGCTTCACCTAGGGCAACTAAATGCACTGATGCTAAATAATTAGTAATTACCTTAAGTATAGACGCAGATCCAAGGTCACCGGTATGCAATACTTTTCTACCCATCACAGTCAGAATTGGTAATATTTTTTCAAAGATTTTTCTTTCACCGCCTACAAAAATTGCAATATTTCCAGTTGCTGCTCTGTGACATCCTCCACTTACTGGTCCATCCATAGGTATAGCTTTTCTAGCAATTACTTTTTCACCAATTCGTTTTACTTCAGCTTCATCTGTTGTACTCATTTCTAGCCAAATTTTATTTTCAGAAAGTCCATTTAAAATTCCATCTTTTCCTTCCATGACTTCAGCACAAATTTTTGGAGAGGGAAGGCAAGTAATAATTAAATCAACTTTTTCAGCTAATTCCTTTGGTGAGCTTGCAATTTTTGCTCCTAAGTTTGTAAACTCTTTAGTTAAATTTTGGTCTAAATCTCTAACGGTTAAATCAAACTTTTTTTTCAACAAACTTCCCGCAAGTTTGCCACCAACATTTCCTAAGCCAATAAAACCTACTTTCATTTTATTACCTCATCTTTTTTTTTGTAAATACTATCATAACAACTCCTACTATTATAATTGCTCCACCTATAAATAATTCAGGTGTTGGTTTTTCATCTAATAAAAATATTGCTGCCAATAAACCTGTAGGTGGAATACCCATTGTAACAATAGGTAGCACTTTATATAATGGGTTGTTTTTTAAAACATAATAAAAACAACCGTAAGTTATTGGCTGCATAATAAATCCAATATAGATTGCAATTATCCAATGATCAAAGCTTGCTGCTTTCAAATAATTTATAGTATTTCCATCTAATACTGCAGATAAACTAATTAATATCGGTCCAGAAAATAATGCTAACCAAGCAACAAGTGCCAATGGATTTATTTCTTTACTTAGAGGCTTAACAATAACTTGTCCAAGCGCCCAAATAGCTGAACCTAAGATTGTTAGAAAAATACCAAAAAATTTTCCGTCTAAATTTGGCGATCCAGTTAGAATATAAACTCCAACAAAGGCAATACCAATACCAAGCAATGCTCGAAAGGTTGGTTTTTCTTTAAGCATGAAATAAGCAAAGATAACTCCAAAAGGAACCTCTGTTTGAACTAATAAAACTGCAGCAGATGCATCAATGTAGTTTAAACCAGTATAGGTAATACTATATTGCATAGTGTTTGCTATGAAGGAGGCGATAAATATTTTTTTTAAATAACCTCTTGGTATTGGAAACCACCAAACCAAAATAGATGCTGCAAAAATAAATCTTATACCCATTAAAAGAATAGGCGGAAATGACGCGAAAGCAGGTTTTGCAATAACAAAACCAAAACCCAAAAAGATGGGCACCAAAGATGCAATCAAGGTGTCTTTTATATTCATATAGATATTTTTAATATTAATGATTATTAAAGAACTTATGATATATTCACTTTTTGAAATATGAATTCAACTAAAATAGAGCCTAAATATACTAGTAAATCAAACCCTAGAATTGGTTTAATCGCATTAGCTACTGATTTTAGAATTGAAAAAGATTTTATTAACGTAATTAAGGATCAGGACGTAGATTTCTTTGTAAATCGTATTCATTGTTATGCTCCCTTAACAAGTGAAAATTTAATCAAAATGTCTAACACTGTAACAGAAATTTCTGAAGATATTTTACCTAATGAAAAAATAGATTGTGTTGTATATGGATGTACATCTGGAACTATAGCCGCAGGATATGAAGTAATTAAAAAAAAAGTTAATTTAGCAAAACCAGAAGCTAAAGTTACAACACCTAGCACAGCTGCAATTAATGCTTTAAGAAAAATGAATATTAAAAATATTTCGATTTTTACACCTTATTCTAAAGCATTAAATGATGATGTGGTTAAATATTTTGAAAACCAAAATTTTAAAATTACATCAAATGCATATTTTGATATTACAAATGATTTAGATATTGGTAAAGTTGATGAAGATTACTTATATAAAACTTTGTTAGAAATGGATTTAGGAAATGCAGATTGCCTTTTTATTTCTTGTACAGCCTTACCAGCATTGTCAATTATAGAAAAACTTGAAAAAAAATTAAATAAAGTAGTCTTATCTAGCAATCAAGTTCTGATATGGGATACATTACAATCAATTGGAAAAAAATCTTCAATAGATGGTTTTGGAAAATTATTTAAAAATTAGAATTATGGATTTTACTAAAGAAGAATATAAAAAAAGATTAAAAAAAGTTCAAAAAATGATGCAAGATAAAGGCATCGAATTATTAATTTCACATGATACAAATAATTTAAATTATTTAACTGGTTATGATGCTTGGTCTTTTTATTATGCTCAATGTGCGATAATCCATGTTGATGCTGATGAACCTTTATGTTTTGTAAGAGCTCAAGATGCCGGAGGTGCATATATCAAAACTTATTTAAAAAATGAAAATGTTATCGTTTATGATGAAAGTTATATTCATACTTGGCCCAAACACCCTTATGATTATTTAGTTCAAATAATTAAAGAAAGAAAATGGGATCAGCTTTCCATAGGTTTAGAAATGGATGCTCATTACTTTACTGCATTTTGTTATGAGAAAATCAAACAAGGTTTACCAAATGCTAAAATTAAGGATAGTGACAGACTTGTGAATTGGGCAAGATTAGTTAAATCAGATACAGAAATAAGTTACATGAAATCTGCAGCATTAATCTCAGAAAAAGCAATGAAAACTGCTATGGAAGTTATTAATCCAGGTGTTAGACAATGTGATGCAGTAGGTGAAATACAAAAATCATTATTTTATGGAACAGAAGAGTTTGGTGGAGAGTATGCGAGTATTGCAACTTTGCTTCCAACTGGAAAAGGAACCTCAGCCTCACATTTAACTGCTACTCAAGATAAATTTATAGAGGGAGAAGCAACAATTATAGAATTATCTGGAGTTTACAAAAGATACCACGCACCAATGGCTCGAACAATATTATTGGGTAAACCTGATCAATTAAAAATTGATACTATGAAAAAAACTATCGAGGCACTTGAAAGTGGCATAAGTGCAGTAAAACCTGGAAATACAGCAGATGATGTGGCACAGGCTTTTTGGAAAATACTTGATAAGTATGGAATAGAAAAAAAATCTCGAACAGGCTATTCAATTGGTATTGGTTATCCACCTGATTGGGGAGAGCATACCTTGAATATATACAAGGGGGACATGACTGTTTTAGAGCCAAATGTTTGCTTTCATATGATCGCTGTTATGCAGTTTGGAGATTGGGGTGTTGAGGCTTCTGAAGCAGTTAGAGTAACCGATAGTGGTAGCAAATTATTTTGTAATATGAGTAAAGAATTATTTATTAAATAAATCTCTTGATTATCAATCTAACAAATGTTTTAAACACTTATGGCTAATGATCAATTTGTAAGATTTGAAAATGTAGATAAAAGTTACGATGGAAAGCAACTTGTCGTAAAAGGACTAGATTTAGATATAGCAGAAGGAGAATTTGTTACTATGCTTGGACCATCTGGTTCAGGTAAAACAACATGTCTAATGATGCTAGCTGGATTTGAAACTCCAACTAATGGGCAGATTTATTTAGATAACAAAGTTATCTCAGATATTCCCCCACATAAAAGAGGTATAGGAATGGTGTTTCAAAACTATGCATTATTTCCGCATATGACTGTCTATGAAAATTTAGCATTTCCATTAAGAGTAAGAAAAATTCCTAAAGACGAAGCAGATAAAAAAGTAGATAAAGCATTGTCAATGGTATCGCTTCAAGGTTTTGAAGCTAGAATGCCAATGCAATTATCAGGTGGTCAACAACAAAGGGTAGCTGTTGCAAGGTCACTAGTTTTTGATCCTCAACTAGTTTTGATGGATGAGCCACTTGGTGCTTTAGATAAAAACTTAAGAGAAAGTATGCAATATGAAATTAAACACATACATGAAAGTATTGGTGTAACAGTTGTATATGTTACACATGACCAAACAGAAGCATTAACAATGTCTAATAGAATTGCTGTGTTTAATGATGGTAAAGTTCAACAACTTTCTAGTCCTGATGAATTATATGAGAGACCAGTTAATTCATTTGTTGCAGAATTCATTGGTGAAAATAATACTTTTGCAGGAGAAATTATTGATGCTTCGGGCGATAAATGTAAAGTAAAATTAAATTCAGGATCAGAAATATTGGCAAACCCTATAGTTGCCAAATCAAAGGGAGAAAAAACTACAGTTTCACTGAGACCTGAAAGAGCAATTATTGATCCAGAGACTCAAATGGACAATAATTATAAAGGAAAAATTGAAGAGGTTATATATCATGGTGATCATACAAGATTAAGAGTTGACTTGTTAGGCAACAAAGATTTTATACTTAAGGTTCCAAATAGTTCAAATAGAATGGATATTAAAGAAGGTAGAGAAATCACTATAGCCTGGAATAGTATTGATTGCAGAGCTTTAGACCCAAAATAGACATTATTGAAATTCTCCGATTCAGCTGTTGACTAAGTTAATCTATATTGTTTTACTTTCACTTTATAAAAATAAAACGTTAACGTTAAATAGGAGAATAAATGAAAAAATTAAGTAAATTATTACTTGCTCTTTCTTTTGTACTTTCAATTACAACTTCAGCATTTGCAGTTACTGTAGTGTCTTGGGGTGGTGCTTATACTGAGAGTCAAAAATTAGGGTATGGTGATCCTACAGCTGCAAAATTAGGAATCCCTGTAGATTGGGTAGACTACACTGGTGGATTATCAGAAATTAAAGCACAAAAAGAAGCTGGTGCAATTACTTGGGACATCATGGACGTATACGCAAAAGATACAATCATTGGATGTGATGAAGGAATTTTTGTTGAATTTGATTTTGATAAAGATTTCGCACCTGCTCCAGATGGAACACCTGCAAGTCAAGACTTCTTTACTAGCATGCCGTCTAAATGTGCAGTTGGTAACATTCTTTACTCTTGGAATTTTGCTTACAATGATGCAACTATTGGAAGTAAAAAAACCAAAAACGATTAAAGACTTTTTTAATACTAAAAAGTTTCCAGGAAAAAGAGCAATCTACAAAGGTGCTATGTCTAACTTAGAGATCGCATTGGTTGCTGATGGAGTAAAAGCTAGTGGGGCACAAGCTGGTGGAGACTTACTTTATAGAAAAATGGAAGGTGCTGGTATTGACAGAGCTTTAAATAAAATTAAAGCACTTTGTACAGATCCAAATGGTGGATGTGTATTTTGGAATGCTGGAGCTCAACCACCAGAACTATTAGCTAATGGTGAAGTAGTTATGGCTACTGGTTGGAACGGTAGATTCTTTAATGCACAAATGGAAGGAACTCCACTTGTACAAGTATGGGATGCCCAAATTCTTGACTATGAATACTTTGCAATGGTTAAGGGTGGACCTAACGATGCTAATGGTAAAGCTTTGAAAGTACTTAGAGAAATGACAAGCTCAGAAGGTTTAGCTGGAAGTGCTAAGTACATTGCATATGCTCCTTGGAGAAAATCTTCAATTTCTGTTATGGAAGCCGGAGAGCCTTGGTATAAAGATGGTAAAACAAACATGGTACCACATATGCCAACGAATCCTGCTAACTTAAAAAGCCATATTCTTATGAACCCTGATTACTGGGCAGATAACCAGGATGAGATTAATGAGAAGTGGGAAGCAATGAAAGCTGGTCTATAATTTAGTTTTATAGATTAAGTTTTTACTATATTATTAGGGCGGTTATATAACTAACCGCCCTTTTTTTTTATTATGAGCAAAGAGCAAATTTTATCTTCTGACGGAATACCACTAGAGCAAAGCTTAAAAAAAGCTGAAAGAAAAAATAAATTAAAAGCAGTTTTACTTGTAGCTCCTTTATTTTTGTTTCTTCTAATCATTTATGTTTTTCCTATTGGAGATATGCTTTTTAGGAGTGTTGACGATAGAATGATTACAAAAATGTTGCCCAAAACATTTAAAGCCATTGAAAATTGGGATGGACAGAATTTACCAGATGAAACAGTTTATAATGGATTGTATGAGGATTTAAAATTTTTAAAAGAAAACAAAACATACGGAAAAATTATAGCAAGATTAAATTATGAGAAATCAGGATTTAGTAGTTTAATTAAAAAAACAGTTAGAAAACTCAATAAATTCGAAGAGGGAAATTATAAAGAACAGTTTATTAAGGTTCATAAAAGGTGGGGACAACCAGAATACTTAGTTGCATTAAAAAATGCTGCTCCGAATTGGTCATATGCAAAATATCTCAAAGGAATAGATATGAGATTTGATCAAGATAGAAATATTGTTCTAGTTGAGGAAGATAGAAGGATTTATAAAATTTTATGGATTAGAACTCTAAATGTAGCTTTTTGGGTTACTTTATTTTGTTTTATTCTTGCTTATCCGATCTCACATTTGTTGGCAACTTTGCCTATGAAATATAGTAATTTATTAATGATTTGTGTCTTACTTCCTTTTTGGACATCATTATTAGTAAGAACCTCCAGTTGGATGGTTTTGCTCCAACAACAAGGACCAATTAATGATTTGATTGTTTGGCTTGGCTTAGCAGCAGATGAAAATAGGCCAGAGTTAATGTATAATGTTATAGGCACATTTGTTGCAATGACACAAATTTTATTACCATTCATGGTCTTGCCTCTATATAGTGTTATGAAAACTATATCTCCTAGTTTAATGAGAGCAGGAAAATCATTAGGTGGAACACCATTAATTTCCTTTTTAAAAATTTATTTTCCTTTGACAATACCAGGTATAGGGGCTGGATGTTTATTAGTATTTATCTTAGCGATTGGTTATTATATAACTCCTGCGTTAGTGGGAGGGGCAAGCGGTTCCTTGATAAGCAATTCAATTGCTTATCATATGAAAAGCTCATTAGACTGGGCTTTTGCATCGGCTCTTGGGACAATGCTCTTGGTTGGAGTTTTAGCAATATATTGGGTTTATAACAAACTTGTAGGAATTGATAATATTAAATTAGGATAAAAAATGGCTTTACCAAATCACACTCCTCTAAATTATAGAATATGGCATTATATATATTTAACTTTTTGTGGTTTGGTGTTTTTCTTTTTGATAGCGCCATTATTTGTAATTTTACCACTTTCATTTAATGCAGAACAATACATCCATTTTTCATCAAAGATGTTAGCATTGGATCCTGAAGGATTTTCTTTAAGATGGTACGAAGATATGATCTATGGAACAAAAAATCCATGGGGACTAGCCACAAAAAATAGTTTAATTATTGCATTCTTTGCAACAATTGGCTCAACAATTCTTGGGACAGTTGCTGCACTGGGATTGAGTAGCAGACATATGCCATACAAAGCAGCGGTTATGGCTTTATTGATTTCACCAATGATTGTTCCTTTGATAATTTCAGGTACAGCAATATTTTTCTTTATGGCAAAAGTAGGATTGGCCGCAACACATACTGGAATTATACTTTCTCATATAATTTTAGGAACTCCATTTGTTGTAATTACTGTAACTGCAACATTAACTGGATTTGATCATAGTGTAACTAGAGCTGCTGCGAGTTTAGGTAGTAATCCAGTAAATACTTTTATGAAAATAACTCTACCATTAATTATGCCAGGAGTTATATCTGGAGCGTTGTTTGCTTTTGTAACTTCATTTGATGAAGTTGTTGTAGTATTATTTTTAGCAGGTCTTGAAAATACAACTATTCCAATTCAAATGTGGGTAGGACTAAGAGAGCAGTTAAGTCCAACTATTATGGCTGTTGCGACTTGTTTAATTGTAATGTCTACGTTAATTTTAGTTAGCGCAGAACTTCTTAGAAGAAGATCTGAAAGATTAAGAGGAATTAACCGTTAATTTATCAAAATTCAATTTATAATTGATTATTATTTTTTTAAATAAATAGACCTATCTCTAATTAGTTATTAAACTCATTATATAAATAACAATTAATGGAGAGAAATAATGAGTATTATTAATAAATTATCAAAAACTTTAATTGCTTTTTTTGTTCTATTATCTCTTATAATTTCATCGACTTCAGTTTTGGCTTCAGAAATAGTGGGCCGACTCTCAGTTCATTGGAGTCCAAAGCATCATAGTGCTAAACATGCACAAATCTTTGCTGATGAGGTTAATAAAAGAGCAAAGGGTAAATTAAAAATTGAAGTATATCCTTCTAAGCAACTTTTTGGAATTAGAGAAGTTATGGGAGCAGTAACATCAGGAGCTGTTGAACTTGGTGGAATAGTTGGAGTAGTTAGTTTTCCTCCAATAAATAAAAACTTTAATGTAGCTTCATTTCCTGGATTATTTAATTCTTGGGAACAACAAAGAGGTTTTTTTCAAAATTCACCAAAAGGAAAGGAGATCTGGGGTGAACTAACCAAAAAAACTAATTCAACATTAATTATGTATAATCCAGTAGGGCCAGTAATGTCAATTTCTAGTGCTCGTGAATTAACAGGAATAGATGCTATGAAAGGTTTAAAAGCTAGAAGATTACTTAAGAGCGAAGAGCCTATGTGGGACGCTCTTGGAGCAAATCGTGTTTCTCTAAAAACTGGAGAAGTATATAACGCTTTACAATCAGGAATGATTGATACAATAAATAGTCCTCCAGGAAGTATCAAAGCATATAGTTGGTGGGAATTTTTAAAATATGCTCAAAAGCCATATCAATATTATGCTGACGCTTATATAATGGCAAATTCAACTTGGTTTAACGGTTTACCAGCCGATTTACAAAAAATAATTATGGATGTTGGTAAAGAAGTTGGAACTCTTTCAACAGATAGAATTATGGATCATGGTGAAACAGTTTTAAAGGAATTCCAAGACAGAGGTGGCGTGGTAACTACCCTTTCAGGGGCTGAAAAAGCTAAATTTGATAAGCTAATGAAAGAAAAAGTTATGCCAGCTATGGCTAAAATGATCGACTCTGATGCTTTAGTTGCTGCACAAGAGTACGCAAAGAATAATTAGAATAAGTTTATCAGCTTAGTCTAAAAAAATGAAAGCATTGCGAGCAATTAACAATTTATTTGCTTCGGCATCTATGATGCTCGCAATGTCAATAATTTTTATTATGGTTGCTGCTTTATTTTTAAGTGCAACCACAAGATTTATAACAGGAACTGGATTTGCATGGTTTATAGAGTTGCCACCTGTTTTAGTTAGTTGGTTAGTTTTTCCATTGCTTGGGCCATTATTGAAAAAAGGCCAACATATAAAAGTAGATTTTTTAACTCCTATATTGTCTGAAAGATTTAAAAAGATTTTATTTTTATTAGTCAATTTAGTTGCTTTTATTTCAGCTTGTGTATTTTTTAAAGCGGGTCTAGATGCAACCATCATGTATTATAACTTAGGACAAGTAATGGAAATAGAAATTAGTATTCCAATTTGGTGGATGTTTTTAGCCTTTCCAGTTGGTTTTTTAATATTAGCTCTTACAGCATTAGAGTTGATATTTGATAATTTTTTAAACTTAATGAATAAATAAGTTTTAAATAATGTTTGCTCTCGCTTTTATTTTATCTATTGTAACTTTACTTATTTCTGTTCCAATTTTTTTGGTATTTGGATTGGGAAGTTCAATAGCAGCAATTGGTGGACTTAATCTTCCGTGGTCAGTATTAATTCAAGTATCTTTTGGTGCTTTAACTAAACATGTTCTAATAGCTGTACCCTTGTTTATTTTTAGTGGAATGGCAATGTTAAAAGGAGGAGCCGCATTAAGGTTAGTAAAATTCGCAACAACATTAGTTGGTCATTGGCCAGGTGGTTTAGGTGTTGCAATGGTATTAGCAATGGGTTTTTTTGCAGCTTTTTGCGGATCAATTCTTGCTGCTATTACTGCAATTGGAACCATCATGATGCCTAAGATGATTGAGCAAGGTTATCCAACCCCTTTTGTTGTAGTGCTTGCAGCTTCAGCAGCTTTGCTCGAAGCTTTGATACCTCCTTCAAATGCTGCTATTTTGTTTAGTGCACTTACATATGTTCCTGTATCAAAAACATTTGCAGCAGGTGTAATACCAGGTTTAATTCTTCTTTTATTAATGGTTATGTTGGTTCTGTTAAAATGTAGACATATTAAAACAGACAAAAAAGCCTCTTTCAAAGAAAGAATAAATTCTTTTGTAGCAGCTTTACCAGCTCTAATTACTCCAATAATAATTTTAGGAGGTATATATGCTGGATTTCTTACTCCATCTGAGTCTGCAGCGATAGCTGGTGTATATGCAGTAGCAATAGGTTTTTTAATTTACAGAGAATTAACTTTAACTTCATTATTAAGTTGTCTTAAAGAAACTGCAATTATAACAGCTGTAATATTTTCTATTATTGCAACAGCAACTTTTTTAAGTGTAGTTCTAACATACACTCAAGCTCCACAAAAAATTATTACTTATTTTACTGAAATGGGTGTTAGCGTAAATTTATTTTGGGTTATGTTGGGGGCAATTTGTTTGATACTTGGAACTTTTATAGAAATAGTTCCTGTATTTTATTTAACAGTTCCAATTTTTGCTGCGATTACATTATCTTTCAATCAAAGTCTTTTACATTTATATGTAGTTTTCGTTGCCTTCGCTGGAATAGGAATGATAACCCCACCAGTCTGTGTTGGTATATATACTGCAGCAGGAGTTATAAAAGAAAATCCAGCAAAAGCATTTAGAGAAGTTCCTTTATTTGTAATTGTCGGGATAGTTTACGGAATTTTAATGATACTATTTCCTGCATTTTCTACTTGGTTACCAAATCTTATTTAATTTTAAATTTAATTGTTTTTACCCACAAGCT
Organism: uncultured Pelagibacteraceae bacterium; assembly: GCA_902522915.1. Taxonomy (GTDB): domain Bacteria; phylum Pseudomonadota; class Alphaproteobacteria; order Pelagibacterales; family Pelagibacteraceae; genus Pelagibacter. The sequence continues at coordinate 6,177 of CABYXQ010000014.1, read as the reverse complement.
TTTCGTAACTAGTTGAAAGATCTTTAATTAAATCACAAATTGTAAAATTGTTATCTAATATACTCCCGACCGGAGTTATCTCTGCTGCTGTACCTGTGATAAAACAACCAACAAAATTAGATATTTCATTTGGAGATATTTTTCTTTCGTTTACTTTAATATTTTTTGATTTTGCTAAATCAATCACTGTTTTTCTGGTAATTCCATCTAAGAAAGAGTCAGCTATTGGTGTATGTAATTCATTATTTTTATCTTTAAAAAAAATATTAGCACTTGTGGCTTCAGCTACATTACCTTCATGATCAAGCATTAAAGAGTCTGTGAATCCGTCTCTTTCAGCCTGATGTTTTGATAAGGTGCATATCATGTATAGACCTGCAGCTTTACTATTCCAAGGAGATGAGTTTTGAGGAGGTCTTTGCCATTTTGAAATATTTAGCTTAATACCATTTAATTTTACTTTAGGATCAAAATAAGCAGGCCAATCCCATATTGCTATTGCAACATTAATTTTTGTATTTTGCGCAGAAACACCCATCATTTCACTTCCTCTCCAAACAAAAGGTCTTATATATCCATCTTGGATATTTTGATCTTGGACTAATTTTTTAGTTATTTTGTTAATTTCATCTTCTGTATATGGAATTTTCATATCCATAATTTTAGCTGAGTGAAACAACCTTTCAGTGTGTTCTTCAAGTTTAAATATTTTTGAATTATAAATTCTTATTCCTTCAAAAACTAAACTTGCATAATGCATTCCATGACTTATTGCATGAACCTTAGCGTCTTGCCATTCAACTAACTCATTGTTAAACCAAATTTTTCCAGATCTTTTATCAAATGGTATTTGTTCCATTAATTTTTGGCTTAATGTATATTTTCTATAACGGTAGCAATGCCCATCCCAAGACCAATGCATTGTGTAGATAAAGCATATTTTTTATTTTCTCTAACTAGTAGCTCTGATGCTTTACCAGTAATTCTTGATCCTGTTGCTCCTAGAGGATGACCTAATGCTAGAGCTCCTCCATCTAAATTTACTTTATTAATATCAATTCCTAAATCTTTTATACAAGCAATTGATTGAGAGGCAAAAGCCTCATTAATCTCTACAATATCTATTTGATTTACTGAAAGGTTAGCTCTTTTTAATGCTTTTCTTGAAGCTCCAATTGGACCTAAACCCATAAAATCTGGCTCACAACCTTCAACTGCAGTAGAAACTATTCTTCCAAGTATTTCTAAATTATTTTCTTTAGCATAATTTTCCTCACAAATTAGAACAGCTGATGCTCCATCAGTTAATGGTGAAGAGGTTGCTGCTGTAACAGTTCCATTTTGATCAAATGCAAGTTTTAATCCATCTAATTTTTCTTGGTTACTATTTGGTCGAATATTTCCATCAATACTACAACTTCCAATTGTTACAATTTCATTTTTAAACTTACCATTATTTTGTGCTTCATAAGCTTTTTGATGACTGTTAATAGCAAACTCTTGTTGTTCTTTTCTTGAAATATTAAATTTTTTTGCAACATTTTCAGCAGTAATACCCATTGTAAAATAGACATTTGGATTTTCTTTTTCTATATATGGATAAGGAATTGGATCAAAACCAGTATTTACTCTAGTCATACTTTCAACTCCACCACAAATAAATACTCTTCCTGAACCCATTGCAATTTTTCCTGCAGCAATGTGTATTGCTTCCATAGAAGATCCACACCATCTATCTACAGTCATGCCTGAGGTTTTAATTTTCATATCAGTAAGAAAAGTTACTAGCTTTCCAATATTAAAACATTGTTCTCCAACTTGAAAAGCGCATCCTATAACGATATCTTCTATATCTTCTTTGTTTATTTTTGATTTAGTTGTTAATGATTTAATTACTTCAGCGAGCATATTTACTGGCTTTATATCAATTAGCTCACCTTTTTTTGCCATAGTAAAAGGAGATCTAGAATATCCTGCAATAACCGCTTTAAACATATATTATATATAGCTATTTAATCTGGAAATGGCAAAGACGTAATAGTCCCATTTGTTTTTTGTCCATTCAATGTTTGAACTATTATATCTCTCCCTTCATCCCAGTAATCTTTTAATATCATAGATAGACCAATATTTTTTTTAACTCTTGGAGAATAAATACCCGAAGTTATTTGACCTATTCTTTTATTATCCTTTGAAAATACTGGTAATGGCTGGCCAATTCCATAACACGGCTCACCTTCAAATATAATACCTTTCATTTTTTGTTTTATTCCATCATTATGAATTTTTGATAAAGCTGATTTCCCGATAAAATCATGCGAAACATCTTTTTTACAGTATTTTTCCAAATTGCATTCTAATGGGTTATTTTCTATAGTAAAATCATTACCATAAGACATTAATCCTCCTTCAATTCTATCAATTAAATTTGGACATCCTGGTGATATATTAAATTTTTGTCCAGCTTCCCAAATTGTATCCCAAAGTTTTTCTCCCATTTCAACATTATCAAAATATTTTTCGTGTGTTTTAAAATATATTTCAAACCCATCCTGTTTACTGTAGCCTGATCGAGCAATAATTTGTTTAGTTCCCATAAAATCAACTATTCTAAAATTAAAAAATTTAATTTTTTTTATTTCTTCTCCAAATATGTCTATTAATAACTTCTCAGATTTAGGACCTTGAATAGCTAATGGATAAACATCTGGCTCTATAATTTTTACGTCTAAATTTAAACCTAAAGCATATCCTTTAGCCCATAACAAAATGTCAGAGTCCGCAATTGAGATCCAAAACATATCGTCCTCTAGTTTAAGTAAGACAGGATCATTTATCATGCCAGCATTCTCATTAAGGATTGGAATATAAAAGCATTTTCCTATTTCCATATTTTTTAATGATCTAGGGGTCATTTTTTGTACAAGTTTAAGTGCATCAGGACCGCTAATTTGGACTTGTCGCTGACATGACACATCCCAAATTTGAACTTCTTTATTTAAATGCCAGTAATCCTCTTCAATGGAATTTTTAAATCGTTTTGGTAGAAGCATATGATTTACCACTGTAAAATCTGAAACACCATGTTCTTCCACTCTATTCGTGTAGGGGGTTCTTCTAATTCTTCTAGACATATTTAACTTTATATTTTTTGACATAAATAAATTTATAATTATTGATTTATTATTTAGACCACCAAATAGTATAACCATTTGGAGATATGATAATTGGCAAATGATATTTTTTTTTTGGATCTTCCATTTTAAATTTTACAATGATTTCTGTTACAATATTTTTTTCTGAAAAGTAATCTGCAGTTTTACAAACCATTTCATAATCGCAAGCACAGTCTTCATTTGAAAGTTCAAATTCTTTTAAAATTCTTCCTGACTCATCGGTTTTAGCTTCATAAAATATTTTTTTATCACCAGAAGGGTTTATTTGATTAATAGAAATATTTACTCCACTTGCATGAGTTCCGTTTACAGAATTAAGTAAGTGTGAGGATAAAGTTGCCATATAATTATTCTATAGATGCTTTGTCTCTTTTATCACTAACTGCAGCAACAATAGGACTTATTACACCTTTAGCTTTGACATTTACACATGCTGTCTTTCCACTTTCTAATGCTCTTTTTAATGCTGGGGCTAACTGCTCTCTTTTAGTTACAAGTTCTCCATGACCACCAAACCCTTCAAAAATTTTATGGAAAGGTATATCTCTAAAATCAGTTGCAAAATGTTTTCCACTTTCAAACAAACGTTCTTGTTGTTGAGAAATACAGTCTAAACCACCATTATTATCTATAACGACTACTATTGGTTTATTTTCTTGAAAAGCAGCTTCTATAGATAAACCGCCAGAAAGAAAAGCTCCATCTCCACTTATTAAAACTACTTTTGAGTCAGGATTTATATTTTTTGCTGAAAGAGCAAAAGGCACACCAACGCCCAACATACTGAAAGTACCTGGATGGAGTATGCCACCAATTTTCTTTCCTTTTGATCCTGCAATATTAATAGCAATCTCTGACCAGAAATGAGTATTACCACCATCAATTACTAACCAATCTTTTTCCCCGATAGCATCTTGGACATCTAAAGCTAATTGAAGTGGATGCATTTTTCCTCCATTAGCTTCAGCTTCTTTAGTTTCTTTACTCAAATCCTTTAATGTCTTATCAACCCACTCCTGTTTTTTAGTTTTATTAAAATCAAACCACTCTTGACTTAAATTCCATTTGTTATTTATTTTAAGTTTATTTAGAGTGTCAAAAAATACACCTGGATCGCATAATAGGTTCATATCTGCTGCCCTATTAAGCTCAACTTCCTCATGTGATCCATTAATACATACTAGTTTTGTTGATTTAGGAAATAGCGGAGGATTTCCAAAATTCATTTGATTATCTAATCTTGCGCCAACCATTAATACTAAATCAGATTCATGTAATGCAAACTTTGATGGGGGATATTGATGAATATCAGCTAGACCCATGTAAGCTTTGGCTTCTTCACCAAGTAATTTTTGATGGTAAGGAATATTAAATATTGGAATATTTAAATTATTTCCTACTTCTTCTAATTTTTTTTCAGAGCCAGACCACCAAACTCCATGTCCACCAATTAAAACTGGTTTTTTTGAACTACATGCAAGTTCTAATATTTCAGATATTTGTATTGGATCAGGCCAGGCTTTTATAATTGGTTTTGTTTGATGAGAAAATGGTCTTTCCTCAAGTCCTGCATCTTCTAAAAAAGATGAAAACATTATATCAACTGGCATACTCAAATGAACTGCACCAGGATAACCATTTGTTGCAATCCTATATGCTTTATCTACAAATTCTCTAATTCTTGTGCCATCAGTTATGCTAGCACTATATTTCGTTAGTGGAGCTGCAATAGCAACATCATCAATTTCTTTAAATCCTCCAGATCCTTGTCTTTTTAAACTGCTAGATCCAGTTATAAATATTACTGGAGATCTCTCACCCCAGGCCTCCATCATAGAAGGAACTGCATTTGCAAATCCTTCAGGGCCAACTAAACAAACAGCAGGCTTTCGAGTAATTCTAGTATGGCCATCAGCTATATGACCAGCTATTTGTTCATGAGGACAATTTATTACTTCCATCTGACATTCCATAAAACCTTCCAAGGCAGGGTTACAAAATCCTCCAGATAAGGTAAAGACATGCTCTATACCTTTATCTTTTAAGGCTCTAGCAATTAGTGATCCACCTCTAATTTTTTTTTCCAACATAATAATTAGTATTTCATATCTTTAATAAATTTTTTAGCAATAATTTCTGATGAAATATCATTTATATCAGTTAAACCAACCAAACCAAGCGCAGTACTAAGTTCATCTTTAATTATATCTAAAATTCTTCTTAAGCCATTCGCTCCATCAGCACCAATTCCGTACATTAATGGTCTACCTAGCATGACAAAATCAGCTCCTAGCGCTAAAGCTCTTATAATGTCACTTCCACCTCTAATTCCACTATCGAAAAGTAATGGAAATTCTTTACCTAATTCATTTCTAATTAAAGGTAATGCTTCAATAGCAGCAGTTGCGCTATCCAATTGTCTTCCACCATGGTTTGACACTTGAATAGCATCGACACCTTCGGCTTTAATTTTTAAAGCATCTTCGGGTGACATAACTCCTTTAATTATTAATTTTCCTTTCCATGCTTCCCTTACTCTTTTAAGTGTTCCCCAGTCGGTTGCTCCTCTACTTTCACTTCTAATAAACTTATTTCCACTTTTAGATGTTTCGTAATTCATAGGTTTTGGAATACCACCTAACAATGTTGCAATAGACCACAAAGGATGAGTAGCAAAATCAAATATTTGTTTTGGACCAATTTTAAACGGCACTGTGAAACCATTTTTATTATCTTTAGCTCTTCTAAATTGGATGGGAACATCAACAGTTAGAATTGCAACCTTATAACCAGTTTGCTCTGCTCTTTTTAGAAGTTCCATTACAAAATCTTCTTGGAAATTATATAACTGCATCCAAGATCGTCCTTCAGATAATTCATACATTTTTTCTAGAGATGTTGAGGATGCCATTGACACACAAGCAGGCACATTGTTTATAATACTCTCTTTAGCTAACATTTTATCTGCACCAGTCCATGTTAAGTTACACATTCCCATTGG
>CABYXQ010000013.1 GCA_902522915.1 uncultured Pelagibacteraceae bacterium | reverse complement strand
CTAAAAATTTTAAAAATGGTCAAAAATTAAAAAAAACTGGTAAATCTGGAATTTTTGCTGGCTCTTTAGAATTAGTTAAAGAAGGTAATATTGAAATTAAACAAGACAATCTGTTTGATGATGTTTATGTGAAAGAAATTAATGATTAAAAAACAAAAAGTTAATAATAATATAGTAAAATTTCCTTCTAAAATAACAGATGTTGAAAAAGAAATAGAAGGTGTAATTTTTGCTGCATCAGAACCTTTAGATGTTGACACAATAGAAAGTAAAATTTCTAAAAAAGCAAACGTTTTAAAATCATTAGAAAAATTACAACAAGAGTATATTAACCGTGGAATTAATTTAGTTTGCATTAAAGATAAATGGTCTTTTAGAACTTCGCCAAAATTATCAACTTTAATGTCTCAAGAAAAAACAGTTGAAAAAAAATTGTCCAGAGCCGCTATAGAAACACTTTCAATAATCGTATATCATCAGCCAGTAACCCGTGCAGAGATCGAAGAAATACGAGGAGTTGCTTTTGGAACTAATACATTAGATATTCTAATGGAATTAGATTGGGTTAAACCGGGTGGGCGTAAGGATGTTCCTGGAAAACCAATACAATATGTAACAACAGATGGTTTTTTAAACCATTTTAACCTTCAAAAATTATCTGATCTTCCAACTGTTGATGAGTTAGGAGCAGCTGGTTTAATCGACAGTTCAAGTATTGATAATGCTATTTTTGGCACTGGAAAATTCTTTAAAGAAAAACAAGATGACAAAAAGGAAGACATCTATTCTAATATTGATGAGATGCTAAATAGTACACTTGATACTGAAGAAAAAGATTAATAAAAAAGTAACTTTTAAATTTATCATAAAAAGGTTATAAGAATTTATGAGTATAGGAATTTGGCAAATAGCAATCGTTGTTATATTGGTAGTCTTACTTTTTGGAAGAGGAAAAATATCCAGTTTGATGGGTGATGTTGCTAAAGGTATTAAAAGTTTCAAAAAGGGAATGGCTTCAGATGTAACAGATGATACTGAGCCAAAAAATATTTCCGACGAAAATAAAGACTCAGAAAAAAAAGATTAAATCACATGCCTACTATTGGTTGGTTTGAGATATTAATTGTAGTAGCAATAGCTATAATAGTTTTAGGACCAAAAGATTTTCCAGTTATGTTAAAAAAAGCAGGCTCATGGATAGGCACTGCGAAAAGGTACGTAAATAATATTCAAAACGAAGTTTCTAATATCGATATTGAAGAAGATAAAATAGATAAAGAAATTAAAAAAGATAACAAAAAAGATGACTAAAGAATTTAATGAAGGTGGATTTGTAAGCCATTTAACCGAATTAAGAAAAAGACTTATTCACAGCTTTATTTTTCTTTTTATTTTTTTTATTGGATGTTATTTTTTTGCTGAAAACATATATGGTTTTTTAGTTGATCCTTTTGCTCAAGCAGTTAAAGACGATGGAACAGATAGAAGATTAATATTTACTGCTCTTCAAGAAACTTTTTTAACATACTTAAAGGTAGCTTTCTTTACAGCTTTTTTTGTTACTTGTCCTTTTATTTTAATGCAAATATGGAAGTTTATTGCGCCCGGTTTATACAAACATGAAAAAACTGCAATAATGCCTTATTTAATTTTAACACCCATTCTTTTTTTTCTAGGAGGAATGCTAGTTTATTATTTAATAATGCCATTAGCGATTAAATTTTTTTTATCTTTTGAAAGTACTGGTCTATCTACAAATCTACCAATTCAACTAGAGGCTAAAGTTAATGAATATTTATCATTAGTTATGAAATTAATTTTTGCATTTGGTATTAGTTTTCAACTACCTATTGTTTTAAGTCTTTTAGCCAGAATAGGTGTTGTTGATAGTCAATTTTTAAAAGAAAGAAGAAAATATGTTGTTGTAATAATTTTTGCTGCAGCTGCTTTGTTAACCCCACCTGATCCTATAACTCAAATAGGTTTAGCTATACCATTATTAATTTTATATGAATTGTCTATATTTTCAGTAAAATTTATAGAAAACAAAAATTTAGAAAAAACAGATGCATAATTTAAAAGAAATTAGATTAGATTTTGCTCAATTTGAAAAATCTCTTGAAAAAAGGTCTTTAAAAATTGATTTTAGTAATCTTAAAAAGCTTGACTATTTAAACAGAAGTTTAATTCAAAAAAAAGAGGCACTAGAAAAAGAAAAAAAAGATATTTCAAAATCTAAAGATGAAACTTTATTTAAAAAATCAAAAGAAATTTCAATTGAATTAGAAAGTGTTTCTGAAAATCAAAAAAAAATTAAAGATGAACTTGATAGTATTTTATCAAATATACCAAATATCCCTCATTCAGATGTTCCTAATGGAAATGATGAAGGAGATAATGTTGAAATTGGAAAAAGCGGTACTATTCCTGAATTTGGTTTTAAGCCTAAATCACATTATGAGCTTGGCGAAAATCTAGAAATGCTTGACTTTAATCTTGCAACTAAGACCACAGGTTCAAGATTTGTGTTTGTTAAAAATAAACTAGCATTATTAGAAAGAGCTTTATCAAATTTTATGCTTGATACACATATTAATCAAAATGGATATCAAGAAATATCACCCCCATTGATAGCTTCAGATAGTACAATGTATGGAACAGGACAATTACCAAAGTTTGAAAACGATCAATTTGAAATCAAGTTTGATCAGGGGTCTGATAGAAAGTTTCTCATTCCAACTGCTGAGGTTATTTTAACAAATATTGTTAAAGATAAAATTGTTGATCTTAAAGATCTTCCAATGAGATTTGTTGCTTCAACTCCTTGTTTTAGAAAAGAAGCTGGTAGTTATGGCAAAGACACGAAAGGTATGATTAGACAACATCAATTTTATAAAGTTGAAATGGTTAGTATCGTTGAAAAAAACAAATGTCTTGATGAACTTGAGCGAATGACTAATTGTGCGACAAATATTCTTGATCAATTAGAATTACCATATAGAAAAGTTATATTATGTAGTGGTGATATGGGATTTAGTGCTGAAAAAACCTATGATATTGAAGTATGGCTACCATCAGAAAATAAATATCGAGAAATATCTTCATGCTCATCTTGTTCAACTTTTCAAGCTCAAAGAATGAAAGCTAGATATAAAAATGAAAAAAAAGAAACTATTTTTGCAGGAACTCTTAATGGTAGTGGCTTAGCTATAGGGAGAACTTTAATAGCTATTTTGGAAAATTATCAACAAAAGGATGGCTCTATAATTGTGCCAAAAATTCTAAGACCTTATATGAATAATTTAGAATTAATTTCATTGAAATAAAGTTGTTTTCGCCATTCAGATAGTATAATAATTCAGCTTATTAATAAGGAGATTTATGGAAGGTTCAGGAATAGGACAATTTATACCACTAATTTTAATATTTGTTATATTTTATTTTTTCTTAATTAGACCACAACAAAAAAAAGTCAAAGATCATAAGGCGATGGTTGAAAATCTAAAAAGAGGTGACAAGGTTATTACATCTGGAGGTATCACTGGTACAATTGAAAGATTAATTGATAACGATAAAGTTGAAGTTGAAATTGCTGAAAATGTTAAAGTCGAAGTTGTTAAAGCTACCGGTATACAAGGTCTTCAAGTCACTCAAGAAGTTAAAAAATAATTAATTTTTGTATTAAGTGCTTTATTTTTCAAAGTTAAGAATATTATTTATTTCAATATTTTCTTTTTTATTTATTTTAATTGCATCTTCTAACTTATTTAAAGCAGGAGATAGTTTTTTTAATAAAAAAATTAATTTAGGATTAGATTTACAGGGTGGTTCTTATCTTTTACTTGAGATTGATAATAAACCAGTTATTGAGCAAAAACTTCAAAATTTTACAACTATATTAAGAAACTATTTTAAAGATAAAGATATTAAAATTAATAATATTAAAATAATTAATCAAAATATTTTTTTTAATGTTTTGGATAAAAATAAACAAGTAGTCATTGATGTATTTGAGGATGAAAATAGTGATATAAATCCTTACTACCCAAGATTCAAGTCACATCAACTAATCATTGAAGATGTGGGTCTGAATTTTAAAGTAAGTTTCACTAAACAAGGCTTGATAGCTCTGAAAACATCTTCACAAGATCAAGCAATTGAAATTGTAAGAAGAAGAATCGATGAAGTTGGAACTAATGAACCTAATATTCTTAAAAGAGGTAATAATCGTATTTTAGTTGAACTTCCCGGTTTAGATGATCCAATGAGAATTAAATCTCTACTTGGAAAAACTGCTAACTTAACCTTTAGATTCGTTACTAATAATGATGACAGTTTTGGTGTTGATAAATTAAAGTATGAAGATGGTGTTGAAGAAGCATATGTTAGCAAAAGAATTATAATAAGTGGTGATAATTTGTTAGATGCCCAACCGAAGATGGATACACAAACAAATCAGACCATTGTATCTTTTTCTTTAGACAGAGTAGGTGCTAAAAGATTTGGAAAAGCAACTTCAAATGGTATTGGTAGACAGTTAGCTATTGTTTTAGACGGCAAAATCATAAGTGCTCCTGTTATTAGAGACACAATTGCAAGTGGTTCAGGTCAAATTAGTGGTGGATTCACCTTTCAATCAGCAACAGATTTAGCTTTGCTGTTAAGATCTGGAGCTTTACCAGCTCCATTAAATATTATTGAAGAGAGAACAGTTGGTCCAGATTTGGGTCAAGACTCAATTAATGCAGGTATCATAGCACTTGCTATCGGATTTTTATTGGTAATAATTTTCATGTTTGTAAAATATAAAATATTTGGATTAATCACTAATATTACACTCATAATTAATTTATTTATTTTATTGGGCATTTTAACACTATTCGAAGCGACATTAACTTTACCCGGTATTGCAGGAATTATTTTAACCGTAGGTATGGCCGTTGACGCCAATGTTTTAATTTTTGAAAGAATTAAAGAAGAACTAAAGGATGAAAAAAATAATATTTTAGCTTTTGATAGTGGCTATACTAAATCAAGGACTGCTATAATTGATGCAAATATCACAACTTTATTGGCAGCAGTTATTTTATTTTTTATGGGGTCAGGACCAGTTAAAGGTTTTTCTGTTACATTAGGTGTTGGAATATTTACAACACTTTTTTCAGTATATTTTATAGCAAGACTATTAACTAGCATTTATGTTTCTAAAAACAAAAATAAGGAAAAATTAATACAATGATCGCCTTTAACAAATATTATAATCACTTTAATCTTTTTTCATCAATACTTGTTATTGTATCATTAATTTTATTAACCTTCAAAGGCCTTAACTTCGGTATAGATTTCAAAGGAGGTACGTTAATTGAATTAAGATCAAGTGACTCAAAAGTTAATGTAAGCTCATTAAGAGATAAGTTTAGTCAAATGAATTTAGGTGATGTTTCAGTAAAAAAATTTGGGAATGATACAGATTTTTTAATTAAGTTTGAGAATAAAGATGATAAAAAAAATATAATTGAAGAAATTAAAGCAAACTTGGAAAATTCTTATGGAAATAATTTTAATTTTAGAAGAGTTGAAAATGTAGGCCCTAAGGTTAGTGAAGAATTATTAAAATCTGGTGTAATTGCAATATCTTTATCATTAGCTGCTATGTTGTTTTATATTTGGATAAGATTTGAATGGCAATTCAGTTTAGGTGCTATTTTAGCACTATTTCATGATGTAATAGTAACTCTAGGAGTTTTTTCTCTGTTTAGTTTTGAAATAAATCTATCAATTATAGCTGCTGTTTTAACTATAGTTGGATACTCAATGAATGATACTGTTGTAATTTTTGATCGTGTGAGAGAAAATTTAAGAAAGTACTCTGATATTAAAATTTTTGAATTAACAAACATTTCTATCAATGAAACATTGTCTAGAACAATAATAACATCAGCAACAACATTGCTTGCTTTACTTGCAATATATTTTTTTGGTGGTGAAATTTTAAAAGGGTTTTCTCTAGCTATGATACTTGGTGTTGTCTTTGGAACTTATTCATCAATATATATAGCTAACACTGTCTTAGTAAGATTGAGAGTTTCTCAAAGAACAGTTTTAAGAGAAGACGATAATAAATAATTAATTATTTAATAAAGATTTTGAGCAGCTACCATTGAAAGAAGCATTGGTAGTGAGAGCAATGTATTTGTTCGAGAGAATAGCATTGCTGTACGTGCTGATTTTGCTTTAACTTCTGGTTCGCTTTCAACAATACCCAAAGCTCTTTTTTGATTTGGCCATATAACAAACCATACATTAAAAGCCATATACAATCCAAGCCACATTCCAATACCAATTGCGGTACTTTTACCAACACCAGAACTTATACCTAATGTCATAGCATCATGTAGATAACCATTAATAGCAGCAAGTATTAAACCTGACACAACTGTTAATAATGCGGCCCATCTAAAATAAAAAAGTGCTGCAGGTGCAATAACTCTTCCTATAGCTGGTTTTTGTTCATCTGGAATTTTTGCCATATTAGGAATTTGAACAAAATTAAAGTACCAAAGTAGACCGATCCACATAATAGCAACAATGACATGTACAAATCTAAATAACCAACTCCAAAAAAGTCTATCAAAGTCAAAACCACCATTTCCAATAAATAGTCCAGCAAAAAGCAAGATAGCTAGCGCTAAAGATGCGTGTATAGTTTTTGATAGTGATCCTAATAAATTACCCATTTAGAATCATTTATACACTAAAAAATTAAATTTTTAAGCTTTTTTAATTTTTATTTATAATAAAGATTTTAAGAATTCCCCTGTATAACTTCCCTTTACCTTGGTTATATCTTCAGGTTTTCCCTCTGCGATTATATTACCACCCTTAACTCCACCTTCGGGACCCATATCGACTATATAATCTGCAGTCTTTATAACATCTAAATTATGTTCTATTACAACAACGGTGTTACCAAGTTTAACAAAAGTGTGAAGTATTTCTAAAAGTTTTTTGATATCATGCTGATGAAGACCTGTAGTTGGCTCATCTAATATATACATTGTTCTACCCGTTGATCTTTTAGAAAGTTCTTTTGCTAGCTTAATTCTTTGTGCTTCACCTCCTGAAAGGGTTGTAGCTTGCTGACCAATTTTAATGTAACCTAAACCTACTTTTTTGAGAGTAAGCAATTTTGTTTTAATGTTTGAAATATTTTCAAAATATTCACAACCTTCGTCGACCGACATATCCAAAACATCAGCTATACTTTTTCCTTTAAATTTAATCTCAAGAGTTTCTCTGTTATACCTCGTACCTTTACATTCATCACATTGTATATAGACGTCAGGTAGAAAATGCATTTCATAAGTAATTACACCATCACCCTCACATGCTTCACATCTTCCACCTTTGACGTTAAATGAAAATCTTCCTGGTTTATAACCTCTTGTTTTTGCTTCTGGCAAGCTTGTAAACCAGTCTCTAATTGGTCCAAATGCTCCAGTATACGTTGCAGGATTTGATCTAGGGGTTCTTCCGATAGGTGATTGATCTATATCAATAATTTTATCAATTAATTCTACACCTTTATAACTCTTAAAAGCTTTAGGAGCTTTTCTAGCTTTGTTATTAAGAGTAAGATTTAGTGCTTGATACAAAGTTTGTAATATCAATGTAGATTTACCACTACCCGATACACCGGTTACACAAGTAAAACTACCTGTAGGAATTTTTAGATTAACATTGTTAAGATTATTTCCACTAGCTCCATTGATTTCAACAAATCGACCATTTTTTGCTAATCTTCTGATTGTTGGAATTTCGATCTTTTTTTTATTGGACAAATATTGTCCAGTAATACTATTTTTATTTTTTTTAATTTCTTCATATGTGCCTTGAGCGGTTACTTGACCTCCGTTAGTACCAGCCTCAGGCCCTAAATCAATTATATGGTCTGCATTTTCCATTGTTTCAGTATCGTGTTCTACAACTATTACAGTATTACCAAGATCTCTAAGTCTTTTGAGTGCATTAATTAACTTAACATTATCTTTTTGATGTAATCCTATTGATGGCTCATCAAGTACATAAAGAACTCCTGTTAATCCAGATCCAATTTGAGAAGCAAGCCTTATTCTTTGTGCTTCTCCACCTGAAAGTGTTCCAGATTCTCTAGCTAATGTTAAGTAGTCTAAACCAACATTTAATAAAAAAGTAAGTCTCTCGTTAATTTCTTTTAATACATGTTCTGCAATTTTAAGTTGTCTTTTGTCTAAATTTTTTTCTAAATCTCTAAACCATTGTGCAGCATCTAAAATAGATTTTTGAGTTACTTCACTGATATTATGATTGTCAATTTTTACACATAGAGCTTCTTCTTTAAGTCTATTACCATTACATCCTTCACATGCTGAGTCAGACTGATATTCAGCTATAGCTTCACGTTTCCATTCACTGTCTGATTCTAAAAATCTTCTTTCAAGATTATTTATTACTCCTTCAAATGTTTTTTTATGTGAATATTTTTCATAACCATCATCATAGTTAAATTTAATCTCTTCTTCGTCTGAACCATATAAGATCACATCTTTAATTTTTTTTGGAAGTTTTTTCCATTTCTCATCTAATGAAAAACCATAATGTTTTGCGATAGATGATAATGTTTGTGCATAATATAAAGTTGTAGACTTTGACCATGGTTCAATAGCTCCATCTGCAATACTCTTTTTATCATCTGGTATTACTAAGTTAGGATCAACATTTAACTTAATACCAATTCCCTCACATTCCTCACATGCTCCGTAAGGGCTATTAAAAGAAAAAAGTCTAGGTTCAATTTCTTCAATTGTAAAACCACTTTCTGGACAAGCAAATTTTGTAGAGTAAATTAGTTTTTCAGTTTTTCTAAACTTTTGTGGCAGAGTTTCATCTTCATATTCAACAAATACTAATCCATTAGATAGATTTACTGCTGTTTCAACACTTTCTGCCAATCTATTTCCAAGTTTAGAATTTAATACAATTCTATCTACAAGAACTGATATATCATGTTTAAGTTTTTTATCTAAATTGGGAGATTTTTCTATATCGTATAGAACATTATCAATTTTAATTTTCCTAAATCCTCTTCTTTTATAACTTAAAATATCTTTTTTATATTCACCTTTACGACCTCTAACTACTGGAGCATATATATAAATAGTAGATTTTTTTGGTAAGTTTTTAATTAAATCAACAATTTGAGTAATCGTTTGAGATGTTATGGCTTTACCTGTAAATGGAGAATATGGAGTGCCAGCTCTTGCATATAGAACTCTCATGTAATCATAAATTTCCGTAACTGTTGCAACAGTTGATCTTGGGTTTTTTGAGGAATTTTTTTGTTCAATAGCAATTGCTGGACTCAAACCTTCAATAAGATCAACATTAGGTTTTTTCATTTTATCTAAAAACTGTCTTGCATAAGCTGATAAACTTTCAACGTATCTTCTTTGACCTTCTGCGTAGATAGTATCGAATGCTAAAGATGATTTTCCTGATCCAGATAGGCCTGTTATTACAACAAATTGGTCTTTAGGGATTTCAACAGAAACATTTTTCAAATTATGCTCTTTAGCCCCCTTAATAACTATCTTTTTAATCATATTTTTTGTTGCTTTGAGTTAATAAAATTAATATTCAGAAGAATTGTGATATAAATCTAATTAATTAATTTAACAAATATTAAATATTATGGCTGGAAGTTTAAATAAAGTATTATTAATTGGTCGTTTGGGCGCAGATCCTGAGATCAAACAAATGGTTAATGGTAAAAGTGTTGCAAGACTTAGCTTAGCAACAAGTCAATCCTGGAAAGATAAAAATACTGGTGAAAAGAAAGAAAAAACAGAGTGGCACCGTATAGTTGTATTTAATGAAGGCTTAGTAAATGTAGTTCAACAATACCTTAAAAAAGGTGCTCAAATTTATGTTGAAGGTCAATTGACTACGAGAAAATGGAAAGATGAACAATCTGGTCAAGATAAATACTCTACAGAAATTGTAATTCAAGGTTACAATTCTTCTTTAACAATGCTTGGTGGCGGTAATACTGGTAGTGGAATTCAAAATGATAACACTCAACAAAACAACATAGAAGATTCGTCACAAGTATCTAATGATATGGATGACGAAATTCCTTTTTAGTATCTATGCAAAAAACCGAGGCCCCTAAAGATAATAATATAAAACTAATCTCAATGCATGATGAGATGAGCTCATCTTATTTATCTTATGCAATGAGTGTTATTGTTAGTCGTGCTCTTCCTGATATTAGAGATGGATTAAAACCTGTTCATAGAAGAATCTTATTTGCTATGTATAAAGGTGGCTATGACTGGTCAAAACAATTTAGAAAATCCGCAAGAATAGTTGGAGATGTAATTGGTAAATATCATCCCCATGGCGATCAATCAGTTTATGATGCTTTAGTAAGAATGGTTCAAGATTTTTCAATGAGTTTACCACTTGTGCAAGGCCAAGGTAATTTTGGTTCCATAGATGGAGACCCTGCTGCAGCTATGAGATATACTGAAACTAGATTATCTAAAGTTTCACAGTTTCTTATCGATGATATTGAAAAAAATACTATTTCATTCAAAAGTAATTATGATGAAACAGAAAAAGAACCTACAGTTCTACCTGCTCAATATCCAAATTTATTAGTTAATGGGGCAGGTGGTATTGCTGTAGGTATGGCAACAAGTATACCTCCTCATAATCTTGGAGAAATCATTGATGGGACATTAGCCTTAATAGATAATAAAGATATTAAAATAAGAGAATTAATGAAACATATACCTGGTCCTGATTTTCCAACTGGTGGAGTTATTATTGGAAAGGATATAATTAAACAAGGTTATAATAATGGAAGAGGGTCATTTAAAATTAGAGGAGAAGTTTCTGTAGAAGGTTTAAAAAATGGAAGAGATAGACTAGTAATAACCTCTATACCATATCAGGTGAACAAATCTGTTTTAAATGAAAGAATAGCCCAATTAGTTAGAGAAAAAAAAATTGAAGGAATAAAAGATATTAGAGACGAGTCAAATAGAGAGGGTATTCGAGTTGCAATCGATTTAAGAAATGGTGTTGAGCCAGAAACAATTAAAAGACAATTATATAAAAATACTCAAATTGAAAGTTCATTTGGTTTTAATACATTGGCAATAGTTGATGGAAAGCCAAAAAATTGTACGCTTAAAGATTTCCTATCAAATTTTTTATCCTTTAGAGAAGATGTAGTTATTAAAAAAACTAAATTTGATCTTCAAAAAGCTGAAGAGAGAGCTCATATTTTAATAGGACTATCGGTATCAGTTGAAAATTTAGATAAAATTATAAAAATTATCCGATCATCAAAAACACCAGATGACGCAAAACAATCAATACTTAAAACCAAATGGAAAATAAGTAAATCTCAAAAATTAATTTCATTAGTCGAAGGTAAAAAAATTAAAAATATTTATTCATTATCAGAACCTCAAGTTTTAGCTATTCTAGAGTTAAGGCTTCAAAAATTAACAGCCATAGGTATTAATGAAATAGAAGTTGAAATTAAAAAACTTGCAGACTTGATTGCAAAATATAAAAAAGTTATTTCATCCAAAAAAGAACTTTTAAAAGTTATAAGTGATGAGCTAAGGAATATTAAAGAAAAATTTGCAGTTCCCAGAAGAACTAAAATTATTGATGCTGTACTAAATTACGATATTGAAGAAACAATACAAAAACAGTCTGTTATTATAACTGTTACACTTCAAGGATATATAAAAAGAGGCTCTCTAGATGGTGTTAAACAGCAAAAAAGAGGTGGTAAAGGTAAATCGGGAATTACAACAAGAGATCAAGACTCTGTAATTCAAACTTTATCAGTAAATACTCATACCTCAGTTTTATTCTTTTCGACCGAAGGTTTGGTTTACAAAGTTAAAGCATGGAAAATTCCTGAAGGCTCATCATCTTCTAAAGGTAAATCTTTGTTTAATATACTACCATTAAAAAGCCACCAAGCAATAAGTTCCATCATGCCAATGCCAGAAAATGAGACTGAGTCTAAAAATTACCAAATAATATTTGCTACTGCACAAGGCAAAGTAAGAAAAAATAGTCTTGAAGATTTTTCTTCAATTAACGCATCTGGAAAAATTGCAATGAAACTTGATAGTAATGATAAAATTGTAGGTGTTAAAATTTGTCAAGACGATCAGGATATAATCTTAAGCACTAAATTTGGCAAATGTATTAGATTTGAGGCAAAAAAATTAAGAGTCTTTAAAGGTAGATCTTCAAAAGGAATTAAAGGTATTGAACTTGCTCCAAATGACGAAATTGTTTCTCTATCAGTAATAAATAGCGATAAGATTAAAAAAAATGGAAAAAAATCCTCAGTTGAAAAGTCTGAATTAAGAGCTAAGGAAGGATTTGTTTTATCAATAAGTGAAAATGGCTATGGTAAGAAAACATCTCATTTCGATTATAGAGTAACCAATCGTGGAGGAAAAGGTATAATCGGAATTGTTAACTCTCCAAGAAATGGTAATATTACTTCATCATTTCCAGTTTATGAAGGAGATGAAATTCTTATTTCAACAAATAAAGGTAGAGTAATTAGAGTTGCAGTAAAAGAAATTAGAACCGCAGGTAGGAATACTCAGGGTGTAAGAATTATTAAACTATCAGGTGAGGAAAAGGTTGTGTCAGCAATAAAAATTGATGATAATTTAATTTGATGAATAAAATAGTAATTTACCCAGGAACATTCGATCCAATCACATATGGTCATATTGATGTGATTAAAAAATCATTAAAATTGTTTGACCAAATTGTTGTTGCTATCTCAGAAACATCGAGCAAAGACTATTTGTTTACCACTGAAGAAAGGATTGATATTGTAAATAAGTCTTTATTTGTAGACCTTAAATTAAATAAAAAAAAGATTAATGTAGTATCATTTAATTCGCTTACTACTGATTTATGCAAAAAATATAAGTCTAATGTAATTCTTAGAGGTCTAAGAGCTGTATCAGATTTTGAGTATGAGTTTCAATTAGCTGGTATGAATAGAAAATTAAATAATAATATAGAAACAATTTTTTTGATGTCAGATGTAGAGAATCAAATAATTTCATCTAGATTTGTTAAAGAGATTGTTAAATTAAACGGTGATATAAGAAAATTTACTACAAAAAGTGCAATAAAATCTTTAAAAGAAAAATATGAATAAAGTACTAGTAAACATATTTATATTATTTTTTCTAATTATAAATCAATCAATAGCAGAGGAGAATATCATGATTTTAAAATTAAAAGACGGAGATGTAAAAATCGAATTATTTGAGGATGTAGCACCTAATCATGTCAAACGAATTAAAGACTTAGCTGATAATGGTAAGTATGACAATGTTGTGTTTCATAGAGTAATAGATGGATTTATGGCTCAAACTGGTGATGTAAAATTTGGCAACTCAGATTCTAAAGATTTTGATTTAAGAAGATCAGGGATGGGTGGCTCGGATTTACCTGATTTAAAACAAGAATTTAGTAGTGTTCCTCACGAGAGAGGAACTTTATCTATGGCCAGATCTTCTGATCCTGATAGTGCTAACAGTCAATTCTTTATTTGTTTTAAGGCAGCACCATTTCTTGACAGACAATATACGGTTTTTGGAAAAGTTATTGAAGGCATGGAGTTTGTTGATATGATCAAAAGAGGAGATGAAAGTAATAATGGTGCCGTAACTGAACCTGATAAAATTATAAGTTTTAAATCCTTATAGAACTTTTAATGGCATTAAAAAATTTTGCCTTTAAAATATTAAAAAAAGATAAGTTTGCTAGATCTGGCATAATTGAAACTCTTAGAGGTAATATTAACACGCCAGCATTTATGCCTGTTGGTACACAAGCAACAGTTAAAGCTTGTACAATTGATGATATTAAAAGAACTGGTTCCGAAATAATTTTATCTAACACTTATCATCTAATGATTAGACCTGGAGTAGAGAGAATAAAATCTGCAGGAGGTTTACATAATTTTATGAATTGTGATCTTCCAATTTTAACAGACTCAGGTGGTTTTCAAGTAATGTCACTTTCAAAATTAAATAAAATCGACAGAGAAAAAGGTGCAATTTTTAATTCACATGTTGATGGTAAAAAATTTTTTTTAAGTCCAGAGGAAAGTATAAAAATTCAACTAGGCCTCAACTCTGATATTGTTATGATTATGGATGAATGTCCCAAGAAATCTAATAATTATCAATTGATTAAAGAATCAATGAATCTCTCTCTGTATTGGGCTAAGAGATCAAAAAAAGCTTTTGGTAATAATCCACACAAAGGTCTTTTTGGAATAGTTCAAGGAGGTTTATTTAAAGACTTAAGAATTAAATCTTTAAATGAACTAATGGATATAGGTTTTGATGGTTATGCTATGGGCGGTTTGGCCGTTGGTGAGTCACAAACTGAAATGTTTACTGTATTAGATGATATCAAAAATTTTTTACCGGCTGAAAAACCACATTATTTAATGGGTGTTGGGACCCCATCTGATATAATAGGTGCTGTTAAAAGAGGTATAGATATGTTTGATTGTGTTTTGCCTACTAGATCAGGTAGAACAGGGTTAGCTTTTACATGGGAAGGAAGGATTAATATCAAAAATAAAAAATACCAATATGACAATTCCCCAATAGATATTAATTGTAAAAATTTAAATTTAAACAAATATTCAAAAAATTATTTAAATCATTTGTTTAATACAAACGAAATACTAGCTTCAATGCTATTAACTCTGCATAATATTAACTTTTATCAAGAATTAATGTCCTCAATTAGAACTCATATTAATAATGGAACTTTCGATGAATTTCATGACAAATACATTGATAAGTTGTAACAGATACTTAATATTTGCCTAATTTGACATTTGAAATATTAAAATAATTCTGTATATAACAATTACTTATTTAAGTAATTAGTGGGCCCTTAGCTCAGTTGGTAGAGCAATTCCCTTTTAAGGAATGGGTCGATGGTTCGAGTCCATCAGGGCTCACCATAATATTTTAAGTAAACTTAATTGGAGGATACTCTAAAATTACTTCATTCATTTTATCATTTAAGTTTTTAATTCTATTATCAGATGATGGATGAGTGCTCATAAACTCTGGGGGCTCTTTACCTTTATTTAATTCTTTCATTCTTTCCCATATTTTGACCGTTTCTCTAATATCATATCCAGATAAAGAAGAAAAAATCATACCTAGGTAATCTGCTTCGCTTTCTTGTTTTCTATTAAAAGGATTCATAATTCCAAGTTGTGATAATAATCCTATTGTATTCATGCCTGTGGTTCTATTTACACGTGATAACTTACCGCCACTAAATATGTCTATTAATTGAGTTCCAGTGTTGAGTAACGCAGTGCGACTAGCACGTTCAATTGAATGCTTAGCAACAGCATGAGCAATTTCGTGACCCATTACCGCAGCTAAACCATTAGTATTTTTTGTTGCGTCTAAAATTCCACTATAAACTGCAATCTTACCACCAGGCATACACCAAGCATTTCTGACTTTTTTTTTATCAATTAGAATGTATTCCCAATCAAAATTTACTGTAGGATTTGGCAAATTTTCTCTATAAAAGTATTCAGAAATCGAGTCTTCCATTTTTTTTCCAATTTCTTTAATTTCATTAAGTGTTTTTTTGTCATCACTCATTTTTTCTTTTTCCTTAACTTTTTCGTAGATTATTGCAGCTTGAGCATTTAATTTAGCTTCTGAAACTATTTTTAACTGTTTTCTTTCAGTAATAGGGGCATTGGTACAAGAGGGGAGTATAAAACTACAACAGCCACATCCCATATAAGATAAAAATTTTCTTCTATTCATTTTATATATAATTGTTAATATTATATATTATGAATCTCAATAATAAAATTTTATTAGTGTTATTTATAATAGCAATTGTCTTTGTAATTTATTCAAGTTTTAGTTGATCCTATGGCAAAAAAAAATACAAAAAAATCAATGTCATTAACTTTAAGAAACTACTTTATTGCTGGTGTGGTTGTATTAATACCTATTGGTTTTACACTTTACCTAAGTAAAATTTTGATTGGTATTTCTTCAAATTTAATACCAAAAAATATTAATCCAAATAGCTACTTACCTTTTAACATTCCTGGCGTTGAAATTGTTATTTCATTAATTTTTATTACTATAGTTGGTGGTCTTTCATTATCATTTTTTGGAAAACGTATACTTAAATTAATTGACGATCTATTCAAAAGAATTCCTTTTTTGAGAACTGTTTATTCAGCTATAGTTCAAATGACAGAAACTTTTTCTAAGAAGGATGACAGTCAAAAAAGTGTAGTTCTGATTGAGTATCCTAGAAGAGGCGTTTGGGCTGTTGGATTTGCAACTAAAGAAAATAAAAGCGAAATGGCAACAAAAACTGGTAAGAAATTGATAAATGTTTTTGTTCCAACAACTCCAAATCCAACTAGTGGTTTTTTATTAATGTTTCCAATTGAAGATATAATTTATTTAAATATGACTTTTGAGGAAGCATCTAAATTTATAGTTTCTGCAGGAACATCAAATAATAAATCTTAAGCCATATCATTAATAATATCAGCTCTATCATACAATTTTACTAGGGGTTTGTATTTATTAATATTTTCATTAGAATTTTCAATTCTTCTCATTTCTTTTTCAGCTAAAATGAATAAATCATAGTTATGAACTGGGTCTGCTAACTTAAAATTTTTAATACCACTTTGCTTAAAACCTAAAACATCACCAAAACCTCTAATTTTCATATCTTCTTCAGAAATAATAAATCCATCGTTACTTTCTTTTAAAATATTAATTCTTTTTTTTGCATTAACACTTAAATTGGATTTAAACATAAGTATACATGTTGAGCTTTTATCACCACGACCAATTCTTCCTCTAAGTTGATGTAATTGTGATAAGCCAAATTTATTAGCATTTTCAATTACAATTACATTTGCATTTGGAAAATCAATACCAACTTCGATTATTGTTGTTGATACTAAAATTTTAAAATCATTAATCAAAAATTGATTTAATATCTTTTCTTTATCTTCCAGACTCGTTTTACCGTGTAGTAATGCAACCTGGTTTGGGAACAAATTGTTAAGATATTCAAACTTTTTAACAGCAGATGAATGGTCTATTTTTTTAGACTCATCTATTAATGGACAAACCCAAAATATTTGATTGCCTAGTTGAATTTCTTTTTTAATAAATTTTATAATATCATTTATCTTACTTTCCAACTTGCTATAAGTTATAACAGGTTTTCTGATAGCTGGTTTTTCACGAATAATCGAAAGATCCATATCACCATACATCGTCATTGTTAAGGTTCTAGGTATAGGTGTTGCTGTCATTAATAAAACATCACAATTATCCCCACCTTTATCTGATAATTTTTTTCTTTGATTAACACCAAATTTATGTTGTTCATCTATAATTATTAAACCTAACTTCTTAAAATTTACTTTTTTTTGAAATATAGCATGAGTACCAAAAATGATATCAATTTCATGATTTAATAATTTATTTAATATAATTTTTTTATTTTTATAGTCTGATTTACCAGAGATAATTTCTACTTTTAAATTCTTAGGAAATATTTTTTTTGCTAATGTGAAGTGTTGTCTTGCTAATATTTCTGTTGGAGCCATTACAGCAACTTGAAATCCTGAATTAACACTATTATAGGCTGTTAATAATGAAACTATAGTTTTTCCACTACCTACGTCACCCTGCAAAAGTCTAAACATTTTATTTGAAGAAACTAAATCTTTATTAATTTCTCCTAATGCTTTCATTTGATCATTGGTTAATGAAAATTCTAACTTTTTAATTATATTATTTTGTTTTTTTATATCTAAAACTTTATTTATTTTTTTTATTTTTTTTATTTTTTTTCTTATTTCAGAATTAACAAGAAAGGTCGAAAATATTTCATCAAATGCAAGTCTTTGATAAAAATTTTTTTGATAACTACCAATATTATCTGCTTTATGTAATTCCTTTATAGCATCATTCCAGCTTATATTACCAAATTTATCCTGAATATGTTTTGAATGCCACTCATCAAGTATGGGTAAATTTTTAATTATTTGATTAATAATTTTATTATATGCTTTTTCTGTAATACCTTCAGTGAGAGAATATTTATTATGTTTTTGTTTAATTAACGATGAATCTTCTGAAATATATTTTGGATTTGTAAGTTGATACTTATTTTTATAATATCCAATCTTTCCACTAACTGTTATTTGTTTACCTAATGGTAAAATTTTTCTTATGTATCCTTCGTAACTGTTAAAAAAAATACAATCAATTTCTCCAGTAGTATCTGTACAAATAACCTTATTAGGCAAATTTCTTACTCTAGGGAAGGAATATTTTTGTGGAACTATAGTTATAGTTTGCACTTCACCTATTTTAAGGTTTATTATTTCCGAAGATAAAGATCTATCTGTAGAAGATTTAGGTAATTTCCATAATAAATCAAATATATTGTTAATTTTTTTTTTCTTAAGTAAATTCATCGTTTTGATGCCTACACCTTTTAATGCTGTTAAATCTGACAATAAATATTTATAATTACTTTTATTATCCATTAACTAATAATATATTCTATTAATGGATATCAATATAGATCAATTAAAAAAAAAAATTATCTACAGATCAAATTATCGTGGAACTAAAGAAATGGATAAACTTTTAAGTGCTTTTACAAACAAATATATAAATAAATTAAATGAACTTGACCTTATTAAACTAGAAAAGTTATTAGATATTGATGATAATAATTTGTACAACTTTTATAATAATCTAGAAACTGATTTTAAAATTAAAGAAAATAATGTTAGTTCACTATTTAAAAATTTTAAATATAATAAAGAAAAATAATGGCGGAGAGACTGGGATTCGAACCCAGGAAAGAGTTGCCCCTTTGCCGGTTTTCAAGACCGGTGCTTTCAACCGCTCAGCCATCTCTCCGTGAGCAAGGTTTTATTATTATAATTATTTAATTCAACCTTAAAATAGTCTAATAAAAGCTATTATTAATTATAGATCTGGTTTTCTATGAATAAAGAATTTAATAAGGGATTGTTATTAGCAGGTTTTGGTTCTTTTTGGTGGGGATTTCTTGGTGTTATTTATTTTAAATATATTGCATATATAGGTCATATTGAGCTTGTTGTTCACAGATGCCTATGGACAACATTTACATTAGTTTTAACAACCTTCTTTTTTTCAAAATGGGATATTTTTTTTTCAATTATTAAAAATAAAAAAATTTTACTTAATCTTTTTTTTTCAGGTTTCCTTATATTTGTAAACTGGGGTGTTTGGATATATGCTGTTGCTACAGATCAAATCATTGATGCAAGTTTTGGTTATTTCATTATGCCAATATTAAGTGTAATTCTTGGGTATTTTTTTTTTAAAGAAAAAATTAATAATAAAAGAATTTTCTCAGTTTTGCTTGTTATTGCATCGATTATTTATTTAACATTTGTGAGTTTTAAATCATTGCCGTGGGTTGGCTTAATAGTAGCTTTTAGCTGGAGTTTTTATAATCTTATAAGAAAAAAAATCAATATAGATACGGATATTGGTCTTTTAATTGAAAGCCTATTTATTTTGCCTTTTGCTGTAATAGCTTTCTATATAATAACGATTAATAACTATAATGATTTTACTTTTTCGAATCCATCAATGATGTTATTTATATTTTTAGCAGGGCCGATGACAGTAATACCTTTATTTTTATATGTTAGAGGCGTTGAATTATGTGGATTAGGTCCAACTGGTATGATTTTTTATATTACTCCAACACTTCAATTTTTACTAGGTTATTTTTATTATGATGAAGCTTTTTCAAATGAAAAATTCGTTAGTTTTATTTTTATCTGGATTGCTGTATTCATATATTTGAAAGATTTATATGAAACAGATTAGTTTTATTTTTATACTTGTTTTTTTTATTATAAATTCAGCTTTTTCAAATACAGATATAGAATTTCAAAAATGGAAAAAAAATTTTAGGAAAGTTGCTTTAAAAAATAACATTTCAGAAACAACATTTGATATTGTAATGAAAAATTCAAAATTTTTACCAAATGTAATTAAATATGATAGATTTCAACCTGAATTTTATGAGGATACTAAAACCTATATTTCAAAAAGAACTTCCTCTAAAAAACTAGAAAAAGGATTAAAATTTTATAATAAAAATATAGACTTAATTAATTCTATAGAAAAAAAATTTAATATAGAAAAGGAACTACTCTTGTCTTTAATGGGTATTGAAACTAATTTTGGCACATACGTTGGTAAAATGGATATTATATCGTCTTTGGCTACTTTGAGTTATGACAAAAGACGTTCTGAATTTTTTACTAATGAACTTTTAATTTTACTAAAACTAATTGATACAAAACAAATTAATTATGAAACTTTATACGGGTCATGGGCAGGTGCTTTTGGTTTTTTTCAATTTATGCCCTCTACAATGAAAAACTACGCTATAGATTATGATGACAATAATTATATAGATTTAAAAAATAATGAGGATGCTTATGCTTCTGCGGCAAATTATCTAAAAAAAATTGGATGGAAAAAAAATCAACCATGTTTTTATAAAGTAGATTTATCAAATGATATACCAAAAAAATATTTAAATGTTTCTGCAAAAAAACTTCATAACAAAAATAAATTAAATTATTTTAAAAAATATATAAATAACATCTCTATACCTAATGATGAATATAATGATTTAAAAGTAGCAATTATAACACCAGATAAAGATATTATACCTGATGCAGAAACCTTAACTCCTGCGTATATTGTATTTAGTAACTACGAAATAATTTTAAAGTGGAACAGATCATTAAGATTTTCTTTGGCTGTTTGTACATTGAAAAATAAATTTAAAAATGAACTATAAATTTGTAATATTATTTTTTTCTTTTTTTTTGTTAGTTGGTTGTAATCAACTTAATCAACAAGAAAAAAAAATAGTTTTTAATACTGAGCAAAAATATAAAAATACAGGTTTTGCTCTGGTTTATAGCGATAAATTAAAAAAAAATAAAAAAATTTCAAAAAAAATTGACAACAGGTCATTGTCTATATTTCATAAATCTATTAAAAAAAATTCATTTGTTAAAATTACTAATCCTAATAATCAAAAATCTGTTATTGCTGAAGTTATTTCAAATAATGTTAAATTTTCAAATTTTTATAATTCTGTTATTACAAACAGAATTGCTGATGAATTATCACTCAATTTAAATGAACCTTATATTGATCTAGTTTTGATTTCAAATAGCACAACATTTATCGCCAAAAAGGCTAAAACTTTTGACGAGGAAAAAAAAGTAGCAGAAAAAGCTCCTGTTGATGGTATAAAAATTGATAATTTAGGTGTTGATAAAAATAAGAAAAAAAAAGTTAAAAGTCAAAATTTTCTATATTCAATTAAAATTGCTGATTTTTATCATGAAGAGTCAGCAAAAAATATGGTTAAGCGAATAAATAACGAAACTAACTTAAAAAATTCAACAATAAAAAAATTATCTAAGACTAAATATAGGGTACTATTAGGACCTTTTAATGATATAAAAAATTTAGAGAAGTCATTTAATGAAATTAAATCATTAAACTTTGAGAATTTAGAAATTTTAAAAGATGTATAAAAAATTATTAATCTACCTTTTTTTAAATCTAATTTTTATTGGCAATGCTAATGCTAATTTTGATATAAAGGCAAGATCTGCAATTCTTTTAGACTACCATTCTGGTGAAATTTTGTATGAAAAAGATGCAGATAGAAAAATTTTTCCAGCTTCAATGACAAAGATAATGACATCAATAATTGTTTTCGATTTAATTAAAAATGGTGAATTAAACTTAAATGATAAATTTATAGTGTCTGAAAATGCTTGGAGACTTTCAGAAGCAGGATATTCATCTATGTTTATTATGGTTGGAGATCAAATTTCAGTCGAAAATCTTCTCAGAGGTATAATTGTATCATCTGGTAATGATGCATGTGTTGCTTTGGCTGAAGGTATAGCTGGTACAGAAGAAGAATTTGCAATTTTAATGACTGAAAAAGCTCGGGAAATAGGTATGGAAAATACAAATTTTTCTAACTCCTCAGGTATCAATTCTCCAGACAATCTCTCAACTGTTAGAGACATAATGATCATGTCAAAGTATTTGATCCAACATTATCCAAAATTTTATGAATATTTCAAAGAAAAAGAGTTTACATGGGATAGGACAGGTGGTGATCCAATAACTCAAGGTAATAGAAATCCATTACTTTATAAAAATTTAGGAGCTGATGGAATTAAAACAGGATATTTATCATATGAAAAATATTCACTTGCTTCATCAATTGAGAGAAATGGTAGGAGACTCATTGCCGTAGGTACTGGATTTAACTCTAGAAATTCTAGATCTAAACAGAGTATCAAATTATTAACATACGGCTTAACAAATTATGATCTTGTTAAAATTTCTAAAGCAAAAGAGCCTTTTCAAAAAGTCGAAGTATGGCTAGGTAAAAGTAATTATGTTGATGTATATACAAATGAGGACATTTACAAAACAATTAAAAAAAGAAAAAAAAAATTATTAAAAGTTTCAGTTAAATATGACGGTCCTGTTGAAGCACCAATTAAAAAGGATGAAAAAATTGCATCATTAAGAGTTGTTTATGACGAAGAATTAATTGGTGAATACGATTTACTTTCATCTAAAGAAGTAAAAAAAGTTAATTTTATATCAAGATTAATTAGATCTCTAAACTACCTTATTTGGGGTGATGTCTAAAAAGCCAATAATTGTTTTTGAAGGTATTGAAGGAAGTGGTAAAAGTCACCATATTTCTACAGTAGCAAAATATTTAACAAAAAAGAAAATAGATCATATAAAAATTAGAGAGCCAGGTGGAAACAAAAATTCAGAAAAAATAAGAAAACTAATTTTAAATAATAATTCTAATTTCAATAAAAATACTGATCTTTTATTATATTTAGCTGCCAGAAGTGAGAATATTCATTTAATAAATAAATTTTATAAAAAAAAAATTATACTAGTAGATAGATTTATAGACTCAACTATAGCTTATCAGCACTATGGATTAGGTATTGATATTAATTTGATTAAATTAATAAATAGTTTTTTATTGAAAGATATAAAGGTTAACTTTACTTTTTTAAATATTGTTAATAATAAAAATCTCATTTCTAGATTAAAAAAAAGGAAAAAACTTAACAGATATGATAAATTTAGTATTAATTTTTATAATAAAGTTCAAAAAGGATTTTTAAAATTATCTGATAATAAAAAAAAATATCAAATAATAAACTCTAATTTAGATATAAAAAAAAATGAAAGATTTATTATTAATAAAATAAATCAGTTAATTAAATGAATTTTAGACCTTCTAATCAAACTTTTTTATATGAGCACGATAATTTATTTAATGAATTAGTTAGATTAAATTTTCAAAATAAATTACCGAATAAAATACTTTTATCAGGTGAGAAAGGTATTGGAAAATGCACTTTTGCTTATCATTTTATTAATTGGATACATTCATCAAACGAAAATAAACCTTATAATCTAAAAAATTTTGAAATCAATTCTCAAAATAAAAGTTTTCAACTTACTCAAAATAAATCTAATCCTAATTTTGAGTTAATTGATATTGATGATGATAAAAAGAAAATCGATATTAATCAAATTAGAAATTTAATTTTAAAACTTAATAAATCATCCTTTAATACAAAGCCTAGAATTGTTTTAATTGATAACATTGAATTTCTTAATACTAATTCTATAAATGCTTTATTAAAAGTATTAGAAGAGCCGAATGAAAATATTTTTTTTATATTAATAAATAATAATAAAAAAATATTACCTACATTAAAATCAAGATGTTTAAACTACAAAATTACACTATCTTTTGATCAATCAATTAAGATTGTAAACAAAATAATATATGATGATGTAAACAATTTAATTAATAAACAATTAATATGCAGATATTCTACACCTGGTAAATTACTTCAACTAATTAATTATGGTAATGAATTTAAGATAGATCTAAAGAATATAAATTTAAAAAAATTAATTTCTCTAATAATACATGACAAGCATTTCAAAAAAAATAGTTCGATTAAAGAACTAACTTATTATTTAATTGAATTGTATTTTAGAAGTACTATATCAATTAATAACATAAAATTAATTAATCTTTATAATCTTTTTATTAAAAAAATTGATAATACAAAAAAATTTAATCAGGATGAGGAAGTTATTTTTTTGGAGTTCAATGAAAATATTTTAAATGGATAAAAATTTTTATATCACTACGCCTATTTATTATCCATCTGCAAAACCTCACATGGGACATGCTTATTCAAGTATAATTGCAGATTTTTTTGCAAGATTTAAAAGAATAGATGGTTATGAGGTTTATTTTTTAACAGGAACTGATGAACACGGTTTAAAAATTCAAAGATCTGCTGAAAAAAAAGGTTTAAATCCTTTAGAATTTTGTAACGAGTTAAGTAAAACATTTAGAGATTTATCTAAAATATTAAACTTAACTAACACAGATTTTATTAGAACTACAGAAGAAAGACATAAAAAATCTGTTCAACATTTATGGAATGAACTTGAAAAAAATGATGATATTTATTTATCAAAATATTCTGGTTGGTATTCAGTGTCTGATGAAGCTTTTTACAATGATGACGAAATCGAAGAATTAGATGGAGTTAAAGTTTCTATTAATTCAAAATCAGTAGTTGAATGGATAGAGGAGGAATCGTATTTTTTTCGTTTATCAAAATGGCAGAAACCTCTATTAGATTATTATGAAAAAAACGCTGATTTTATTTCTCCTGTGTCACGTAAAAATGAAGTTATTAGTTTTGTAAAAAGTGGATTGAAAGATTTATCTATTAGTAGAAAAACATTCTCTTGGGGAATAAAAGTTCCAAACAATGATAAACATATAATTTATGTTTGGTTAGATGCATTAACGAACTATCTTAGTGCTTTAAACTATCCTGACATAAACAACGAGTTTTATAAAAAATTTTGGCCAGCTTCAATACATTTAATCGGTAAAGATATATTAAGATTTCACGCAATATACTGGCCGGCTTTTCTACTGGCAGCTAAAATTGATTTACCAAAAAAGATTTATGGTCATGGTTGGATATTATCTGGTGATGAAAAAATGTCTAAATCCAAAGGAAATATCTTAGATCCTATAAAGGTAATTGATGAATACGGTTTAGATCCTTTAAGATATTATCTTATTAAAGAGGTTTCTTTTGGAAATGATGGAAATATTTCACAAGAAAAGCTAGAAGATTGCAATAATAGTGATCTAGCTAATAATTATGGGAATTTATGCCAACGTGTAACAACCTTTGCTATTAAAAATTGTAAAGGCAATATACCTAATAAAATTAATTTTCAAAATGATGATTTATTAATTTTAAATAAATATAAAGATAATTTAGATAACATTAGAAAAAATATAGATAATCAAAATTTAAATTTTTATATTAACTATATTGTTAATTCACTTTTCGAAGCCAATAAATACTTTAATGATCAAGAGCCATGGAAAAAAAAGGATGATCAAGAAAGATTAAATACTATTGTTTATACAACATTAGAAATTGTTAGAAAAATTAGTTTTTTACTTTACCCAATTATTCCAGAGTCTTCTTTAAAAGCTTTAAAAATTTTTAGTATATCTGAAAAAGATATTAATTTATCCACAATTACAAATAATGAATATTTAACTAAAGGAAACTTAATTAATAAAATAGATATACTTTTTAAAAAAATAGAGAGGTCCAATGATTGATTCTCATTGTCACCTTGATCATGAACCTTTGATAAGTGATTTAAGCAATGTTTTAAAAAGATCTAAAGAAGTTGGTATAGAAAAACTACTCACTATTTCTACATCTTTTGAAAGTTTTTCTAGAGTTAAAGAAATTGTTAATATTGATAAAATTATTTATGGAACTATCGGTATTCATCCTCATGAAACAAATAATGAAGAGATTAATTGTGATTTAATACTAGAAAAGCTCAAAGAAAATAAAAAAATTATTGGTATTGGAGAAACAGGATTAGATTTCTATTATAACAATAGTGATAAAGATAGACAAATCTACAGTTTCAGAGAGCATATCAAGGCTGCTATCAAAGTAAATTTCCCCTTAGTGGTTCACTCTAGAAGCGCAGAAAATGAAACATATGAAATTTTAAATGAATACAAAAATTATAAACCAAAAATTTTAATGCATTGTTTTACTGGATCTAAAGAATTTGCAGATAAACTTTGTGCTCTAAATGCATATTTTTCAGCTAGTGGGATAATAACTTTTAAAAACGCCGTAGATTTACAAAAAACTTTTAAATCACTGCCTTTAGATAAAATTTTAATTGAGACAGATAGCCCATTTTTAGCACCCGTACCAAATAGAGGAAAAAAAAATGAACCATCATTTATTGATTTTACAGCAGCAAAGTTAGCTGAAATAAAAGAAATATCAAAATCTAAACTTATTAAAAGTACCACAAATAACTTTAATAAACTCTTTTTTTAATTAACTTATTATGAAATTTATTATTCTTGGATGTGGTAGCTCAATGGGTGTACCAAGGCCTGACGGTTTTTTTGGTAATTGTGATCCTAAAAACAAAAAAAATTACAGAACAAGATGTTCTGCATTAATTAAAACCTCAGATGAAAATATATTAATTGATACATCTCCTGATTTACGTCAGCAATTACTTAGACATAAAATTAATAAGATAAGTAGAGTTTTTTATTCACACATGCATGGTGATCAAACTCATGGTATAAATGACCTACGATCTTTTTTCATTAATAGTAAAAAACAAATTAATGTTTATGCGGACAAATATACTTCTAAATATCTTAAACAAAGCTTTTCTTATTGCTTTAAAGCTTATTCAAATGAATATCCGGCAACACTAAATTTAAAAAGATTAGATAGAAATCTATTTACAACCGATAAGAATAAAAAAATTATAATTAAATCTATTGAGGTAGAGCATGGTGGAGTTAAATCAAATTGCTTTATATTAGATAAAAAATTAGCCTATATAAGCGATGTTAGTAAAATTTATAAGAAAGATTTTAAATATTTCAAAAATCTCAAATATTTAATAATTGACTGCTTGTGGTATAATTTTCATCCATCACATTTTAATTTAGAAACATCAATAGCTTTAATTAAAAAATTTAAACCAAAAAAAGCTATACTCACAAACTTATCACCAGTATTAGATTACAAAGTGCTTAAAAAAAAGTTGCCTAAAAATGTTATTCCTGCACATGATGGATTAACTATAGACTTATAAAATATTTTCTATAATTTTGATTAGCTTTTTTGACATTGGTTTCGTCATAGATGCAAATGTATCTTCTATCCTACCTTCTTTATTGATCAAAATTTTGTGAAAATTCCACTTTGGAACAGCTGATTTGCCATAATTTTCTTTTGCCCATTTAAAAATTTCATGAGCATTTTTACCCTTTACTTCTGTTATAGTCGTCAGTGGAAAGTTAATATTAAAATTTACTTCACAAAATTCTTTTACATCTGCATTGTTATTCTTTTCTTGATTAAATGAATTAGATGGAACACCAAGAACAATTAAGCCTTTTTCCTTATAGACATCCCACAATTCCTGTAATTCATCATATTGTTTTGTGAAACCACAATAACTTGCGGTATTTACTACTAAAATAACTTTATTTTTATAATCTTTAAAATTTATTGTTTCACCAGTTATGCTTTCTATACTGAAATCATAGATTTTTTTTTCATAGTTTGCAGTTGCTGAAGTTTTAAAAAAAAACATAATTATAGATAATAATAATATTACTTTCCTCATTTGTTTGGTTTATTTGGTGTAAGTAATATCAAAAAATAACCAAATAAAGTGGACAATAAGGACCCAGTTAGTACTCCTATTTTTACACCATCCATATATTGCATGTTTTCAGCAAAAGCTAAATTTCCAACAAACAAACTCATCGTGAAACCAATCCCAGTGAGAACTCCTACACCATAAAAATTGTACCAACTCGTATCGTTTGGCATTTGAGCAACTTTTAATTTTATAGATACATAAGAAAATATAAAAACACCCAGTTGTTTACCCAGAAATAGACCAAGCACGATACCTAGGGGAACCTTATCCAATAACGAAGCAAATGATAACCCTTCCAAAGATACCCCGGCATTTGCAAAAGCAAATAACGGCATTATTCCGAAAGCTACATACGGACTAATTGCATGTTCTATTTTTATTAATAAAGAAAAATCCTTTTCTTTTTTTCTATGAGGAATTGTCATAGCTAACAAAACACCAGCAATAGTAGCATGGATACCGGAGTTATGCGTAAAATCCCAAAGGAAAATTCCAACAATTAAATAGGGTAGGAATTTTTTAATATTAAATTTATTTATAACTAATAAAATAATAAAAGCTAATAGCATTAAAGTTAAATATTTAATGCTTAAATCTCCAGAGTAGAAAAGAGCAATAATTACAATTGCACCTAGATCATCAATTATCGCTAAGGCAGTCAAAAATACTTTTAATGATAAAGGAACTCTTTTTCCAAGCAAAGATAAAACACCTAAAGAAAAAGCAATGTCAGTAGCTGATGGTATAGCCCATCCATTTAAAGTATCACTGTCACCTAGATTTATAAAAACATAGAATAATGCAGGTACAAGCATTCCACCAACAGCAGCTATTATTGGTAATAAAGCTTGTTTAATATTAGAAAGTTCACCTTGTAAAAACTCCCTTTTGATTTCTAAAGTGACGAAAAAAAAGAAAATTGCCATTAGGGCGTCATTAATCCAATGTAGTACAGATAATTTTAATCCAAAATTGTTTATGCCTATAAACAGGTATTGATTTAAAGTTGAGAAATATAATTCTGCTAAACCTGAATTACTTATAAATAATGCTATTATTGCTGCAAATAACAATACCAGCCCGCTTGCAGCTTCAAGCTTAAAAAACCATCTAAAAGGTTTAGATAAATTATTAATCATACGAATTTAGGTTAAATCTATAATAAATAATTTAATATCTTTCAATGTTTCATAAAGGCTAGATAAAAGATGTTCAAGAATAGGAAAAATATTAATTAGTGGAGCTTTAAAAGTATCTAGCAAAATAATAATAGCTATAAATGAAATAATTATCACTATTAAGTAGGATAAAAAATTTGAGATACTATTACCTTCAATTTTATCTGATTTTTTAGTTTTATTATCAATTTTATTATTTGAGGTTTTTTTTATATTTTCTTCAGCTTGAGTGATAATAGTTTCGGTTTCTTTTGGTATCTGAGTTTCTATTGAG
>CABYXQ010000012.1 GCA_902522915.1 uncultured Pelagibacteraceae bacterium | reverse complement strand
AATCAAGATTAACTAAGGATCAGGCTAAATTTGTTGCAAGATGTAACTCAGTTCATAGAGATATATCTTTAAATTTTTAATTAATGGAAAATTATATTCTTCCTAAAAGACAGGCTATTGCTGTTTTTTTTGTATTTGCATTTGGTTATTTTTTATCATGTTTATTACGTGCAATTACCGCAACACTTTCCCCAGTATTAACCTCAGAATTTAATTTATTAGCAGCTGATTTAGGTTTATTAGCTGGAGGTTATTTTTTAGGTTTTGCTTGTATGCAAATACCACTTGGATATTTGTTAGATAAATATGGCCCAAAAAAAATTGTCTCATCTTTTTTATTAATCGCATTAGTAGGAACTGTGTCATTTGCTTTAGCTGAAAGTTTTTCAGGATTGTTAGTTTCACGAATTCTAATCGGCGTTGGTGTAAGTGCTTGTTTAATGGCTCCATTAACTGGTTACAGAATATGGTACGCAGAAAACCAACAACAAAGAGCAAACTCATGGATGCTAATGATTGCATCATTAGGTTTTTTGTCATCAACACTGCCTGTACAACTTTTATTGCCTAGTTTTGGATGGAGATGGATATTTGGTGGTATTGCTATCTTAATTTTAATTAGTATTTTTTTAATGTTAGTTTTCATTCCAAAATGGAATTTAACTAAAAATAAAGAGTCAGAAGAGTCAGGTAATACCGGAACTTTATCAGAAGTATGGAAAAATAGATTTTTTATAAGTGTAATTCCAATGGGTTTATTCAATTATGGGGGCTTAATGGCTATACAAACTTTATGGGCAGGCCCATGGATGACTAGAGTCGTTGGCTATACACCACTTCAGAGCGCTACAGGATTATTTTGGATCAATGTAACTATGTTGGTGTCCTTTTTTTTGTGGGGTTATTTTTTACCAAAAATTTCAGGTATAGGGTTTAGTGCTAAAAGAATACTTAAATTAGGTTTGCCAATTAGTTTTTCTGTAATGTTAGTGATAATATTATTAGGTCCAAAAGCTGGGGCTTTTTACATAACCTTATTTATTTTAACTTCAATTTCTTTATCAGTTACACAGCCAGCTGTGGGCCTTTCTTTTTCAGGTTATTCTGCTGGTAAAGCACTAACTTCATTCAATTTATTAATATTCGCTGGAACATTCATAATGCAATGGCTAATGGGCTTAGTGATAGATATTGTTAAAGCTATGGGTCACTCAGAAATATTTGCGTTTAAATCAGCTTTTTCAGTTTTCTTAATCTTAAGTATTATTTCTTATATATTTTTTTTAATACTAAATAGAAAAAAATATGAAAATAAAACGTAGGAATTTTCTTTTGGAATTATTTTTTGGTATTATTGCAATTTACTTAATTATATTAATTTTCTTATTCTTTTTTCAAAGAAATTTAATGTATCATCCTGATGAGAATAATTATTCTGGAGATAATTTAGAAGTTAACATTGAAAAAGTTACTATCAAAACAACAGATAATATTAATCTTTTAGGCTGGTTTCATAATAAAAATTTAAAAAGTTATAAAACAATAGTTTATTTTCACGGAAATGCAGGGACACTTGAAAACAGAATCCATAAATTAAATCATTTTAAAGACATGAATGTTAATTTTTTAATTATTGCATGGAGAGGGTTTAGCGGAAACAAAGGAAGACCAAGTGAGGAGGGTCTTTATACAGATGGTGCTAGTGCAATAAACTGGCTTAAAGAAAAAGGTCTTAAAGAAGAAGATATAATTATTTATGGAGAGTCATTAGGAACCGGCATTGCTACTGAAATTACTCAGAATAAAAATTTTGCAGGATTAATTTTAGAAACGCCCTTTACATCAATGATAGAGGCTGCGAAAAATTTTTATCCATATATTCCAGTAGGTTTAATTTTAAAAGATAAGTATGAAAATAATGAAAAAATTAAAAATATTAATATTCCAGTATTAGTAATGCATGGTGAGGTTGACCAAATAGTTCCATTTTGGATGGGTAAAAAAATTTTTAATTTAGCAAGTGAACCTAAATATTCATATTTTACAAAATATGACGACCATATGATGGAATATGACGATAAGCTTGTATTAGCACTTAAATCGTTTATTGATAGTTTAAATTAAGCCACAATCTAAACAAAGATAATTCAAATTTTATTTTTAGGATAATTTATGAAAATTTTTTTATTATTTTTTATTGTCCTTTTTTTTTTAAATAATTTATCAAACGCCAAAGAAAATTTAGCATCCGTAAATAGCCTTTTTCATATTGATCAAATGAATTCGCACGATGAAAATTTCGCATTATATTTTAAACCCCGTGAAAAAGCTGTCTTAGCTCGAGGAGAAAATTCAAATTATATTAATGATTTTCCAAAGGATCTTTATATTTACAACTACAGAACAAAAGAGTCTTTGCCACTGATCTCCTATGAATGGTTTCCTAAAACAGCAAAATATTTTTTGCAAGAGTATGATTTTCCAGTTTTCCCAGATGACTTTGCATATTATCTTTTAAAAGATAATAAAACTTTAGTGATGATCAGTGCTGTAAAAAGTTTAAAAGCCAACTTTAAATTTGATATTATTGAGAAAAAACTAGAGCTTTATCCGGTAAATGGAAAATTTGATTTTATTATTTCTTCGATAGCTAAAAATTGTGGACATTATGAATTTAAAGAAAATTATAAATGTAGTTTTTATAAACCTTTAATTTCCAGTACCTTAATTAATTAATTTGAGTAAATGCCTCTGCGAATTTTTCGGCCTCAAAAATTTGCAAATCATCTTCTTTTTCACCCAATCCAAGAGCAATAATTGGTAGTTTATATTTTTTAGCAACAGCTAAAAGAATACCTCCTTTTGCTGTACCATCTAATTTTGTCATAATAAGACCAGTTATCGGAATAATTTTATTAAATTCTTCAACTTGATTAATTACATTTTGACCCGAAGTTGCATCCAAAACTAAAATAACATCATGTGGAGCATCAGGATCAATTTTTTTAGTAACGTTTGCAATTTTTTTATATTCTTCCATCAAATTTTTTTTATTTTGTAATCTTCCAGCTGTATCAATTAAAACTTGGTTAAAATTATTATTTAATGCTTCTTCTATAGCCTTGTAAGCAACTGATGCAGGATCAGAGCCTTGAGATGATTTTGTAATTTGAACATCAACTTTGTTCGCCCAATTTTCTAGTTGCTCTATAGCTGCCGCTCTGAAAGTATCTGATGCAGCTAACATTACTTTATTTCCATTACCTTTTAATATTTTACTTATTTTTCCAATAGTTGTTGTTTTTCCAACACCATTGACACCTGAAATTAATGTTGCATTTAATTTTTCTTTTTTTTTGAAGAATTCAATATTTTCTAATGGTTTCATTATTGAAATAATATAATTTTTTAAAATATTATTTATTTCGTCTGTTAAATCTTTATTGGGATCAATTTTTGTTTGAGAAATTATTTCTCTTATTTCTGAAGCCGAGACAATGCCAACATCTGATTGAATTAAATAATCTTCAATTTTGTCTAATGTTTTGTCATCAATCTCTTTTTTTACAACTATATCTCTTAAACCCGTTGTAAAAGCTGAGGCACTTTTTTTAAAACCTGATTTAAATTTTTCAAAAATTCCCATTAAATTTTAAAATTTATCTCCTCAATATCTGAAACTGGTCCTTTCATATGAATACTATTGTTTTCATCAATCGAAATTGTCAATCTACCTGTAGCAAATTCAATATCAACTTTATCATTTACCAGTCCGTTTTGTTTTGCGGCAAAAGCTGTTGCGCAAGCTGCAGTTCCACAAGCTTTGGTAAGCCCGGCTCCTCTTTCCCACACTCTAACTTTTATTAATTCTTTGTTAACAATAGTTGCTAAAGTAACATTACATTTTTCTGGAAATAGAGAGTGGGTTTCAATTTTTGGTCCAATTTTTTCAATTTCAAAATTTTCGTTATTATCAACAAAAAAAACAACATGTGGGTTTCCAACATTTACAGCAGTTCCGCCAGAAAATTCATTATTATTTTTGTCATTAATTTTAATACCTAAATTATTCGTATTTAATTCTTTAGACAATGGAATTTCATCCCATTTTGTTTTTGCAACACCTATTTCTGTAGAAACTATTTTTTCTCCAACAATATTTGATTTTAATTTGCCAGATAAAGTAGTTAGGATAATTTCTTTTTTTTTATTTTCTTTGCCTAACAAATCAGCAATACATCGTGTACCATTTCCACATGCACCAGACATTCCTCCATCTGAATTATAAAATTCTAGTGAAGCATCTGAAATATCATTTTTTTTAATAAATATTAGTTGGTCACAACCAATAAATTTTCTGTCACAAATCTTTATTATTTGTTCTTTCGTTAAATTTGTAATTGTTTGCCTATTATCTATGATGACAAAATCATTACCTAAACCGTCCATTTTAAATGCTTTAATATCCATATATAGATATTTAACTTATTTATTGACTTTTTGAACCTCTATTATAGGTTGTTGCCGTTTCCGCAAAAACATTAACTTTGCGGTGTCTTTGGAAACAAAGAGATCGACACTAGTCAGCGAGGGTTCGCCCACTAGTGCGATTACTGCTGTGTGTAATAAATATGTTTGAAAATTTAACAAATAAATTCGAAGAAATTTTTTCTTCTTTAAAAAAATCACCTTCACTTGATGAAGCTCAAGTAGATGAGGGTTTAAGAGGCATTAGACAAGCTTTATTAGAAGCAGATGTTTCCCTCGATGTTGCTAAAGATTTTATTGAAAAAGTTAAACCAAAAGCGCTAGGACAAGAAATTATTAGATCAACCTCTCCAGGGGATATGGTTGTTAAAATTGTCTATGATGAATTAGTTAATTTACTTGGTGAGACCAATAATGATGTAAATCTTAATGCAGTTCCACCAGTTCCAATGATGCTAGTTGGACTTCAGGGTTCTGGTAAAACAACTACAACTGCTAAATTAGCTAAGTATTTAGAAACTAATAAAAAGAAAAAAGTAATGATGGCTAGTCTAGATATTTATAGACCTGCCGCTCAAGAACAACTTAGATCTTTAGGTGAGCAGAATAATATTTTAACACTTCCTATAATTGAGGGTCAGCAGCCAACAGACATATGTAGAAGAGCAATTAGTGCTGCAAATCTCAACGGAGCTGAAATTATTTTATTTGATACTGCTGGTAGAACTCAAATTGATTTGCAAATGATGAGTGAGATTAAACAAATTGAAAGTGTAATTAATCCAACTGAAACTTTCTTAGTTGCAGACTCACTAACAGGACAAGTTGCTGCTTCAGTAGCAAAAGAATTTAAGAATACAGTAAACCTCTCTGGAATAATTTTAACAAGAGCAGATGGTGATGCAAGAGGTGGAGCTGCAGTTAGTATGAAATATGTATCTAATGTGCCAATTAAATTTTTAGGTATAGGTGAAAAGATTGATAATCTTGAAGTATTTCATCCAGATAGAATTGCAAACAGAATTCTTGGTATGGGAGATATTGTATCTCTTGTTGAAAAAGCTGCACAAGATTTAGGTGAAGAGAATATTAAAAAAGCAGAAGAAAATTTGAAGAAAGGGCAATTTTCTATGCAAGATTATTTAACTCAACTAAGACAAATGAAAAAAATGGGAGGAATTGAAGGCATTATGTCCTTTATGCCAGGAGTTTCAAAAATGAAATCTCAAATGGATTCAGCTGGAATTGATGAAGGTATTATTACAAAAAATGAAGCAATAATTTTATCAATGACAAAAAAAGAAAGAGAGAACCCAAAACTTATAGATGGTTCTAGAAAAAAAAGAATTGCTAATGGCTCTGGCACAGATCCAGCCACTATCAATAAGTTGCTCAAGCAATTTAAAATGATGTCTGAAATGATGAAAAAGATGTCAAAAGGAAATCTGAAAGGTATGTCTGATAAAGGAATACCGCCAGAGCTATTTAATCAATTAAAATAATAAAAGGAGAAAGAATGTTAAAACTAAGATTATCAAGAGGTGGAACAAAAAAACGTCCTGTTTACAAAGTTGTTGTAGCAGATAGTCGTTTTGCAAGAGATGGAAGATTTATTGAAAAAGTTGGATTTTTTAATCCTCTTTTGCCGAAAGATAAAAAAGAAAGAGTTGGTCTTGAAGCAGAAAGAATTAAATATTGGCTAGGTCAAGGTGCTCAACCTACTACTAGGGTTGCAAGAATTTTAGGTGAAAATGAATTAATGCCAATGCCTGCTAATGGAAATAATCCTCAAAAAGCAGTTCCAAAAAAAGAAAGAAAAAAAGAAGGTGAAGAACCTGCTAAAGAAGCGGCACCAGTAGCAGAAGCTCCTAAAGAAGAAGCTCCAGCAGCAGAAGCTCCTAAAGAAGAACAAAAATAATTTAAAAGTTATTTATGTGGCTAGCAAAAGTGTTTACACTTTATCCAGAAGTTTTTCCTGGACCTTTATCTAAAGGTTTGTACGGTAAAGCTTTATCCAAAGAGTTGTGGGATTTAAAAATTGTTAATATTCGTGATGCAGCTGAAGACAAACATAAAACAGTTGATGATACTCCATATGGTGGTGGTTCGGGCATGCTCTTAAAAGCAGATGTTTTAGCAAAATCTTTAGATCAAAATAAAAATCAAGGCGAAAGAATTATTTATTTATCTCCCAAAGGTAAAAAGTTTGATCAGTATTATGCTCAAGATTTAGCAAATGAAAAATCAGTATCTTTTATTTGTGGACATTTTGAAGGAGTTGATGAAAGAGTACTTTCTACGAGAAATATTGAGGAAGTTAGTATTGGAGACTACGTTTTATCTGGAGGTGAAACCGCAGCATTTGTAGTTATTGATAGTATATTAAGACTTCTACCAGGAGTTTTAGGAAATGAAAATTCTAAAGTCGATGAGAGCTTTCAAAACGATCTATTAGAGTATCCTCAGTACACAAAACCTCAAATATGGGAGAAAAAAGGTGTTCCTGAGGTCCTATTATCTGGAGATCACGACAAAATTAAACACTGGCGTTTATCTCAATCTGAGGCTATAACACGCGACCGAAGACCAGATTTATGGCAAAAATATAAGAAAGATTAACTTGATAAATACTAATATGAAAACAATTGAAGAAATTAATCAACATAACGTAAAAAAAATTCTCGCAGAGAAAAAAATTCCAGAGTTTTATCCTGGAGATGTAGTTAAAGTTGGTGTTAGAATTACCGAAGGTAAAAAAGAAAGAATTCAGTATTTTGAAGGCGTTTGTATTGCAAAAAAAAGTAGAGATTTAAATTCATCATTTACTGTTAGAAAGATTTCTTTCGGAGAAGGTGTTGAAAGAACTTTTCCATTATATGGAACATTAATTGACTCAATTAAAGTAATTAGATCAGGTAAGGTGAGAAGAGCTAAATTATACTATTTAAGAGACAGAACTGGTAAGTCAGCAAGAATTGCAGAAAAGATAAGAAAAAAAATTGGGATTGATGTTGATGTAAAACCTGAAACTGTTACTGAAGAAAATGTTGTTCCCGCAGCAGAAGCTTCTAAAGAAGAAGCAACAGCAGCAGAAGTGGCACCAGTAGCTGAAGCTCCTAAAGAAGAAGTACCAGCGGAAGAAACTACAAAAGAAGAACAACCGTCAGAAAGTACCTCAGAAAAAAAATAATTTTTTTCTCAATGTCTACTACTCTTTACGATAAAATTTGGAACGATCATCTGGTAGACCAACAAGATGATGGAACAGCCTTACTTTTTGTTGATAGACATCTTGTTCATGAAGTTACTAGCCCTCAAGCATTTGAAGGCCTAAGAAATTCAAATAGAAAAGTTAGACATCCAAATTTAACTTTAGCTGTCGCAGATCACAATGTTCCTACAACTGATAGAACCAAAGGTATCTCTGATAAAGAGTCTAAAATTCAAGTTGATACTTTAGAAGCTAACTGTAAAGAATTTAATATTCAGCTTTTTGGTATGGACGATAAAAGACAAGGGATTGTCCATATTATTGGTCCAGAGCAAGGTTTTACTCAACCAGGAACTGTAATTGTATGTGGAGATAGTCATACTGCAACTCATGGTGCTTTTG
The DNA here is from genome assembly GCA_902522915.1 of uncultured Pelagibacteraceae bacterium. GTDB lineage: Bacteria > Pseudomonadota > Alphaproteobacteria > Pelagibacterales > Pelagibacteraceae > Pelagibacter. The sequence continues at coordinate 24,622 of CABYXQ010000012.1, read as the reverse complement.
GATCACTAGCATTTGGTATTGGTACTTCTGAAGTTGAGCATGTATTAGCAACACAAACATTAGTTCAAAAAAAAGCAAAAAATTTTAGAATTAATGTTGATGGAAAACTTCCTTTAGGTGTTACTTCTAAGGATGTTATACTTCAAATTATTGGAAAAATAGGAACAGCTGGTGGAACAGGTTGTGTTATTGAATATGCTGGGGATTTAGTAAGATCATTAAGTGTTGAGCAAAGAATGACAATTTGCAACATGACGATTGAAGGTGGAGCGAGAGCAGGATTAATAGCTCCTGATGAAAAAATTTTTAAGTATTTAAAAGGTAAACCAATGTCTCCAAAAGGAGATAGTTGGGAAAAAGCCCTAAATTATTGGAATAACCTTAAAACTGATTCTGGTGCAATTTTTGATAAAGAAATAAATCTTAATGCAGGTGAAATTTTACCAATGATCACTTGGGGAACATCACCACAAGATGTGATCACCATCAATGATAAAGTACCTAACCCAAATAGTGAAAAAGACGAAGATAAAAAAAATTCAATTGAAAGATCTTTAAAATACATGGGTTTAAAACCTGATATGTCTGCAACGGATATCAAAATAGATAAAGTGTTTATCGGAAGTTGTACTAATGGAAGAATTGAAGACCTTAGAGAAGCTGCTAAAATTTTAAAAGATAAGAAAATATCATCTCATGTTAATGCAATTGTCGTTCCAGGTTCGGGGTTAGTTAAAGAGCAAGCGGAACAAGAAGGTTTAGATAAGATATTTGTTAATTCTGGTTTTGAGTGGAGAGAACCAGGATGTTCAATGTGTTTAGCAATGAATGCAGACAAATTAAAACCTGAAGAAAGATGTGCTTCTACATCAAATAGAAATTTTGAAGGAAGACAAGGTAGAGGTGGAAGAACCCACTTGGTTAGTCCAGGGATGGCTGCAGCAGCCGCAATATCTGGAAACTTAGATGATGTTAGAAAGTATCAAAATTAAATGCAAAAATTTAACAAATTAAAAAGTATTCCAGCATATTTACCTATAGTGAATATTGATACAGATATGATCATTCCAAAACAATTTTTAAAAACTATTAAGAGAACTGGCCTTGGAAAAAATCTATTTTTTGAAATGAGATATGATGATCAGGGAAAAGAAATCAATGATTTTGCTTTAAATCAAAATCCATATAATGGGTCTAAAATTTTAATTGCTGGTAAAAATTTTGGATGTGGTTCATCTAGAGAGCACGCACCATGGGCATTATTAGATTTTGGAATAACCTGTATAATAAGCTCAAGCTACGCAGATATTTTTTATAGTAATTGTTTTAAAAATGGAATTTTACCAATAATTCTTGAGGAAGAAAAAATTAAAGAATTATCTGAATACGCCAATAGAAAAGAGGAGATATTTGTTGATTTAAAGGAAGAAAAAGTTGTGTATGGAAATAATGAGATTAAATTTAAAGTAGATCCATTTAAGAAAAAATGTTTACTTGAAGGATTGGATGATATTGCTCTATCACTAAAAAAATCAGATAAAATTGAAAGCTTTGAAAATGATTTAAAAAATACAAAACCATGGATTTTTAATGATTAAAGTAAAAAAAAGAAAAATACTTTTATTACCTGGTGATGGTATAGGTCCAGAAGTCATAAATGAAGTTAAAAAAATTATTAAATGGTTTAATGACAATAAATCATTAGATTTTGAAATAGACGAAGACCTTGCTGGTGGTTGTTCATACGATAAACATGGAACGCCAATAACTGATGAAGTATTTTACAAAGCTTTAGAAAGTGAAGTAGTTATGTTAGGTGCAGTTGGTGGACCTAAATGGGATAATTTAGAATTTTCTAAGAAACCTGAAAGAGCGCTATTAAAACTTAGAAAAGAATTAAAATTGTTTGCAAATTTAAGACCTGCAATTTGTTTTGAACAATTGGTTGACGCCTCAACGCTAAAACCAGAGGTAGTATCAGGTTTAGATATAATGATAGTAAGAGAATTAACTGGTGGAATTTATTTTGGTGAACCAAGAGGAATTAAACCAATAGAAAATGGTGAAAGAAAAGGAATTAATACACATACATACACTACTAATGAAATAACTAGAGTTGCAAGGGTTGCTTTTGATTTAGCTAAAAAAAGATCTAACAAAGTTACTTCATGTGAAAAATCAAATGTAATGGAAGCAGGACAACTTTGGAAAGAAGAAGTTCAAGAACTTCATGACAAAGAATATAAAGATGTTGAATTGAACCATATGTTGGCTGATAACTGCGCAATGCAGCTTTTAAGAAATCCAAAACAATTTGATGTTATAGTTACTGACAATCTATTTGGTGATATGCTTTCAGATCAAGCATCAATGCTAACTGGTTCATTAGGACTTCTACCATCAGCATCTTTGGGCGCAAAAAACAAAGATGGAGAGATGAGAGCAATGTATGAACCTATCCATGGCTCAGCTCCTGATATTGCAGGAAAAGGGATTGCTAATCCGATTGCTTCGATTTTAAGTTTTGCGATGGCTCTTAAATACTCTTTAGACTTAGATAATGAAGCTGATATTCTTGAAAAAGCTGTTCAAGGAGTGCTTAACGATGGTCTAAGGACCAAAGATACTCTTTCTGAAGGAACGAAAGAAGCATCAACCTCGGAAATGGGTGATGCGATAATTTCAAAATTGCAATAAATCTATAATTATTCTAAGGTCCCCAAATGCCAAGTTATACAGCACCAGTAGATGATATGTTGTTTCTCTTTGAAAAATTAAGAGACAACAAAAACTACAATGAATTAGAAAAATATAATGAAGTTAATTTAGATTTAGTAAAAGATATCTTAGAAGAAGCAGCCAAAATAAATCAAAATCTTATATTACCTTTAGCTTTAGCTGGAGATGAAAATCCTGCCAAATTAGAAAATGGAGTTGTAAGAACACCACCAGGTTATAAGGAAGCTTACAATAAATATATTGAAGATGGTTGGATATCCTTATCTTGTGATCCAAAATATGGTGGCCAGGGAATGCCCAAGACAGTGAGTGCATTTTTTGATGAAATGTTATCTGCAACATCTCTTTCCTTTAAGCTTTATAGTGAATTAACTATAGGAGCATACAATTGTATTTCACATCATGCGTCTGATGAAATGAAAGATAAATATTTACCTAAAATGGTTGAAGGAAAATGGAGTGGAACAATGTGTTTAACAGAGCCAGTTTGTGGAACTGATTTAGGAATGTTAAAGACTAAAGCTGTAGAACAACCTGATGGTACTTTTAAAATTAGTGGACAAAAAATATTTATAACATCAGGAGATCATGATCTAACAGAGAATATTATACACTTAGTTATTGCTAGAGCAGCCGACTCTCCTCCTGGCACTAAAGGCATAAGTTTATTTCTTGTTCCTAAATTTATTTTAAATGAAGATGGATCTGTTGGTCCAAGAAATGGAGTATCTACAGGTTCAGTTGAGCATAAAATGGGAATTAAAGGCTCTGCAACATGTGTCTTAAATTTTGATGATGCCGTTGGATATATGATTGGAGTAAAAAATAAAGGCTTAAGTCAAATGTTTACAATGATGAATTTAGAAAGAATTTTAGTAGGTATTCAAGGTTTGGGTATATCAGAAATAGCTTACCAAAATTCACTTGCTTATGCCAAAGAGAGAAAACAAGGAAAAACAAATAACACTAAATCTACAAATGGTGCAGATTTTATAATTGAACATGCAGATATCAGAAGATCTCTTTTAAATATGAAGTCAATTATTGAAGGAGAAAGAGCTTTATGTTTTTGGTTGTCCCAACAAACAGAAGTAAGCCTTAATCATCCTGATGAAAAAGTAAAAAAGGAAGCTTCCGACTATGTTTCTTTAATGACACCAGTTGTAAAATCATTATTTACTGATTTGGCCATGGAAATTATTAATGATGCTATGCAAATTCATGGTGGGTATGGCTACACAAAAGATCAAGGAATTGAACAACTTTACAGAGATAATAGAATTACCCCAATTTATGAAGGTACAAATTCAGTTCAAGCAGCAGACTTAGTTTTTAGAAAGTTATCAAACAAAAATGGAAACATAATTAGTAAATTTTTGGAATTGATTAAAACTGAATGTGATAGCAAAAACGAAAAAGTAAAAATTTTTAGTAAGGAATTAAATTATTATTTAGATATTTTATCAAAGTTCACCGATTGGATTAATGATAAATCAAAAGAAGAAAAAGATGATGTTAGTGCTGCAGCAAATGATTATTTAAAAACTCTTGGATTTGTATCTTTAGCTTATACATGGATAAAAGTTCTTGAGGTCAGTTATAATGATTATGATAAAAATAAAGATTTTTATGATGATAAAATCAATACAGCAAAATTTTATTTTGAAAAAGTGTTACCACGAGCAGAATATCATTATAAATCTGCAATATCAGGAAGTTCAAATATTATGAATTTTAAATTTAATTAGTTATGAGTCATTACGATACAAATTTAGACAAAAATAAAGCAAACTATGTTCCACTTACTCCTTTATCCTTTTTAGAAAGAGCTAAAGATGTTTATCCCGATTATGAAGCAATAGTATATGAGGATAGAAAATATAATTGGAGCCAAGTTTATAAAAGAGTTACAAAATTCGCTAGTGCATTAGAAAAGATTGGAATTAAGAAAGGTGATACAGTTTCATTTTTAGCTTTTAATACCCCAGAAATATTTGAGGCTCATTATTCAGTTCCAATGACTGGTGGAGTATTAAATACAATAAATATAAGATTGGATGCTAATACTATTGCATATATTTTAGAACATAGTGAAGCTAAGGTGTTGGTTGTAGATAGACAGCTTCATGTAGAAGTAAAAAAAGCATTAAAAACTTTAAATAAAAAGATTATAGTCATTGATATAAATGATAAGTATGCCGACCAATCAAAATTAGAAAAAATTGGAGATTTTGAGTACGAAAGTTTTTTAAATACTGGAGATGAAAATTATGAATGGAAAATGCCAGACGATGAGTGGCAGGCAATTTCATTGAGCTATACATCTGGCACAACAGGAAATCCAAAAGGAGTTGTTTACCATCATAGAGGTGCATATCTTATGTCAACGGGAAGTACAGTTGCTTGGAGTATGCCAAATAGATTAAATTTTTTGACTATTGTTCCAATGTTTCATTGCAATGGGTGGTGTTACCCTTGGACTATTCCAATGTTGAATGGAAAAACTATTTGCTTAAGAAATATTGATGTTAAAAAAATTTTTGAATTAATAGATAAATATGATGTAACTCATTTTGGAGGTGCGCCAATTGTACTTAATATGATTACAGGTGCTCCAGAAAGTGATCGAAAAAAATTAAAACATAAAGTTTATGTTCTAACCGCAGGAGCTCCGCCACCCAGTATAATATTTAAAAAAAATGAAAGAGCTTGGTTTTGAGGTAATGCACGTTTATGGATTAACAGAAACATATGGTCATGTTACTCAATGTGCTTGGAATGATGGATGGAATGAGTATGAAGAAGAGAAGCAAAATGAGATAAAAGCAAGACAAGGAGTAAGATACCCAAACACTGAAGGCGTAATAATTATGGATCCTGAAACTATGAAGGAAGTTCCTAAAGACGGTAAAACGATAGGTGAAATTATGATTAGAGGCAATGTTGTAATGAAGGGTTATTTTAAGGATAAATCAGCAACTGATAAAGCCATGAGTGGTGGTTGGTTTCATTCTGGAGATTTAGCAGTAATGTTTCCTGATGGATACGTTAAAATACAAGATAGATCAAAAGATATAATTATTTCAGGAGGAGAGAACGTATCATCAATAGAAATAGAAAATACACTATCTAAACATCCTTCAGTTTCTATTGCGGCAGTAGTGGCAAAACCTGATGAAAAATGGGGTGAAGTGCCCTGTGCATTTATTGAAATGGTTAAAGATAAACCAGTTAGTGAAAAAGAATTAATAGATTTTTGTAAAGAAACGTTAGCAAATTTTAAAGTTCCAAAGAAAGTTATTTTTTGTGAATTGCCAAAAACATCCACTGGTAAAATTCAAAAATTTGAGTTAAGAAAAAAATTCTAATTATTTAATAATAAATCTAGAAAGTAAAAATGAAAAATTTTCCAATAGCTAAATCCAGAAGATTAAGGAGCACACCTTATACCGATAGAATAGAGGCTCAAGGAGTTAGTTCTTACACTGTTTATAATCACATGTTATTACCAGCATCTTTTAAATCTCTTGAGGCTGATTATCAACATTTAAAGAATTACGTACAAGTTTGGGATGTTGCAGCAGAAAGACAGGTTGAGATTTCAGGAAAAGACTCAGCAAAATTAGTTCAATTAATGACGTGCAGAGATTTATCAAAATCAAAAGTTGGAAAATGTTATTACGCTCCACTAATCGATAATGAAGGCTTGTTAGTTAATGACCCAATTATAAATAAATTAGCTGAAGATAAATGGTGGTTATCAATAGCAGACTCAGATGTGATTTTTTTTGCTAAAGGTCTTGCAGCAGGAAATAATTTTGAAGTTGAGATTAAAGAACCAAATGTAAATATTTTAGCTGTTCAGGGACCGCTTTCAAATGATTTAATGGCTAAATTATTTGGTGAAAAAATAAAACAATTAAAATTTTTTAATTTTAGTTATTTTGATTTCAAAGATAACAAATATTTTATTGCTAGATCAGGTTGGTCAAAACAAGGTGGTTTTGAAATTTATGTTGAAAATGATCAAGCAGGCCAAGATTTATATGACTATCTATTTGAGAGTGGAAAAGAATTTAACGTAAGACCAGGATGCCCTAATCTTATTGAAAGAATTGAAGGTGCATTGCTGTCTTATGGAAATGATTTTGATAATAGAGATAATCCATTTGAAGCAAATTTTGATAAATTTATAAATTTAGATAGTGAGGTTAATTTTTTAGGTAAAGACAATTTGAAGAAAATAAATCAAGATGGAATAACAAGAAAATTAAGAGGTGTAAAAATTGATCATAATACAATTGATATGTATTGTGAAAAAACGCTATTTGACGATAATAATAACATTGTTGGTTATGTAAGATCAGCCGCTTACTCTCCTACTTTTAAGCAAGTGGTTGGAATTGCAATGATTAATAAACCTTATTGGAATACTAAAGATCAGTTTAAAATAGAAATTAATGAAAAAATATATGTAGGAACAGTTTGCGATTTACCCTTCATTTAGTATAAAAATAAGACATTATCATGAATATAGCGATTGTAGGTGCAACAGGAAACGTTGGTAGAAAAATATTAGAGGTACTTGAAAAAAAAGAAGTACAGATTGAAAATCTTTATTTGTTAGCTTCATCAAGAAGTGTAGGAAAAAAAATAAGTTTTAATGGTAAGGAGCATATTGTTGAGGATCTAGAAAAATTTGATTTTTCAATTGTTAAAATAGCTTTTTTTGCTGCTGGGAGTTCTGTTGCTGAAAAATGGGCACATGTTGCAGCAGAAAAAACAATAGTTATTGATAACTCAAAATTTTTTAGAAAGGATGCCGATATTCCTCTTATAGTTCCAGAAGTTAACCCTAAACAATTAACTCAAGTTAAAAATAGAAATATTATAGCAAATGCAAATTGTTCAGTCATACCAGTTGTAGTTGCTTTAAAACCTTTACATGATTTATATAATGTAAAAAGAATAGTAATATCTACATATCAATCTGTGTCAGGTGCAGGAAAAGGTCCTATGGATGAGCTATTATCTCAAACTCAAGATTATTTTAATAATAAAGAATTAGAGTCAAAAAATTTTACAAAGCAAATAGCCTTTAATGCTATTCCTCATATTGATAGTTTTTTAGAAAATGGCTACACAAAGGAAGAACAAAAAACTACAGATGAAATAAAAAAAATATTAGATAAAAAAATTAAAGTTACATCTACATGTGTAAGAATACCTGTTCTTGTTTCTCATTCTATAAGTGTAAATGTAGAATTTGATAAAAAATGTAATTTAGATGAAATCAGAAATGTTTTGTCTACTTCGCCAGGCTGTAAAGTTATTGATGAACATAAAGATGGTGGATACATAACTCCAGTTGAGGCTGAAGATAAGTTTGAAACTTTTATTTCAAGAATTAGATTAGATGAGTCCCAGAAGAACACGATTAATATGTGGATTGTTTCTGATAATCTACTTAAAGGAGCAGCTTTAAATGCTATTCAAATAGCAGAAGCTTTAATAAAAAATGATTTCTATGGACAATAAAAACCCTTTATCTCCACATATTCAAATTTATCAATGGCATATTTCATCTTTAGTATCTATTTCTCATAGAATAACAGGTATTATAAATATTATTGCAATAACTTTAATTTGTATTTGGTCTTCATTATTAATTTTTGGAAGTGATAACTATCATTTTATAAACTTATTTTTAAATTCATTACTCGGTAAATTCATTGTCTTAAGTTTAACTTGGTCTTTTAGTTTTCAAATATTAAGTGAGATTAGACATTTGATAATGGATTTGGGTTATGGGTATGAATTAAAAACTACAAAAATAACTGGATTATTAGTCATATTTGGGTCGATTTTATTAACTATACTAATTTATTTGATAGGAAAAAATTATATTTAATATGAATTCAGTAACTAAAAAATGGATTTTTTTGAAAATTTCTTCGATTGTTTTATTACCTTTAATGATTTGGTTTATTATTAATTTTATATCTATTTATGACCAAAATTTTATAGAAATATTAAAATTTTTTTCCAACCCATTAAACAAATTCTTGTTTAGTATATTTATTATATTTGCTTACTTTTTTTCAGCACTAAGCGTTAGTGAGGTCTTTGAAGACTATATATCTGAAGAAAAAACCAAAAATGTCGCAAACAGACTTTTATATATTTCTGCTATAGTCGTTCCATTATTAACAATTATTATTTTATTTAATCTAAACTTATGAGTTCATATAAAATTATAGATCATGAATATGATGTAGTCGTACTTGGGGCCGGAGGATCAGGCCTAAGAGCTGCAGTTGGATTAAGTGAGGCAGGATTAAAAACTGCCTGCATTTCAAAAGTATTTCCAACAAGAAGTCATACATCTGCTGCTCAAGGCGGAATTTCAGCTGCTCTGGGTAATATGGGAGAAGATGATTGGAGATGGCATATGTATGATACTGTAAAAGGTGCTGATTGGTTAGGAGATCAAGATAGTATTGAGTATTTATGTAAAGAAGCACCTGCTGCCGTTATAGAACTAGAAAAATATGGTGTGCCATTTAGTAGAACTGATGAAGGTAAAATTTATCAAAGACCTTTTGGGGGAATGACAAAGAATTATGGAAATGGGATAGTCCAAAGAACTTGTGCAGCGGCTGATAGAACGGGACATGCAATATTACACACATTATATGGACAAGCTCTAAAACATAATACTGAATTTTTTATAGAATATTTTGCATTAGACTTATTAATGAAAGATGGTGAGTGTAGAGGACTTATTGCTTGGAATTTAAATGATGGAACAATACATAGATTTAGAGCCCATACCGTCATTATTGCAACAGGTGGTTATGGAAAAGTTTACTATTCAGCAACTTCAGCTCATACATGCACAGGTGATGGTAATGCAATGGTATTAAGAGCTGGATTACCTTTGCAGGATATGGAATTTGTTCAGTTTCATCCAACTGGAATTTATGGACATGGAACTTTAATTTCCGAAGGAGTTAGAGGGGAAGGTGGATATTTAGTAAACTCTAAAGGTGAAAGGTTTATGGAAAGATATGCTCCAAACGCAAAAGACTTAGCATCTAGGGATGTAGTAAGTAGATCAATGTCTATAGAAATAAATGAAGGAAGAGGTGTCGGAAAAGATAAGGATCACGTACTTTTAAATTTAAGTCATTTAGATAAAGATGTAATTGCTGAAAGACTTCCAGGTATTTCTGATGCAGCTAGATTATTTGCAGATGTTGATGTTACTAAAGACCCTATACCTGTAGTTCCAACTGTACATTATAATATGGGTGGTATTCCTACTAATTATAAAGCAGAAGTTTTAACAGTTAATGGTTCAGAAAAAACAGTTCCAGGCTTAATGGCAATAGGAGAAGCAGCATGCGTATCAGTCCATGGTGCAAATAGATTGGGCTCAAACTCGTTAATTGATTTAGTTGTATTTGGAAGAGCCGCTGCAAAAAGAGCTGCAGAATTAATTAAACCAGGAACACCTCATGATGAAATTGGAGAGTCAGAGACACAAAAATGTTTAGATAGATTTGATAAACTTAGAAATGCTAAGGGAGATAATAGTACTGCTGAACTAAGACTTGCAATGCAAAAAACAATGCAATCAAAATGCGCAGTGTTTAGAACTGAAAAAAATCTTAAAGAAGGTGTTGATGAAATTAGAAAAACTTATGATGGGATGAAGTCGATATCCGTAAAAGATAGGTCGTTAGTATTTAACACTGATTTAGTAGAAACTTTAGAATTTGATAATTTAATTAGACAAGCAGTGACAACAGTGGACTCAGCTTATCATAGAAAAGAAAGTAGAGGAGCTCATGCAAGGGAAGATTATCCAAAAAGAGATGATGAAAAATTTATGCAGCATACACTTGCTTGGTGTGATGGTAAAAAAACTAAGATAAGTTATAGAGAAGTTCATAAATCGACTTTAACAAATGAAGTTCAGTATTTTCCACCGCAAGAAAGAGTATATTAATGGTTCAAATAAGTTTGCCTAAAAACTCCAAAGTTGAAAAAGGAAAATACTTTCAAGACAAAACTGGATCTAAAAATATCAGAAAAGTAAATGTTTATAGATGGGATCCCTCTACAGAAGAAAATCCAAGAATAGACACTTATGAGGTAGATATGGACAACTGCCCTTCAAAAGTTCTTGATCTTTTAAATAAAATTAAAAATGAAATTGATCCATCATTAGCTTATAGAAGATCATGCGCACACGGAGTTTGTGGATCATGTGCTATGAACATGGATGGAAAAAATGGACTTGCTTGTACAACACCTCATGCAGAAATAACTGGTGACATAAATATTTATCCATTACCACATTTAAAAGTAAAAAGAGATTTAATTGGAGATTTAGATGGTCTGTATAAACAGTATCAGTCAATTGAACCATGGTTAAAAAATAATTCTACAAAAGACAAAGAAGAAATTATTCAATCAAAAAAAGAGAGGGAAAAACTTGATGGAGCATATGAATGTATTATGTGTGCGTGTTGCTCTACGTCATGTCCAAGCTACTGGTGGAACGGTGATAAGTATTTAGGACCAGCTGTTTTGCTTCAAGCTTATAGATGGATTGTTGATAGCAGAGATGAGGAAAGAAAAGAAAGATTAAAAAAAGTTGCTGATGAACTAAAATTATATAGATGTCATACTATTCTAAATTGTACAAGCGCATGCCCAAAAGGCTTGAATCCTGCAAAAGCAATCGCAGAAATTAAAAAAATGCTAGCCATTGCTAATGTTTAAATAGACTATTAAGAATTTTTGATCTAAAACACCGTATCCATGAAATTAATAGAACACTATGTAGGCGGAAAAATTATTCCTGGAGCGTCTGATAGAAAGAGTAAAGTTTTTAACCCAGCTACTGGAGAGCAAGAGTCTGAGGTTAGACTCGCTTCAAAATCTGACTTAGATCAAGCAGTAGAAGTTGCTAAAAAAGCATTTGAATCCTGGTCTTTAATACCTGCTCTACAAAGAGCAAGAGTAATGTTTAAGTTCAAAGAATTAATAGAAAAAAATTCAGATGAGCTTACTAAGCTTATTGTCTCTGAACATGGAAAAGTTTATGAAGATGCAAGGGGCTCATTAATAAGAGGATTAGAGGTTGTTGAGTTTGCGTGTGGTATTCCAAATTTATTAAAAGGTGAATTTTCTGAAAATGTTGGATCGAGTGTAGATAGCTGGTCAATGAGGCAACCATTAGGAGTTGTTGCTGGAATTACACCTTTTAATTTTCCTGCAATGGTTCCAATGTGGATGTTTCCTCTAGCTATAGCATGTGGAAATACTTTTATATTAAAGCCATCCGAAAAAGATCCATCCTGTCCGATGAGGCTAGCAGAGTTGCTTAATGAGGCTGGTCTTCCAGAGGGTGTATTTAATATAATAAATGGAGATAAAGAGTCGGTAGATGCAATTTTAGCAAATAAAGATATTAAAGCAGTAAGCTTTGTAGGATCAACATCAATAGCAAAATATATTTATGAAAACGCAGCTAAGAATGAAAAAAGAGTTCAAGCACTAGGAGGTGCAAAAAATCATTTAGTGGTAATGCCTGATTGTGATTTAAATGGAGCTGTAAATGGATTAATGGGTGCTGCATACGGATCAGCGGGAGAAAGATGCATGGCACAATCAGTTGCTTTAGCTGTTGGTGATATTGGAGATGAGTTAGTTTCAAGATTGTCTAAGAAAGTTGAAGCTTTAAAAGTAGGTCCTGGAATGGACAAGAATTCTGAAATGGGACCACTAGTTACTAAAGATCACTTAGAAAAAGTAAAAGGATATGTCGATCTAGGAGTTCAAGAAGGAGCTAAATTAATAGTCGATGGCAGAAATTTAAAACTACAAGGTTATGAAAATGGTTTTTATGTTGGTGGATGTTTATTTGATCATGTTAATAAAGATATGCGAATTTATAAGGAGGAAATATTTGGTCCAGTATTATCAGTTCTTAGAGTCAAAACCTTTGAGGATGCTGTGAAACTAATAAATAACCACGAGTATGGAAACGGAGTTAGTATTTACACAAGAGATGGAGATGCTGGAAGAACATTTGCAAATAAAATTCAAGTTGGTATGGTTGGTATTAATGTGCCAATTCCTGTGCCAATGGCATTCCACAGTTTTGGAGGCTGGAAAAGATCTCTCTTTGGGGATAGTGGGATGCACGGAATGGAAGGAATTAAATTTTATACAAAGTTAAAAACTGTAACATCAAGATGGCCATCTGGCATACGTTCCAATGCGGAATTTGTAATGCCAACAATGAAATAAGGAAAATAAATGACAAAAATATCTTTGATAGGAGCTGGTCAAATTGGAGGAACTCTTGCACATCTAATTGGCACAAAAGAATTGGTTAATGAAGTGGTTTTATTTGATGTAGCAAGTGGAGTTGCAAAAGGAAAAGCTCTGGATATAGCTCAATCTTCATCAGTGGATGGTTTTAACGTGAAATTTTATGGTACTGACGATTATAAAGATATTAAAGACTCAGATGTAATTATAATTACAGCTGGTGTTCCTAGAAAACCAGGAATGAGTAGAGATGACCTTTTAGGGATAAATTTAAAAATTATTAAACAAGTTGCTGAAGGAATAAAGCAAAATGCTCCAAATGCTTTTGTAATATGTATTACTAATCCATTAGATGTGATGGTTATGGCTTTTCAAAAATTTTCTGGTCTATCTGCAAATAAAGTAGTCGGGATGGCAGGAATTTTAGATAGTTCAAGATTTAAATTGTTTTTATCTTTAGAATTAAATGTACCTGTGAAAGAAATAGATGCAATGGTAATGGGAGGTCATGGAGATACAATGGTTCCAATGCCAAGATTTACAAAAGTTTCAGGAAAGCCTTTAATGGATTTAGTAAATGATGGAACAATTTCTCAAAAGAGATTAGAAGAAATAAATCAAAGAACAAGAGATGGTGGTGCTGAAATAGTTAAATATTTAGAAAAAGGATCAGCATTTTATGCGCCAGCTGCTTCAGGGGTCCAAATGGCTGAAGCATATTTAAATAATGAAAAAAAACTATTACCATGTGCAGTTCAATTAAATGGAGAGTATGGAGTCAAAGACGTTTATGCCGGTGTCCCAGTAGTAATTGGAAAACAGGGTGTAGAAAAAATTGAGGAAATTGACTTAGACGACAAAGAGCAAAAAGAGTTCATGCACTCTATTGAGGCAGTTAAAGCACTTTGGGAAGCAGCATCTAAAATAGATCCTGATCTTTCTAAATAATAATGAATATTCACGAACATCAAGCAAAACAAATTTTAAAAAAATATGGTGCAGTTGTCCCAGAAGGAATTTTTGGATTGACTGTTGACGAGGTAGTTGAAAAAGCTAAATCACTTAAAACCGAAAAATATGTTTTAAAAGCTCAAATACATGCAGGTGGCAGAGGTAAAGCAGGTGGAGTTAAAATTTTAAATACATTAGAAGAATTAAGTAGGGCATCTAAAGAATTACTAGGCAAAACTCTTGTAACACACCAAACTGGCCCCGAAGGAAGAGAGGTTAAGAGATTGTATGTTGAAGAATCTTCAAATATAGACAGAGAATTTTATTTGTCATGTTTAGTAGATAGAGCTAGTTCAAAGATTGCTTTTATATCAAGTGATCAAGGTGGAATGGATATAGAAGAAGTTGCAAAAAAAACTCCAGAAAAAATCATAACAACTAAACTTGAAATAAGTGATGAGATTTCAGAAGAAGATTGTCAAAATATAGTTAAAATTTTTAATCTAAATAATGATCAAAAAAAACAAGCAATATCTTTAATCAAATCAATATATACGATGTTTATTAGTACAGATGCTAATATGGTCGAGGTTAATCCTTTAATTTTAACTAAGGAAGAAAAAATTATTTGTTTAGATGCTAAAGTTAATTTTGACTCTAATGCTTTATTTAGACACCCTGAAATTATGGATTTAAGAGATTTAAATGAAGAAAATCCGACAGAAATAGAAGCCAGCAAACATGATCTTTCATATATAAAATTGGACGGTAGTATCGGGTGCATGGTTAATGGAGCTGGACTAGCAATGGCTACAATGGATATTATTAAATTATATGGTGAGGAACCGGCTAATTTTTTAGATGTAGGCGGTGGCGCATCAAAAGAAAAAGTCTCAGAAGCACTTAAAATAATTCTTTCAGATAAAAATGTTAAAGGAATTTTAATTAATATTTTTGGTGGGATAATGAGATGTGATGTCCTTGCAAAAGGAGTTGTTGAAGCTGCTAAAAAAATAGATATTCGAGTTCCTTTAGTTGTCAGATTAGCCGGAACAAATTTTAAAGAAGGTAAAGAGATATTAGATAATTCAGGATTAAAAATAATCTCTGCTAAAAATTTAGATGATGCAGCTAAAAAAATAGTTGAGGCAATAAAATAAAGTGTCAGTATTAATTAATAAAAATACAAAAGTTATATGCCAGGGTTTTACAGGATCTCATGGCACCTTTCATTCTGATCAGGCTATTAAATACGGCACAAATTTAGTTGGCGGTGTAACACCTAAAAAAGGTGGTCAAAGAAATTTAGATAGACCAGTCTTTAACAGTGTCTTAGAAGCAAAAAATGAAGTAGGTGCAGATGCAACAATGATTTATGTGCCCGCAAAGTTTGCAGCTGCTGCCATTATAGAAGCAATAGAAGCTTCTATTGAACTTATAGTGTGTATTACAGAAGGGATTCCAGTTCAAGATATGCTTAAAGTTAAAAAAAAATTAACTGGCTCAAAAAGCAGATTAATAGGACCTAATTGCCCGGGAATTATAACTCCTGGAGAATGTAAGATTGGAATTATGCCAGGAAATATTCATAAAAGAGGATCTGTTGGGATTGTATCTAGATCAGGCACATTAACCTACGAAGCAGTTGCTCAAACAACAGAAAATGGATTAGGTCAATCAACATGTATTGGAATTGGAGGTGATCCAATTAATGGGACAAATTTTACCGATTGTTTAGATTTGTTTCTAAATGATGATGAGACAGAGTCCATTTTAATGATTGGAGAAATTGGAGGAACAGCTGAAGAAGAAGCAGCTAAATTTGTTAAAAATCATAAAATTAAAAAACCTATAGTGGGATTTATCGCTGGAATAACTGCACCTCCAGGTCGAAGAATGGGACATGCAGGAGCAATTATTTCAGGAGGAAAGGGTGGTGCAAAAGATAAAATTGAAAAAATGCAAGAATCTGGAATTACTATAGCTAAATCTCCATCAGTAATCGGAAAAACTTTGTTTAATAAACTGTCCAATTGAAAAATATTATTAGAAGATTATATTAAATTATAAGATGTCTACATCAAAAAATCTCGAATTCAAAAAAACTTCATTTTTAAGCAAGTCTAACAGTGCATTTATTGAACAAATGTATTTAAAATTTATAAATAAAGACTCAGACTTACCAGAAAGTTGGTCTAATTATTTTCAAGAAATTGGCGAAGAATTAGATGTTATTGCTAATGAAATAAACGGGCCCTCGTGGAGTCCTTCAAAAAGTAAAATTGATATAAATGCAATTCAAAAAAAATTAAAGAAAGATAACTATGATAGCAGGCACATTAGTGGAGAAAAATTTAATTATCAGTTATTAGCAGATTCAAATAAAGACTCTATAAGTGCCGTATCATTGATTAGAGCCTATAGATTAAGAGGACACTTATTAGCAAATCTTGACCCTTTGGAAATGAGACAATCGGATTATTTAGATGAATTGCACCCAGAGTTTTATGGTTTTAAAAAAGAAAATTATGAAAAAAAAATTTTTCTTAATGGCGTTATTAATAGGAATTATGCAACCATAAAAGAAATATTAAAATTTTTAAAAAAAACTTATTGTGAAAATATTGGTTATGAATTCATGCATATATCAAATCCTGAAGAAAGAAAATGGTTTAGAGATAGAATAGAGAAAGATGAAAATGCTCTTAAATTTACAAAAAATGGTAAAGAGGCAATTTTAAATAAACTAGTTCAGGCAGAAGGGTTCGAAAAATTTCTAGCCAAAAAATATGTTGGTACTAAAAGATTTGGTTTAGATGGTGGTGAAAGCTTAATTCCTGCTTTAGAACAAATTATTAAAATTGGTGGACAGAATGAAATTAAAGAAGTTAAAATTGGCATGTCTCACCGTGGTAGACTTAATGTTTTAGCCAATGTATTACAAAAATCTTATAAAAAAATTTTTAATGAGTTTGCTGGTGAAGTAAATTCAAATTCTGAGGAAGGTGCTGGAGATGTAAAGTATCACCTTGGTGCATCTTCGGATAGGCAGTTTGATGGAAACTCTGTTCATGTTAGTTTAACTGATAATCCTTCTCATTTGGAAGCAGTCAACCCAGTAGTTTTAGGACAGACTAGAGCAAAACAATATTTTCATAAAGATAAGAATAGAAATAAGGTTATACCAATCTTAATACATGGAGATGCAGCTTTTGCAGGACAAGGTGTTGTTGCAGAATGTTTTGCTATGTCAGGATTGCCTGGACATAATACTGGTGGGACTATTCACATTATTGTTAATAATCAAATAGGTTTTACTACAAGCCCAAGATTTGCAAGATCTTCTCCATATCCATCGGATGTTGCTAAAATGGTTGAGGCTCCAATACTACATGCCAATGGAGATGATCCTGAGGCAGTTGTTTATGCTACAAGAATTGCTGCAGAGTTTAGACTAAAATTTAATAGAGACGTAGTTGTAGATTTAATTTGTTATCGAAGATTTGGTCATAATGAAGGGGACGAACCATCTTTTACTCAACCATTAATGTATAAAAAAATTAGGTCTCACCCTAGTGTATATAAAATTTATGGAAATAAACTTGTAAATGAAAATTCGATTACTGAGGAAATTTTAAATCAAAATGTTAATTCTTTTAAAGAATTGCTAGATGAACAATATAAGAGCGCTAAAAATTATAAACCCAAAATTGAATGGTTTGAAGGAACATGGTCAAGATATAAGCCAGAAAAAGGTAAAGACAAAAGAGGTGTAAGTGGTGTTGATGAGGTAAAACTGAAAAAAATATCCGATAAAATACACTCAATACCTCTAGAAAAAAATATTCACAAAACTATTATAAAAATATTAGCCTCTAGAAAAAAAGCTGTTGAAAGTAAAAGAGGTATTGACTGGTCTACTGCTGAAGCACTTGCTTTTGGTTCTTTATTAGATGAAGGCTATCCAGTAAGACTTGTAGGGCAAGATTCAGGAAGAGGAACTTTTAGTCAAAGACATTCTGTTTTAAGAAACCAAGTTGATAATTCAAGATATATACCTTTAAATAATATATCTGATAATCAAAAAAACTTTGAAATTGTAGATAGTTTTTTATCTGAACTTGCTGTTTTAGGATTTGAATATGGATATAGTTTGGTTGAGCCCAATACTTTAACTCTATGGGAGGCACAGTTTGGAGATTTTGCAAATGGAGCCCAGGTTGTTATTGACCAATTTATTGCCTCAGGGGAGAGAAAATGGTCTAGAGCCTCAGGTATAGTAATGCTTCTACCTCATGGTTATGAAGGTCAAGGTCCAGAACACTCTTCTGCAAGATTAGAGAGATTTTTGCAACTTTGTTCAAATGATAATATGCAGGTAATGAATTGCACAACACCTGCAAATTATTTTCATGCTTTAAGACGTCAAATGCATAGAGATTTTAGAAAACCTTTAATTATTATGACACCAAAATCTTTATTAAGAAATAAATACTGTGTTTCAAATTTAGATGATTTTAATAAAAAAAATACTTTTCACAGAATTTTGTGGGACCATGCAATAGATCCTAAATCAAAAGGTTTTATTAAGCTTAAAGAAAAATCTAAAATTAAAAAGGTAATTCTTTGCTCAGGGAAAGTTTATTTTGATTTATTAGATGCTAGAGAAAAGTTAAAAAAAGATGATGTAACATTATTAAGAATAGAGCAACTTTACCCTTTTCCTGCAAAAACTCTTGTAAAAGAACTAAAGCTGTATTCAAAAAGTGCTAAATTTTATTGGTGTCAAGAAGAGCCAAAAAATATGGGGGCATGGTTTTCAGTGAGAGATTATATCCAATGGACTTTGGATAATATAAAGGCTACTAATAACAATATTTCTTATATAGGAAGAAGTCCAGACGCATCTCCTGCAACAGGGTTTGCCAAAAGACATATTTCTCAACAAGAAGAAATTATAAAAAAAGTTTTTGAATAATTAAAAATGAGTGAAAAAATTTTAGTTCCTGCTCTGGGTGAAAGTATCACTGAAGCAACAGTTGCCAAATGGTTAAAAAATACCGGTGATGATGTTGAAGCAGATGAGCCAATCGTTGAACTTGAAACAGACAAGGTCAATTTAGAAGTACCTTCACCAATAAGTGGAGTTTTAACAAGTATAACTTCTAAAGATGGATCAGTTGTAGAGGTAGGGGCTCTTTTGGGTTCAGTATCAGAAACTTCAGGTAATAAGTCTGTTAAAATAGAAGAAGTTAAAAAAACAGTAACTAATCCAAAAGAAAATAATGTAATTAAGTTAGATCCTTCAAAAAAAGAACCAAAAATTTTTGAGGAAAAAACTAAAGAAGAAAAGCCATTAATCTTAAAAGAAGAAGAAAAACCATTAGTTTTAACAGATGAAATTTTAGAAGAAGAGCCTCCAAAAAATAATTTTAAAAGTGAAAATTTGTCACCTGCAGTTAGAAAAATAGTTGCAGAAAATAAAATTGATATTAGCTCAGTAGAAGGATCAGGCAAAGATGGAAGAGTTCTAAAAGGTGATCTTATAAGCTTAATGGGAGCAAATCCAGAACCTTCAGAAAGAAAAGCTAAATATGGCCAGGAAGAAAGAATTAAAATGACCAGATTAAGACAGACAATTGCAAAAAGATTAAAACAAGCACAAGAAAACGCAGCTCTACTAACAACATTTAACGAAGTTGATATGACAAATATAATGGATATGAGAAAAGAAAATCAGCAAGATTTTCAAAATCGTTATGGAGTTAAGTTGGGCTTTATGTCTTTCTTTGTCAAAGCGTGCGTCGTTGCGTTAAAAAATTATCCAGCCGTAAATGCTGAAATAGAAGGCGATGAAATAATTTATAAAAACTATTATAATTTGAGCTTTGCGGTTGGTACCGATAAAGGGTTGGTAGTTCCAGTTTTACGAAATGCTGATGAATTATCATTCGCAGATATTGAAAAAAATATTAAAGAAATTTCTGAAAAAGCAAGAGGCGGAAAATTAACGATAGAAGATCTTCAAGGTGGAACGTTTACAATTAGCAATGGAGGGGTTTATGGGTCAATGCTTTCAACACCAATATTAAACCTTCCTCAATCTGGGGTTTTAGGAATGCATAACATCATTGAAAGACCAATGGTAGTTGATGGAGAGATTAAAATAAGACCAATAATGTATTTGGCACTATCATATGATCATAGAATAATTGATGGTAAAGAGTCTGTTTCATTTTTAAAAATGGTCAAGGAAAATTTAGAAGACCCAAGAAGATTATTTTTGGATATTTAAATGTCAGAAAAATTTCAAGCAGTTGTAATTGGTGGAGGACCTGGTGGCTATGTTTGTGCAATTAGACTTGCTCAACTTGGTTTAAAAACTGCATGCATAGAGTCTAGAGGATCACTAGGAGGTACATGTTTAAATGTTGGCTGTATACCTTCTAAGAGTCTACTTAATTTATCTGAGGAATTTCATAAAGTAAAAGGTTTGGCAAGCAAAGGTATAGAGATTGGAGAAGTAAAACTAAATCTTGATAAGATGATGAAGAGTAAGGACAAAGCAGTAACTACTCTTACAAAAGGTGTTGAATTTCTTTTAAAAAAAAACAAAGTTAGATATTTTAAGGGCCATGGGAGTTTTAAATCTCAAAATGCAATTATTATTAAAGATGATCAAAATAAAGAGACCATTATTGAAGCTGAAAAAACAGTGATAGCAACTGGTTCTGTGCCAGTGTCACTGCCCGGAATAGAAATTGATGAGAGAGTTATTGTATCTTCAACAGGTGCACTAAAATTAGATAAAGTTCCAAAAAAAATGATTGTTGTTGGTGGTGGTTACATTGGATTAGAAATGGGTTCAGTTTGGTCAAGATTGGGCTCAGAAGTGCAAGTAGTAGAATTTTTAGATCATATTACTCCTGGTATGGATAAAGAAATTTCTTCAGAATTTATGAAAATTTTAACAAAACAAGGAATCAAATTTAATATGCAAAATAAGGTTGAAGCTATCCAAAATAATAAAACAGGAGCAGTTGTTTCAACAATTGATAAAGACGGAAATAAAAATAATTTAGAATGTGATATTGTGCTCATTTCTGTTGGACGAAAAGCAAATACAAATGGTTTAAACTTAGAGTCTGTTGGAATTGAATTAGATGAAAGAAAAAGAGTTAAAACAAATAATATGTTTAAAACTAATATTAATAACATTTATGCGATAGGTGACGTTATAAGTGGGCCAATGCTTGCTCATAAAGCGGAGGATGAAGGAATTGCAGTTGCTGAAAATATTGTAGGTCAATCAGGCCATGTTAATTACGAAACAATTCCTGGAGTTATTTATACAACCCCTGAAGTTGCTTCGATCGGTAAGACAGAAGAACAATTAAAGGAACTAAATACAAAATATAAAGTTGGTAAGTTTTCATTCATGGCAAATTCAAGAGCAAAAGCAATTGATGATGCGGAGGGATTTGTAAAAATTTTAGCAGATGAAGCTACTGATAAAGTATTAGGTGCACACATTATTGGTCCTCATGCAGGAGAACTTATTGCGGAGATTGGTGTTGCAATGGAATTTGGTGCAAGCTCAGAAGATATTGCAAGAACTTGCCATGCTCATCCAACATTTTCAGAAGCTGTTAAAGAAGCAGCATTATCAGTAGATAAAAGAGCAATACACTCTTAATAAATTTTCATATTATTAGGATATGAAAGTACCGATTCTTTTACCAAATATATTTAATCATCCATTTACTTATGAGAGTAATATTAATTTAAAAGTTGGTGACTATGTTGTAGTACCTTTTGGTAAATCTAAAATTACAGGAGTAGTTTGGGATGAATTTGAAAAAAGGAATAGTCGAAATTTTAAGATAAAAAGTGTTTTAAAAAAATTAGACGTCATACCATTAAAAAAAACAACTATTAAATTTCTTAATTGGTTTTCTGAATATAATATAATTCCAAAAGGAATGGCTTTAAAATTAGTTTTGTTAAGTAGTAACGCTGTAGAAAAAATCCAAAAAGAAAATTACAAAATTTTTGATACAAATATAAAAAAAAATTTAATAAAGCTTTCTGAGGAACAAATAAAATCTCTTAAAAAAATGAATGCTTTTAATCAAAAATTTAGAGTTCATGTTCTTCAAGGAATTACAGGCTCAGGGAAAACTATAGTGTATTTTGAAGCTCTAAAAAATATTATAAATAAAGGTTTTCAGGGCTTAATTTTATTACCTGAGATTGGCTTAACTGGTGAGTTTGAAAAAAAATTTATAGAATTTTTTGGTTTTACACCGGCTGTTTGGCACTCTGGTATTACAAAAAAAAAGAAAGAAATTATATGGAGTGGTATCACAAATGGAGAAATTAAAGTTGTTATTGGTGCTAGATCATCATTGTTTTTGCCTTTTAAAAAACTAGGCTTAATCATTGTTGATGAAGAACATGATCAATCTTACAAACAAGATGAAGGTGTCACCTATAATGCAAGAGACATGGCTATTTCAAGAGCATCATTTGAAAATATTCCTATTAACTTAATAACAGCCGTTCCATCAATTGAAACTTATGAAAATATCAAAAAGGGTAAATATAGTGTTTCAAAATTAGAAAAACGTTACCAAAACGCATCATTACCAAATTATGAAATAATTAATCTTAATGAAACAAAACTAGAAAAACAATCCTGGTTATCAAAAAAAATAATAGAAAAAGTAAAATTTCATCTGGATAAAAATGATCAAGTATTATTTTTTTTAAATAGACGAGGGTTTTCTCCACACGTACTTTGCAACAAATGTTTTAATATTTACTCATGTCCTAATTGTTCAATTAATTTAGTTTATCATAAAAATAAAAATAATTTATTATGCCATTATTGTGGTTTTAAATCTTCTTTGAAAAGAACTTGTGTAAAAGATGGAAACTGTGAGTTTATTTTTAGTGGTCCTGGAGTTGAAAGAATATCCGAAGAGGTTGAAAAAAACTTCCCTTCAAAAAAAATAGAAATCTTTTCTAGTGACACTATGAACAAAAAAGATTCTCGTGATAAATTAGAAAAAATAATTAATAACGAAGTTCAAATTTTAGTTGGAACACAGTTAATCTCTAAAGGTTTTCATTTTCCAAACCTTAATTGTATTGTGGTAGTTGATATTGATCTCTCTTCACAAGGACATGATTTAAGAGCAGCTGAAAAAAATTTACAGCTATACCACCAACTTTCTGGACGTGCAGGAAGAACTGGGAAACCTGCTACTGTATATTTTCAAACCTATAATACTAATACTAAAATGATTTCTGATTTAACAAATAGAAATCCAAACATTTTTCTTGATAGAGAATTAGATATTAGAAGAAAAAATAAGCTACCTCCATTTCAAAGATTTATTTCACTGATCTTAATAGGAGATAATGAAGCTAAACTAGAAAAAGAAGCTTTTCGTTTTAAAAATTTTATTGAAAAAAAAATTAGTGGAATAGTTTTGGGGCCTGTCAGTGCACCAATTTTTAGATTAAAAAGCAAATTTAGAATAAGAATGTTAATTCGGGGCTCAAAATCTCTCAAATTACAGAATTCAATCGCTGAAATTATCCTAAATTATAAATTTTCATCAGGAATAAAACTTTCAGTTGATGTTGATCCAATAAACTTCAATTAACCTTTAAAAAAAGGACTTTTAAACGAATGTGCTACTTGAAGACGTTATAGTCATATGTTAATTAAAGCGTGATTTAAAAATAATCTTCAACATAACAGAGGTATAAAGTTGAGTAAAAATAAGGGATTTTCAATAACTTCAGCTGAAAGATATTCTTTAGCTTTGTATGAGCTTGCAAGTGAAAATAATGTTCTTTCTCAAGTGGAAGATCAATCCTTATCTATATTAAATTTAATTTCTTCTAGTAAAGATTTTTCAAATTTAATTAAAGATCCTACAAATAAGCAGGATGATCTTTTAAAAGTTATTAGTGATATTTCTGATAAAAATAAATTTGAAAGTTTATTAAAAAATTTTTTAAGTTTTTTAATAAATAAAAGACGTTTTTTCTATTTAGAACAAATTTTAAATAGTTTTATTGAAACTTGTTCAAAAAAAAGAGGAGAGTTAAAAGCTGAGTTAAAATCTGCTAAAGAGTTATCGAGTGATGAAATTTCTAAAATTACAGATGAACTTACTAAAAATTTTAGCTCTAAAATAAAATTAAACTATAAACATGATGAAAGTTTAATAGGAGGGTTAGTGGTCCAAGTCGGAAGCACTATGGTGGATACCTCAATTAAAAATAAATTACAACAAATCGAAACTAGAATGATAGAGGCATAAATGGAAATAAATCCTTCAGAAGTAACAAAGATACTCAAAGAACAAATTAAAAACTTTGGAGACAAAGCAGAAGTAACTGAGGTTGGGCAAGTATTATCTGTAGGAGATGGTATCGCTAGAATTTATGGTCTTGATAATGTTCAAGCTGGAGAGATGGTTGAATTTGCTGATGGTTCTAAAGGAATGGCTTTAAATTTAGAAAGTGAAAATGTAGGTGTTGTAATTTTCGGTGATGATAGAAA
>CABYXQ010000011.1 GCA_902522915.1 uncultured Pelagibacteraceae bacterium | reverse complement strand
TGGTGAAGAAAAGGAAAATGGCTTAATTTCCTATGGTGCATTAGAAAAAGCGAATACAGGAACACTTTTAATTGATCATGTTTCTGAAATTCCTCTAGATATACAATCTAAAATTTTAAGAGTTTTAACAGATCAAAAATTTAAAAGAATAAATGGAAATACAGACGTAATTGTTGATGTCAGATTAATTTGCTCATCAAGTAAAGATTTAAAAAACGAAATTGAAATTGGTAATTTTAGAGAAGATTTATTTCATAGAATAAATGTTTTTGAAATTAATATTGAGGCTTTAAATCAAAGAATTTCAGACATACCACTTTTGATAAAATATTTTTCAAAAAAAATATCAGAAAATTATAATATAAAAAAATTAGAAATTGACGAAAATAACAGTTATATTTTAAATCATAGCTGGAAAGGTAATGTTAGAGAATTAAGGAACTTAATTGAAAGAATTGCAATTTTACAACCAGAGTCTAAAGAAAAAATTTCTAATATAATAAAAGAATCCCTAAAAAATGAAAATTTTGGAAAAAATTTATCAGAAAATGACCTATCTGTGCCATTAAAAGAAGCTAGAGAAAAGTTTGAAAAAGAGTATTTAACTATTCAACTAAAGAAATTTAATGGAAATATTTCAAAAACAGCAAGCTTTGTTGGCATGGAAAGAAGCGCTCTACATAGAAAACTTAAAGGTTTAGGAATCAAAGAATTTAATTAAAATGAATATTATCATTTGTGGTGCTGGAAGAGTAGGTTTTACTATTGCTAAACAATTAAGTGAGCAAGGTCATTCTATTACTGTTATTGATCAATCCAGTGAAGATATTCAGAAAATTGATGATGTTTTGGATGTAAAAGCTATTGTGGGCAAAGCTACTTATCCATCAATACTTGAAAAGGCTAATGCATCAGAAACTGATATGATTATAGCTGTGACTAGAAGTGATGAAATTAATATGGTTATATGTCAAATAGCCTTTTCAATTTTTAATATTCCAAAGAAAATTGCTAGAATAAGATCACAAGATTATCTTAACCCAAAATTTACAAGAGTT
This sequence comes from uncultured Pelagibacteraceae bacterium, assembly GCA_902522915.1. Lineage (GTDB taxonomy): Bacteria > Pseudomonadota > Alphaproteobacteria > Pelagibacterales > Pelagibacteraceae > Pelagibacter. Next base: position 32,247 of record CABYXQ010000011.1, on the reverse strand, counting down.
TATAATAAAGAAAATTTACCTATAGATGTAATAATATCTCCAGAGATTGAAATAGCAAAATCTATTCAAAGAAAACTTGAAGCTCCAGGTGCTTTAGATAGTGTCCCTTTTGCAGAGAATAAAATAAGGCTACTTGAAATTTTAATTAATGAAAAATGTAGTTTAATTAATATTGAACTTAATGAATTAACAAATAAACACCCAAATCTAGATGCAAATATTATTGGAATTATAAGAGGTGAAAAATTTTTAATTCCAAAAAAAAATGATAAAATAGAAAAAGATGATAAAATTTATGTCATAATAAATTCTTCTCAAATGCAAGAAACATTAGAAGCTTTTGGTCATACTGAAAAAATTTCAAAAAAAATTTTAATTGTTGGTGGTGGAAATATTGGTTTTAACTTAGCAAAAAATATTGAGGAATCTTTGGATTCTGCAAGAGTTAAAATTATTGAAAAAAACAAAGAACGAGCTGAATTTTTAGCAAATGAACTTAACAATACAATTATAATTAATGGTAATGGATTAGATGAAGAGGTTTTAGTTGAAGCAAATTTAGAGGAAGCCGAGACTGTTTTAGCTCTTACTAACGATGATGAAGATAATTTAATGGTTAGCATTCTTGTTGAAAAATTTGCTAAAGATGAAAAAAATATTGATGATAAGAGAACTATGGCTTTAATAAATAAGCCTAACTATTCCTTATTACAAAATTCTCTAAAAATTGATGACCTTATTGATCCAAGAATGAACACTGTTTCTAGTATTTTAAAACATATACACAAAGGAACTATTGAGACGGCTTATACAATTTTAAATGGAGAATATGAGGTAATTGATGCTGAAATAATAGAAACTTCAGAACTTATTAATAAAGAGTTAAAAAATTCAAATTTACCAGATGAAATAAGAATAGGTGCTGTACTAAGAGAAGATAAAGTGATTATACCAAGATCTAATTTTGTATTTCAAAAAGATGATAGGGTTGTCTTTTTAGCTAAAAAAGATTCAATTTCAGTTGTTGAGAATATATTTAGAATAAGCTCTATTTAATTTAATGTTACAATTTAGAGTAAAATATTTAAGTTTTTTTTTCGGGTTAATATCAATATTATCTTTTTTTAATATAATTTACTCCTACTATTTTAATCTGTATTTAAATTTAAATACTTACTATTTTAGTCTTATTTCATCATTAATAATTGGGGTAATTTTTTATAAAATAAAAAATTTTGAAAAAAAACCTACAATATTTGAAAAAATTTTAACTGTTCTTTTAGGGTATATTTTATTACCATTGATTTTATCTATACCATTATATTTTAGTATTTATAATCTTGCATTTTTAGACGCGCTTTTTGAGTCGGTATCTGGTTTTACATCAACAGGATTTACAATTTTTGATAATATTAAACATATTGACCAAGGTTTAATATTGTGGAGATCATCTATTCAATGGATAGGTGGATTGTATTTTTTATTCTCAATAATTTTTTTAATTGATATTTACGATGAAAGTTTAAAAAAATCTCTTACTAATTTTTTATCTTTTAATAGCTCTGAAATATTAAAACAAACTATAAAAATATTTTTACTCTACTCATCATTAACTATTTCTATTTTTATAATTCTTAATATTTTTGGCATAAGAACATTTAATTCTCTTAATTTGGCTATGACAATAATTTCATCAGGTGGTTTTTTACCCACGAATGAACTTTCATCAATTTTAATTAATAACACTCAAATTATAATTTTTTCTCTTTTAATGTTGGTTTCTTTCTTTAGTATTTTTTTTATATACAATCTTATTTTTTTAAGAAATAAAAACTTAAATTTTTTTTATGAAGATGCTCATTTATTTTTATTTTTTTTATTTACAGTCACAATTTTTTTTATTTTCTTTAGCTTTGATAATAATTTTACCTATAGTTTTTTATCGCTCGTTAGCAGTATGACAAATATTGGAATTTCACTTAATTTTAATCAATCTAATTTAAATTTCGTATATTTAATACTTGTTATTATTGGTGGATCTTTTTTTTCTACAAGTTCTGGTTTAAGATTTTTAAAAATTTATTCTTTAACAAAATATTCATTTAATCAGATTCTTTCCTATAGTAAGCCAAAAAATATTTTTATGAATAAGCTTGTCTTTTCAAAAATAAATTTTGATTTTAAAGAAATAAATAAGTATTTTTTAACAATAGTAATTTTTATTATTTCACTATTTATTTTAACTTTACTTTTAAGCTTAAGTAATATTGAATTTGAAAAATCATTTAAATTGGCAATTCTTACATTGATGAATACAGTGAATTCATCTGCTTATGGAATAAGTAGCTTTGAATTTATAAATTTACATTTTTTTACTAAATATTGTTTAATTTTTTTTATGATTATTGGAAGAGTTGAGCTTTTATCTTTATTATTGATAGCTAAAAAATTTCTTTTTAAATATTAATTAAGTATTATATATGTATCCTTATTCTACGAATTGCGCCCTTAGCTCAGCTGGATAGAGCATCGGTTTTCTAAACCGAGGGTCGGAGGTTCGAATCCTCCAGGGCGCGCCAGCTTGACTATAATAGAGCATAATTGCTGTTAATTTTTTCTTGAAGCTAAATATTTATCATGTTTAAATTATGAATATTCAAAAGTAATTTTGAATTATTTGTTAACAAATAAATATAAACAAAAGGAAGAAAATGTTTAAATACTTAAAACAATTAACTTCTTTAGTTGCTATGGTTGCTGTGTTGTTTACTTTTACAACAGAGACAATGGCTGCTAAAAAATCTAAGACACTTAAAAACACTCAAAAAAAGGGTTTTGTAAGATGTGGAGTATCTCAAGGTCTACCTGGATTTTCTAATGCTGATGCAGCAGGAAATTGGACTGGTGTTGACGTTGATGTATGTAGAGCAGTAGCTGCTGCGGTACTAGGTGATGCAAACAAAGTTAAGTTTACACCATTAAGTGCTAAAGAAAGATTTACAGCTTTAACATCAAATGAGATAGATATCTTATCAAGAAACACAACTTGGACTCTTTCTAGAGATGCTGATATCGGACTTACTTTCGTTGGAGTAAACTTCTACGATGGTCAAGGTTTTATGGTTAGAAAAAATTCTGGATATGCATCTGTGAATGATTTCAAAAACGGTATTTCTGCATGTACAAACCTAGGAACAACAACTGAGCTTAATATGAGAGACTTCTTTAATTCAAAAGGAATTTCTTATGAGCCAGTAACTTTTGAAAAAGCTGACGAAGTTGTTGCTGCGTACGATGCTGGAAGATGTGATACTTATACAACTGATAAATCTGGTTTAGCTGCTCAAAGAATTAAATTGAGTTCTCCAGATGACCACATAGTTTTACCAGAAACTATTTCAAAAGAGCCTTTAGGCCCTGTTGTTAGACAAGGTGATTCTGTATGGGAAGATATCGTTAGATGGTCTCTAAACGTAATGATCGAAGCAGAAGAGTATGGTGTTAATTCTGCTAACGCAGACTCAATGAAAACTTCAGATAATCCTGCTGTAAAAAGATTAGTAGGTGCTGAAGGTGAATTAGGAGCTGCTTTAGGTCTTGACAATGACTGGAGTTTAAGAATTATCAAGCAAGTTGGTAACTACGGTGAAAGCTATAAGAGAAATATTGCTGACACTGGTATATTACCTGACAGAGGTCCAAATGAATTATGGACAAAAGGTGGAATACTTTACGTACCACCAGCAAGATAATTATATTAAATAATTAATTAAAAAGGGCTAGATTTTTCTAGCCCTTTTTTTTATAGTTTCCTGTGAACCTTAATTTTAAAAAAATATTTCCACAATTACTTACATTATTGTTTGTAGTACTTGTATTTGGTTTTTTTTCTTATAATGCACAAGTTAACATGGATAATAGAGGCATAACTTTTGGTTATGGTTTTTTATCTCAAGAATCTTCTTTTGATGTTCAATTTTCATTAATTGAATATGATGGTTCACATTCATATTTTAGAGCTTACTTAGTAGGTTTATTAAATACTATTTTGGTATCAGTTATAGGTATAATATTAGCTACAATTATTGGTGTTGTTGTTGGTATCGCAAGACTTTCAAAAAATTATCTTATAGTAAAAACAGCAGCAGTTTATGTAGAGTTTTTTAGAAATATTCCATTACTATTACAAATATTTTTTTGGTATTTTGCAGCTTTAAGAGCGTTACCGCTTCCTGAGAAAGCAGAACCGATGCTAGGAGTGTTTTTTTTAACAATTAAAGGTTTTTTTGTACCTGCATTGATTTGGAATAATTTACATATTTTTGTTTATTCAGTAATTGCAGCAATTATTTCTATTATTTTTGTAAGAATATATGCAAGAAGAAAACAAGAAACTGAAGGTAAACAGACTCCAGTTTTAATGATTTCAATTGGCTTATTATTAATTTTACCTCTTTTAAGTTTTTTAATAGGAGGAGCCAGTTTTGTGGTTGAAGTTCCTGTAATTAAACAAATGTCTCAATCTTCATTTACTTATGATGGTGGCATTGGTTTACCACCAGAATTAATAGCATTAGTATTAGCACTTTCACTTTATACAGCTACATTTATCGCTGAATGTGTAAGAGCTGGTGTTCAAGGAGTGGGTAAAGGACAAAAGGAAGCTGCTGCATCAATAGGCTTAACTCCGAATCAGGTTTTAAAACTTGTTATTATGCCTCAAGCTTTAAGAATAATAATTCCACCTACAACTAATCAATATTTAAATTTGACAAAAAATTCTTCACTAGCAGCTGCTATTGCTTATCCTGATTTAGTTTTAGTTTTTGCAGGAACTGCTTTAATGCAAACTGGTAGAGCAATAGAAATAGTTTCTATTACCATGTTAACATATTTATCTTTAAGTATTTCAATCTCAATATTGATGAATTGGTATAATAAAAAAATAGCAATAAAAGAAAAATAATGAATAAAATTAATCTTTTAACACCTGACAAAAGTAATTTATATAATTTTTTATATATTGGAATTTTATTATTTTTTTTTAGTGTTTTAGATGTAACTTTAAATTCTTTTTTTAATATAAATTTAACTTCATTTTTACCAGATGCTTTAAGTTTTTTCCTGCCATTGATTTTAGGTTTTATTGGTTTGCATTTTATTAGAATTGAATACTCAGGTATAAAATATTTAGATTTAATAAATAAAAATATTAATACAAATAATTTTAATGCTTTACTATCTTTATTGATAATATTTATTTTTATTAAATTATTACCTCCTGCACTAAGTTGGTTCATTATTGATGCAAATATTAGTGGTGATAGTAGAGATTCTTGTACAGGTACAGGTGCATGTTGGACGTATATAAAAGTTTGGTTTAATAGGTTTATGTATGGAATGTATCCAAACGCTGAGCAATGGAGAATAAATTTATCTTTTATTTCATTAGCTTTTCTTGGATCTGTTGGTTTTTTTGCAACTGAAAAATATAAAAAATATTTAACATTATATTACGTAGTTATATATCCAATCATAGCGTTTTTATTTATCTTCTTTTTTATTTCGGGTGGACCAATATTTTTTGATTTTTCTTATGGAATAATTGCTGCTGTAATTTCAATTATAATAGGTTTCTTTATCCCTTCAAAATTTAAAATGTATTATTTTATAATTGTCCCATTAACTGTTTATATATTGTTAAAATATGTTTTGTTTTATGAAGAATTAATAGAATTAGGTAAACTAGAGGCTCTTGAATGGGTTGAAACAGGTGCATGGGGAGGTTTATCTTTAACATTTATAGTATCATTTTTTTGTTTAATATTTTGTTTTCCTGTTGGTCTTTTTTTATCATTAGGCAGAAGATCAGATTTTCCTATTATAAAATATATATCCATTGGATTTATTGAGTTTTGGAGAGGTGTTCCTTTAATTACAGTTTTGTTTATGTCCTCAGTCATGTTCCCAATGTTTTTACCGGAAGACATGTTTATTGATAAACTTGTAAGAGTTATAATAGCCATCTCATTATTTGAAGCAGCATATGTTGCTGAAGTAATTAGAGGTGGACTGCAAGCATTGCCTAGAGGACAATATGATGCTGCAAAATCTTTAGGAATGGGTTATTGGAAAATGTATATTTTTGTGATTTTACCGCAAGCATTAAAATTAGTGATACCAGGTATAGCCAATACATTTTTAGCGTTAGTAAAAGACACACCATTAATTTTTGTTGTAGGTCTTATGGAATTAGCTGGAATGTTGGGTCTTGCAAAAACTAACCCTAAATGGTTAGGCTATGCAATGGAAGGATATGTATTTGCATCAGTAGTATTTTTTATTATTTGCTATGCAATGAGTAAATATAGTTATAATTTAGAGCAGAAATATAAAACTGAAAGATAATTATGGCCGATCCTATTATTCAAATTAAAGACATGAACAAATGGTTTGGAGATTTTCAAGTATTAAAAGATATAAATCTTGATGTTGAAGCAAATAAAAAAATAGTAGTTTGTGGACCATCTGGGTCTGGTAAGTCTACTTTAATTAGATGTATTAACAGACTTGAAGAACATCAGAAAGGCTCAATAATAGTTGATGGCACAGAATTATCAGAAGAAACAAAAAATATTGAACAAATAAGAGCCGAAGTTGGAATGGTTTTTCAACAATTTAATTTATTTCCTCATTTATCAATATTAGATAATTGTACACTTGCTCCTATTTGGGTAAAAAAAATGCCAAAAAAAGAAGCAGAAGAATTAGCACTTAACCAATTAAAGCAAGTTCAAATTGATGATCAAGCAAATAAGTATCCTGGTCAGTTATCTGGTGGTCAGCAACAGAGATGTGCAATAGCAAGAGCTCTTTGTATGGAACCAAAAATAATGCTTTTTGATGAACCGACATCTGCACTAGATCCAGAAATGATTAAAGAAGTTTTAGATGCTATGGTAAATTTAGCTAAAGCAGGGATGACAATGATAGTAGTTACACATGAAATGGGCTTTGCAAAAGAAGTTGCCGATGAAGTAATTTTTATGGACGAAGGTATGATTATAGAGAAAGCTAATACCACAGAATTCTTTGCTAATCCAAAAAGTGATAGAACTAAGCTGTTTTTAAGTCAAATTTTATAATAATTCTAAAATACATAGCCATTTATATTCATTTTTTTTTAACCTAATATGAGTTTTTACTATCAAGTTATGCTTGACAGGTTTTTAAATTCTATATTTTTTACGAAAATTAAAAAAATTTTTTTATTGCAGTAAGTTTAATAACTATGTTGAATATGACTTTAAAATTTAATTAAGAGGGGTCTTAATGGAAGATAATTTCAACAAACACTTAGGTAATAAACTTAAGTTAAGAAGATTAGCTTTAGGTTTAACTCAAACTAAAGTCGCAAAAGCAATTAATGTAACATTTCAACAAATTCAAAAATATGAAAAAGGTACCAATGGAGTAAGCTCTATAAGGTTACTTCAGTTATCAAATTATTTAAAGGTACCAATTAATTATTTTTTTGAAGATTTTTCAGAATATTTAATTAATTTAGAAAAATCACAAGAGGGTCACATGAATGTAAATTATAACTTTCTAACAAAGTTATATTCAGAGCTTACTAGCGATCAAAAATTAAAATTTAACAAATCATTACAGATTTCAGGAACTATAGTTTCAAAAGTAGTTTAATTTAATTTTAATTAAGACCCTTTAATTTGAAAAATATTATTTTTAAATTTATTAAACTTAAAGTAAAAAATTTTTTGGCTCCTCGGGCAGGACTCGAACCTGCGACCAATTGATTAACAGTCAACTGCTCTACCAACTGAGCTACCGAGGAATATTAAAAATCTCAACTTACTTTTTTTTAAAACTAAAACAAGATTTTTTTTGGAGGCAACGCCCGGAATCGAACCGGGATACAAGGATTTGCAATCCTCTGCGTAACCATTCCGCCACGTTGCCATCTTGTTTTGACTAATAGCTTCAGAAGCCTTTTTATATTAAATTTTTATCATTAGTCTATTAAATAACGATCTAAATTGATTATTGTTAATTTAGATTATTAAATTATAAACTTTAACATACATGAGTACTGATAAATATATACATTCAGATGTAGAAGATAAAATTTATTCCTATTGGGAAAAAAATGGTCTTTTTAAACCTAAGGAAAATTCCAAAAAATTTTCTATAGTAATACCTCCACCAAATGTAACTGGTAGTCTTCATATGGGTCATGCTCTTAATAATTCTATTCAAGACTTATTAGTTAGATATCATCGAATGAATAATTATGAAACGTTATGGCAACCAGGCACCGATCATGCTGGTATTGCAACTCAAGCTCTTGTTGAAAAAAAACTTGCTTCAGAAAATATTGATAAAAATGAAATTGGTAGAGAAAAATTTAATGAAAAAGTTTGGGAATGGAAAGAACAGTATGGCGATATAATTATTAATCAGTTAAAAAAATTAGGATGTTCTTGTGATTGGTCACGAAATGCCTTCACAATGGATGAGAATTTATCTAAATCAGTATTAAAAGTTTTTGTAGATCTTTATAATAAAAAATTAATATATAAGGATAAAAAATTAGTAAATTGGGACACTGTTTTAAAAACGGCAATATCAGATCTTGAAGTTGATCAAAGAGAAGTTAATTCAAAAATTTATTATATAAAATATCCCATAGATAGGACTGATCAATTTATTACAATTGCAACCACAAGACCTGAAACAATGTTAGGGGACACTGCAATAGCTGTTAATCCAAATGATGAACGATTTAAAAATTTTGCAGGTAAATCAGTTACAATTCCAATTGTTGGTAGAAAGATTAAAATTATCGAAGACGATTATGCAGACCCTGAGCAAGGAACTGGTGCTTTGAAAATTACGCCAGCACATGACTTTAATGACTATGATGTGGGTCAAAGAAATAATCTAGAAATAATTAATGTATTTACTGAAGATGGTAAAATTAACTACAATGCACCTAAAGAATATATTGGACTTGATAGATTTGAGGCTAGAAAAAAGATTTTAAAAGATCTTAAAGATAAAGAATTTTTTGTAAAAGAAGAAAATATTAAAAATAAAGTTCCTTATGGTGATCGATCTAATTCTATTATTGAACCCTTTTTAACAGAGCAATGGTTTGTTGATGCTGAAAAATTATCAGTTAAGGCAAAAGAAGTTGTTAATTCAAAAAAAACTAATTTCTTTCCAGAGAATTGGTCAAAAACTTATTTTCAATGGATGAATAATATTGAGCCTTGGTGTATTTCAAGACAGTTATGGTGGGGTCACCAAATACCTGCTTGGTATGGTCCAGATGATAAAATTTTTGTATCGACAAATGAAAATGAAGCAAAAGAACAAGCAAAGAAACATTATGGTAAAGAAACTGAATTAATTAGAGACCCAGACGTTTTAGATACGTGGTTTTCATCAGGTCTTTGGCCTTTTGCAACATTAGGTTGGCCTGATAATAAAAAATATGTTGAAAAATTTTATCCAACATCTGTTTTAGTAACAGGTTTTGATATAATATTTTTCTGGGTTGCTAGAATGATAATGTTTGGTACGGAATTTTTAAATAAAGAACCCTTTAAAGATATTTATGTTCATGCATTAGTTAAAGATGAGAAGGGTCAAAAGATGTCTAAATCTAAAGGCAATGTAATAGATCCTTTAGACTTAATTGAAAAATATAGTGCTGATGCTTTAAGATTTACACTTCTCTCAATGGCTTCTCCTGGAACTGATGTAAAACTTTCTGAAGATAGAGTTAAAGGCTATAGAAACTTTTTAAATAAGCTATGGAATGCTAATAATTTTTTAATCACAAATGAATGTGATTTCACAAATATTGATAAAGTTCCTTCTTTAACAGTTAATATAAATAAGTGGATTTATTCAGAACTTTTAGAAACAAAAAATAAAATAGAAAAAAACTTAGAAGACTATAGATTTGATGAGGCTGCAAGAAATGCCTATCAATTTTCATGGCATTCATACTGTGATTGGTATTTAGAATTATCAAAAACAATACTTTTTTCAGATAATGAGGATATAAAAAATGAGGTTAAACAAGTATCTAGTTATATATTTAAGCAAATATTGATTTTGTTACATCCATTTATACCATTTGTTACAGAAGAAATTTGGTTAAAAAATAAATTTGATAAATCTGGTAAAGATTTTTTAATGCTTTCTAATTGGCCCACTGGTAGAATTGATAAGGATCATAATACAAAACAGGTTGAAAATATAATAAGAATAATTTCTGAACTTAGATCGTTCAAAAATGAACTAAATGTCAGTCCTGGTTCTTTTATTGATATATCTATTAATGATATTAATGATAATCAGAAAAAATTTATCAATGATAATGAAACAATTCTTAAAAAATTAGGCAGAATTAACAATATTTTCAGTGATGATATAGATAAACCAGCTGCAACAATGGTTGTATCAGGTGATTTATTTAAGATATATTTTGATAAAGATATTGATTTAAAACTTATTAAAGAAAATTTAACCAGCAAGAAAAACCGAATACAAAATGAGATGGATAAAATAACTCAAAGACTTGATAATAAAAGTTTTGTAGATCGTGCACCAAAAGAGATTGTTGAACAAGAAAAAAATAATTATAATAATTTGAAGAACGATATTGAGAAAATTTTAATAACAATCAAAGGTATATAATGGCAAAATTTAATAAGAGAAAACTTCCTAGCAGACATACATCTTTAGGTGCAGATAGAGCTCCTCATAGATCATTCTATTATGCAATGGGCGAAACTGAAAAAGATGTTTCAAAACCTTTTGTAGGAGTTGTTTCTACATGGAATGAAGCTGCGCCATGTAATATTGCTTTAATGAGACAGGCTCAATCTGTGAAAAAAGGTGTAAGAGCAAATGGTGGAACACCAAGAGAATTTTGCACTATTACTGTTACAGATGGAATTGCAATGGGTCATGAAGGAATGAAATCTTCTTTAATCTCAAGAGAGGTTATAGCTGACTCTGCAGAGCTTACCGTAAGAGGACATTGTTATGATGCATTAGTTGGAATTGCTGGTTGTGATAAATCTTTACCAGGACTGATGATGTCGATGGTTAGATTAAATGTTCCAAGTGTTTTTATATATGGTGGTTCAATTTTACCAGGAAGATACAAAGGTAAAGATGTGACTGTTGTAGATGTATTTGAGGCTGTTGGAAAACATTCATCTGGTCAAATTACCGACAAAGAACTTAGAAAATTGGAATTAGTTGCTTGCCCAAGCGCTGGTGCTTGTGGTGGTCAATTTACTGCAAACACTATGGCATGTGTGTCTGAAGCAATTGGATTAGCTTTACCTTATTCTGCAGGAACCCCAGCCCCTTATGAGGAAAGAGACAAATATGCAAAAGCTAGCGGTAAAATGGTTATGAACCTTTTGAAAAAAGGAATTAAACCAAGAGACATTGTTACAAAAAAATCATTAGAAAATGCTGCAACAGTTGTTGCTGCAACTGGTGGGTCCACAAATGCAGGATTACATTTACCTGCAATTGCAAATGAAGCTGGAATTAAATTTGATTTAATGGATGTTGCTAAAATCTTTAAAAGAACTCCTTATCTTGCAGATTTAAAACCAGGTGGAAAATATGTTGCTAAAGATATGTGGTTAGCTGGTGGTGTTCCAATGCTATTAAAAACTTTATATGAAGGCGGTTATATTCATGGAGACTGTATGACTGTTACTGGAAAGACCATGAAAGAAAACTTAAAAAATATTAAATTTAATCCTAAACAAAAAGTGATGAGATCTTACAAAAACCCCTTATCACCAACAGGAGGTGTTGTTGGTTTAAAAGGTAACTTAGCTCCAGAAGGAGCTATTGTTAAAGTTGCTGGATTAAAAAAATTACAATTCACTGGAAAAGCAAGATGCTTTGATAATGAGGAAAGCGCTATGAAAGCTGTTCAAAGTAAGAAGTATAATGATGGTGATGTGATTATTATTAGATATGAGGGACCCGTTGGTGGCCCAGGCATGAGAGAAATGTTATCGACAACAAGTGCAATTTATGGACAAGGAAAAGGCGAAAAAGTAGCCCTTATAACAGACGGTAGGTTTTCTGGAGCCACAAGAGGCTTTTGTGTTGGTCACGTGGGCCCTGAGGCCGCTCTAGGAGGTCCTATAGGCCTTTTACGTACTGGTGATATCATTGATATAGATGCCAAAAAAGGAATTATTAATGTAAGACTTTCTAAGAAAGAATTGGCTGCAAGAAAAAGAAAATGGAAGGCTAGAAAATCTGAATTTGGATCAGGTACTTTGTGGAAATATGCACAGACAGTTGGACCTGCATACTTAGGAGCACCTACACATCCAGGTAAGAAAAAAGAAGTTAAGGATTATTCAGAGATTTAATGAAAATTCGTCCAGTCATTTTATGTGGAGGTGCTGGAACTCGACTTTGGCCAAATTCTAAAAATCATCAAGCTAAACAATTTATTGATTTTGGTAATTGGACATTATTTGGCAAAACTTTAGAAAGAATAAAAGCTTCAATTTACGATACACCAATTATCAGCACAAATAAGAAATATTTAAAAGAAGTAATAAAGCATCTTAAAAAAAATAAGATTAAAAAGCATAAGATAGTTTTAGAGCCTGCTAAAAGAAATACAGCTCCTGCTATTTTAAGCACTGCTTTGATAAAAGATATTCCTAATGATCAACCTTTAATGTTTTTTACTGCTGATCACTTAATAGAAAAAATGAATATTTTTAATAAAGCTATCAATAAAAATAAATCAAAATTAACTGATCAAAATATTTTCATATTTGGTATCAAACCAACCTCACCTTCAAGTGAATATGGATATTTTGTAACAAAAAAAATTAAAGGAAATATCAATAAAGTTACAAAATTCATTGAAAAACCAATAGTAAGTAGAGCAAAGCAAGTAATTAAACAAAAAGGTTATTGGAATTCAGGCATGTTTTTTTTAAGAAAAGACTCAATAATTAATAACTTTAAAAAATATAATCCTAGTATTTATAGAAATTGTTTTAATTCGGTTAATAAAGCTAAACTTAAATCTAATACATATTATTTAAATAAATCATCATTTATAAAAGCAACTGCTAAATCATTTGATTATGCAATTTTAGAAAAAACCAAAAAAATTAATGCTATTAAACTAGATATACCATGGTCAGATCTTGGCAGCTGGAAAGAAATCTTGAAAATGTATGACAAAAATAAAAACAAATATGTTAAAAAAAAAAATGTTTATTATCGTCCATGGGGCAAATATATAAATTTATTCGAAGGTAAAGAATTTCTAATTAAGGAATTATTTGTTAAACCAAAAGGAATATTGAGTTTACAAAAACACCATCACCGTGCTGAACATTGGTTAGTTACAAATGGTATTGCTAAAATAACCCTTAATAAAAATATAATAATTAAAAAACCAGGTGATCATATATTCATTCCTCTTAAAGCTATTCATAGAATTCAAAATTCAGGAAAAAAACCAGTCAAAATTATTGAAGCACAAGTAGGTTCTATTCTAAAAGAAACGGATATTGTAAGATATCAGGATATTTATGGCAGAGTAAAATAAATTAAATGTTAAAAAAATTAATTTCAAATTTTAAAGAGTTTTTTTTAATAATTAAAAATATAAAACAAATCAATAAAGATAAACCTAAAGTAATTTTTTTTTCAGAAAATAAAGCTTACCTCAAATACGCATACTTATTAATAGATGCTATAAATAAAAAATATCCAAATCAAATTTATTACGTATCATCTGACTTTGATGACAAAGTGACGGATATTAATGTTAAAAATATTTACATTGGTAAAGGCGTCTTAATGCAATATTTTTTTTTAACAGTTAAAGGTGAAAATATGTTTCTTACTTTGACAGATTTAGATAATACAATAGTAAAAAGAAATAAATTTATTAAAAATTATATATATTTTTTCCATGGAGCTGTAAGCACAACAAAAGTTTACACATCAACAGCTTTTGATAATTATGATACAATTTTATGTAATGGAGATTACCAGATAAAAGAAATTGAATTAAGAGAAGACCTTCATAAATTAAAAAAAAAAAAATTAATAAAATCAGGTTATCCGTATTTTGATTATCTTCATTTAAAATCAAATAAAAATGAAGTTAATGATGAAATTTTAATAGCTCCTTCATGGAATAATAATAAAAAGCAATTTATAAATGAAAATTTTGAAAAAATTATAGATAAGACACTTAAAAATGGCTTTAAAGTAAGATTTAGACCACATCCTGAAAATTTAAAAAGATCACAAATATACTTAAATTCAATCAAGAAAAAATTTAGTGGTGAAATGTTTGTGTATGATGATGACCCTGAAAATTACAAAGCATTTGAAAGGGCAAAATGTTTAATCACTGATAATTCTGGTATTTCAATAGAATTTTTATTATTAATGAAAAGACCAATTCTTTATTTTGATGATTTTGATAAAATTCACAATAATCAAATTGAAAATTTTAAAGATTTTGAATCTATTGATGATAAAATAAAATTTAAATTTGGAACTTTCTTTAAGAATAATCAAATTGATGATTTAAATAATATTATTGAACAATCTATTATAAATTTTAATGAAAATAATGATGAGATTGATAAATTTATTGATAAAAACTTTTTTAACTATAATAAAACTTCAGATTTTATTAATGAAAATATAGTAAATATATTAAGATAAATTATGCCACCAAATAAAAACTTTAATAAATTTGGAACTTTTATTCGCGAACTAAGACTTAAGAAGGGCATAGGTCAAAGAGAATTAGCTGTTAGAATTGGTATAGCTGCTTCATATTTAAATGATATTGAAAAAAATAAGCGTACGGCTCCTAAAATTAATGTTATAAATAAAATGTCAATCGTTCTTGAAACAGATAAAAATCACTTACATGATTTAGCTGGATTTTCAAAAAAAGGAGTTGCTCCAGACATAAGTGAATACATTGAAAGTAATCCAAAAATAATTTCTTTAATTAGAAGTATAAAAGAAAATGAACTTAATGATATTCAAATAGATAATTTGGAAAAATCTTTAAATTCCAATACTAGCAAAGCACTTATAATAGCTGCAGGTTTGGGTAGTAGATTAAAAAAACATACAGAAAACCTTCCAAAATGTATGCTTGATTTTGGTGGGAAAACTTTATTACAAAGACAATTAGATGCTTATAAAAAAAATTCAATTAAAGATATATCAGTAATAAGAGGCTATAAAAAAGAAAAAATAAAATACAAAGGTATAAAATATTTTGAAAATACTGATTACAAAAATAATAATATTTTAAATTCAATATTTTATGCCGAGGATTTTATAAATGGAAATATAATTATTTCTTACTCAGACATTTTATTTGACTCAACAGTTGTTAAAAGAACATTAAATAGTAATCATGATATATCTGTTGTAGTAGATATTGATTGGAGAGGTTATTATGTTGGACGAAAAGACCACCCACTTACAGAAGCTGAAAATGTAATATTTAATTCAAATAATGAAGTTGAAAAAATAGGAAAGATTAATACTGGTAATGAAGAAGTTCATGGAGAATTTATTGGTATGATTAAATTAACAAATCGTGGTGCAGAAATTTTTAAAGAACATTTTCATAGGCTAAAAAAGATTTATTGGAATAAACCTTTTCAGAGAGCCAAAACATTTCAAAAAGCTTATCTTACTGATTTTATTCAAGAACTTGTAGATATTGGAATCAAAGTCCATTGTGTTATCATTGAGAGCGGATGGAAAGAGATTGATACCGTTGAAGATTATAAAAAAGCTTTAGTTGGATTTAAGAAAAAATTCACAAAAACTTAACATTTCTCACCTTTACTTTATCTTTTTTTATTATAATTAACTTGTTAGCGAACATAGTTAATGATAATGAAAGGACAAATTATGATAAAAAAAGCACTAATTATATTATTTTTAGTTTTATTTGCTGGAAATTTAAACGCTGCAGCTAAGACCTATAAAATGGTATTTGTACCAGCGAGTGAAAAAGGCGATGAAAGTGATTATAAAACTTTAATTTCTATTACAGAAAAACTTACTGGTCTTAAGATTGAAACTATCAAAGTTACAGATTATAACGCAGCTGTTGAGGCCATGAGAGCAGGTAGAGCACACATTGCTTGGTATGGTGGTAAAACATATGTCAAAGCAGCTGAGATCGCTGGGGCAGAAGCATTTGCTGCTGGTGTTAGGCCAGGTGAAAAAGATGCAGGTTATTATGCATATTTTGTTGTAAAACAAGACAGTGAATTAAAAAAATTTACTGATGTTAAAGGAAAAATTTTATCCTTAAATACTATAGGCTCGACCAGTGGTGATTTAATTCCACAAGTAGAATTAAGTAAGATTAATCTTTCTATAAAGAATAAGGATCATTTTGAAAATGTTTTTTATGCTGGCAGTCATGACGCTTGTTTACTTGCTGTAATAAATAATCAATCGGATGTGTGTGGCATGAGTTCTAGAAATTATGAAGCAAGATTAGAAGACGGAACTTTTAAAGAAGATGATGTCAGGATTATACATAAATCAGATAGAGTTCCACCACCACCTTTAGCTTATTCAAAAATGATACCAAAAGAAGACAGAGATAAAATAAAAAAGGCTGTTTTAGACGCTCATAACCATGGAGAGATAGGTGGATATGGTGGAAAAATGTCTCATTATATGGAAGTTAAAGATTCAGACTACAATGTTTTAAGAGAAGTTATTGAACTATTAAATAAAAACAAAAGTTAAATTACCAAAAGACTATCATGCTTGAAATAAACAATCTTAAAAAAACTTTTAATAATGGCAGTCCAGCATTAAAAGGGATAGATTTAAAAATTAATAAAGGTGAATTTGTAAGTATTCTAGGACCTAGTGGATCTGGTAAAACAACTCTACTTAGAACAATTAATGGTCTTGAAACTTCAAGTGGAGGAGAAATTTATTTTGATAATAAAGAAGTAAATAATAATAATATTTCAGAGGTTCAGAAAAAAACTGGAATGATTTTCCAAGAATTTAATCTTGTAAATAATCTTTCTGCGATCAATAACGTATTGACTGGTCTTTTAAACTCAAGTAATAAATTTTTATCTCTGTTTTATCTATTTTCAAAAAAACAAAAGATTGAAGCATTAAGATCATTAGAGACAGTTGGTTTACTTGAAAAATCTTATAGTAGATCTGATGAGCTATCAGGAGGTCAAAGACAAAGAGTAGGGATAGCAAGAGCAATCATAAAAAAACCATTGTTATTGTTAGCTGATGAACCTGTAGCGAGTTTGGATCCTAAATCCTCAAATTTAATTTTATCATTATTAAAAAAAATAAATCAAGAATTTGGAACAACTATTTTATGCAATCTTCACCAAGTAGATTTAGCAAAAAAATATTCAGATAGGGTTGTTGGTCTCATTGATGGGAAAATTACATTTGATGAAAAATCAAGCAATATTAACGAAGCATACTTAAAGAAAATATATAGCTAAAATTATGAATAAAAATATTTTAGAATTAAAGGTAGATAATAAAAATAAAAACTTTGAAAAATATATAAGACCCCAATGGTCATGGAAAACCCTTATTTTTATAGTTTTATTTACTTCTGCTTTAGTATTTGTAGTTAAAGATCTGGAGATTGATTTTATAAAGTTAGTATCAGACTCTTCAAAATATTTTGGTGATATTTTATCAAGAATGTTGCCCCCTGATTTTAGTAATTTAAGCGAATTAATTTATGCAATGTTTGAAACCATTGAAATTGCTTTTCTGGGTACTTTTATTGCTATAGTTTTGTCCATTCCTCTTGGATTATTTTCAGCAAGAAATTTAGCTCCTAATTATTTTGTTTATCTTGTTTGCAAAACTATAGTTATATTCTTTAGAGCAATTCCTGAATTTATTATTGCAATGATTTTAGTTATTGCCATTGGATTTGGAGCGATGCCAGGGGTGCTTGCTTTAGGTTTACATACAATGGGTTTTTTAGCAAAATTTTATGCTGAAGATATTGAGCATATCAATAAAGGACCGATAGATGCGCTTAAATCATCTGGCGCAACTAAAAGCCAAATTATTTCATTCGGGGTTATACCTCAAATACTACCTTCTTTTGTTGCTAACAATTTATACATCCTAGATCGGAATGTTAGAATGGCTACTATGTTAGGTATCGTTGGTGCTGGAGGTATAGGATATGAACTCCAATCATCATTTAGAATGTTTGAATATGAAAGAGTATCAGCAATTATAATACTTATTTTTGTAACTATTTTTTTAATTGATCATTTTTCTGCTTTTATTAGATCAAAAATAAAATAATATAACCTGATGAATTTCTCATCAGGATACATCTATTTAATTTTAGCTGTTATACTTGGAATCTCTGCTAATGGTTTTTTAAAAACTACAAATGGATTTACTAATATTTTTCCAACAATTTTTTGTGTAACATCGATAGTTTTTTGTTTATTTTGTTTATCTAAAGCAATGAATTTAATTCCTGTTGGTTTTACATATGCCACGTATGGAGGTTTAACCATTACTGCTGTAACACTTTTTGGAATTATTAAGTATAATCAACTACCAAATATTTATGGTTCATTGGGTATTATTTTAATTATTATAGGCGTTGTACTTGTTAATTTCTTAGGCAAAGTAAATTCTTAAATTATTGGCCGTGTTATATAAATTAACACGACCAAAAATATATTTGATTAAAACCAGTTATTTGGAATAATTATGTAGTGGATCGCCAATACGATACCTACTGAAACACTTAATCCAAAAATCATTTTAAGGAAGTCTTTACCAATTAATGGAAAGACATACTTAAATTTATATTCTTTGTTCATAGTTGATATTGCAAGCTCTCTACCGCATAATAAACCAACAAATACCCATGTTGTTGACATTGGTAAATCGTTTAGTTCTTTAAAGTAGAATAAAACAGCAGCATAAATTACGTTAATAATTGTAGCTGATCTTGCATATCTTGTTCCTGTTTTTTCAAGAACAACTTTTTGAATTGGCCCACCTTGAATGTAGAAAATATAAAATAGTAATGCAGTAAAGTAACCCATTACAATTAAAAGCAATGTTAAATCTAATTGTCTAGGTAGATATACCGCAATATTAGCTACATCGTGAGATAACCAAACCCACCATAACCAACCTGAAGAAACCCATACTGCATTTCTCCAAAAACCTATCCATTTATCATCTACTTCATCAAATTTTTCATTAATGAATTTAGATACTAATATCCATGCTATATAAGCAACCATTGCTGCCAAACCATAACCAACTACACTTTTCATTAACATTTTTTCAAGCACAACTGTTGAAGCGAATGCTGAAAGAACTAAAAAGGTTGTTGATACTGGTATCCCAATTCTTGTTAATAATAATAGTATCCCTGGTGCTACTGCATGATACCATTGAATTTCTTGATAAGGTATTCTAGTTAATCTTCCGTAAGAAATATCACCATCATACGCATACCATCCCCATCCAAGTGCTAAAATCATAACAGCTGATGCTGATCCAGCAAGAACGTACCATTTAAACCACTTCTTCTTTGAGGCTATAAAAGTACCAAGTGTTTGGATTGAGTCGTTAGCGATTACGCTATAACCGGCAAGGGCAAACCCTATAACCGTGTAAATTAAAGTCATTTCCATTTTTATCTCCTTAATATTATTGTTTTCGGTTCTATCGTTTTATGACTTGAGGAGTGTTTAATGTGATTCAAAAAATTTTACTATATATAAATTTATTTATTGGAGAATCGAAGTACAGATTCGTTTTTTTTTAAACTATTTAATACAGATGTCTATCTCAAAATATTTTTTTTATTTAATTAATTTCTTAATTAAATAAATAGCAATCAAAGTACCAATTAACTCAGCAATTATATAAGTAGGTGTATTAAGATAATTAATACCAGTAAACGATTCAGTAAAAGTTCTAGCTATGGCAACAGCTGGATTTGCAAAAGATGTTGATGATGTAAACCAATAACCGGCTGTAATATAAGTTGCAACACAAGCAGCAACTGTTGTTTTACCGTCTTTTAAAGTTGCAAAAATAATAAATATTAGACCAAAAGTAGCTACAATTTCTGCTAGAAATATGTGAAAGCCATCTCTACTTTTTGTAGATAGTTCAATTATACTATGTTCAAAAAATACATTAGCTAACATTACACCCAATAAGCATCCAAATATTTGCGCTGGAATGTATGTAATTAAAAGTTTTCCTTTAATCTTTTTAGTTAAATACATCGCTAAACTAACAAAAGGATTTAAGTGAGCTCCAGAAATATTAGCAAATGTTGTTATTAAAACAAATAAACCTGCACCAGTTGCAATTGTATTTGCCGTAAGTCTTAAAGCGTTATCATCGGTTAGGTTTTCAGCCATAATTCCAGAACCCACAATAATCATTACTAAAAAACAACTACCAATAAACTCACCGATAAATATTTTGTTATTATTTTTCATTAGCAATCCAATCAATAATATTTCTATAAATATGATTAAAGGTATTATTTATTATTATATTTTTTTCATTTTCATTAGAATTAGATAATTTTGACACAGGATCTTCTATATCCCAGTGAATTATTTGACTTTTTTCAGGCCATATAGGGCACACTTCGTTATTTGCATTATTGCAAACAGTTACAACATGGTCAATTTTAATACCATTATCTAAGAAATTCTCAAAATTTTTAGACCTATAATTAGAAAGATCATAATTTTTATTTTTTTCTAAAAATTTTTTTACATCTTCATTAATTCTACCTGATGGGTTGCTCCCAGCACTATAAGCTTTAAATTTATTTGAATATTCGTTGTTAATGATACTTTCAGCTATTATGCTTCTAGCTGAGTTGCCTGTACAAACGAACAAGATGTTTTTCATTAGAAAATAATTTTATAAACTCCAATTACAAACAATGGTATTTGTAATCCAAAGTTGGTTAAAATAGCCTTATCTTTTGATATAAATCCTGCGATAGTCCAGCCCACAACTCCTAAACCGTGAAAGTAAATATTGATAGGGTAGATATTTAAATTAGTTAACAATATTCCTGTTAAAACAAGAGCTGTACTAAGCCATTTTAGATATTTTTTAATAAACATAGTCTCCTCTATATGTAAGTTTTGTTAAGAATTTATTACAATTATATGGGAAACTAAAACTTTAATTTATTCTTCCCAATCAAATCTAGGAAAAGAGTTAAAAATCTTAAAGATACCATCAGACCACTTATTACAAACCTTTGAATATTCATCATCTGTAATATTTAGGCATTTGTGGGACGCAATTTGATTTTCATCTTTTTTATAAACAGCTAAATCTATGGGAGGCCCGACTGTTAAATCACTTTTAAGAGTTGAGTCCATTGATATAAGAGCGCAACGTGATGCGTCTCCAATTGAAACATCTGGTTTTATAACTCTATCTAAAATAGGTTTTCCATATTTAACTTCACCTATAACTAAGTAGGGCTTGCTGTCTGCGGGTCTTATATAATTACCTTGAGAATAAACTAGGTATAGCTCGAGTGGTTCACCTCTAATTTGACCACCAACAATAAATGTAGATCCAAGTAAAACAGTATCTGTGTTAATACCTTTTGGAGAAGAATGTTCTATATTTAATGATCCAATGTAAGAGGCTATTTGCTCAAAGTCAGAACAAGTATTTAAATTCATAATGCCAGAGGTGCTATCTAAATCTTTTCTTATTGAATTGTAAACAGCTTGTGAAGTTCCTAAATTTCCTGATGTAACTATGATTATTGTTCTATCCCCAACATCATGAATAAACATTTTTGAATAAATATTTACATTATCCAAACCAGCATTTGTTCTAGAATCTGATGCAAAAACGATGCCATCACTGGCTTTGATCCCCACACAATACGTCATACTATTACCTAATATATTTAGGTTTCATCTAACACCTAAATTAAAGCATAGTAGGTATCCCAAATATGCATTTGATTAATTATTTTAATTAATAAAAAATTAATTGTGAGCAAATTATGGAAAAATTATGATGCCAAAGAAGCATATGATGGCTATTTTACAAAAGACAAAAAGCTTAGAAAACATGCTTCAGTAATTTCAAGTATACTAGAAAGATACGGTAAAAACAAACTACAAAAGATCGAAAAAAATTGTCAAAGTACTATTAGCGCAAGAGGCATTAATTTTAGAGTATATGCAGCAAATAATAGAGCTGAAGAAAAAAAATGGCCATTGGATATTATTCCTAGAATAATTCCTAAGACTCAATGGAATAAAGTTTCTAAAGGATTAAAACAAAGAGTAAAAGCATTAAATTTATTTATTGATGATGTTTATAATCAAAAGAAAATATTTAAGGATAAAATTGTACCTAAAGAACTAATTTTTAATTCGCCATATTATGTTAAGGAGTGTGAAGGTTTTTCTCCTAAATATAAAGCTTGGTCAAATATTTCAGGTATTGATTTAATTAGAAACCAAAATGGTGAATATTTAGTCTTAGAAGATAATTTAAGAGTACCTTCTGGAGTTTCTTACATGCTTGAAAACAGAATGGTTATGAGAGATGTTTTTCCTGAATTATTTACAAGATACAAAGTATCTTCTATTCATCAATATACAAACAAGCTTTACAATTGTATGTTGGAATGTATTCCAAAAAAAACTCAAAACCCTCACATGGTAGTTCTTACTCCTGGTATTTATAACTCTGCTTACTTTGAACATTCTTTTCTAGCAGAGCAAATGGGTATTGCTTTAGTTGAAGGAAAAGATCTATTTGTAGAGAATGATATCGTTTATATGAAAACTGTTAAAGGTCCATTGAAGGTAGATTGTATCTATAGAAGATTGGATGATAATTTTTTAGATCCTAAAGCTTTTAATAAAGATTCTGTAATAGGTGTCCCAGGTTTATTTAAATCTTGGCTTAAAAAAAATGTTGGTATAATAAATGCTGTTGGCACAGGTGTTGCTGATGACAAAGCTGTTTATTCTTATGTTAATAAGATGATTGTATACTATTTAGGTGAGCAACCAATTTTAAATCAAGTTGAAACTTATCTATGCCATGAAGATATTCAAAAAAAATATGTGATAGATAATATTTCCAAATTAGTAGTTAAACCTGCAAATGCATCTGGTGGTTACGGTATATTAATTGGTCCAAAAGCAAGCTCAAATGAAAAAGAAGAAACAATACAAAAAATTAAAAAAAACCCACGTGAATACATTGCTCAACCGTTAGAAATTTTATCTACAGCACCAACTATTACAGACAAAGATATTGAACCAAGACATTTAGATCTTAGACCATTCGTCCTAAGTGGAAAAACTAATTATGTAACAACAGGTGGGCTTACAAGGGTGGCCCTTAAAAAGGGCAGTACCGTTGTAAACAGTTCACAAGGTGGTGGATCTAAAGACACTTTAATAGTCGAATAAGTTAATTCTCAAATCAACTTAAAGCAAATTCTTTAATTTTTTCAAACTTAAAATGATCTGCTATATCTTTCTTAGCATAATAAACTTCTTCGACAATACCTTGCTCATTTATTAAGATATCAGTCACGGCTATGTCTAAATGACCTTTAATTCTAGTTGGAATATAACCCTTTATCATTGCAGGTATGATTTTATGAGGTTTAAATAACATTGCATTCAACGTTTTTGTCATAGATCTTTCTATTTCATATTTTTGAAAATATTTAAATTGTTCATCTGCTAGCACTGTAAAAGGAAGATCGTTATGTTTATCCATATAAAATTTTAAATTATCAACAGGAGAGTGAAAAATACCAACGTGTGTGAAATTTTTTCCTAGTT
The DNA here is from genome assembly GCA_902522915.1 of uncultured Pelagibacteraceae bacterium. GTDB lineage: Bacteria > Pseudomonadota > Alphaproteobacteria > Pelagibacterales > Pelagibacteraceae > Pelagibacter. Next base: position 8,266 of record CABYXQ010000011.1, on the reverse strand, counting down.
CACCAAATCTATTATTAATTTCATTAAGTCTTAAATTGCAGAAACTACAACCAGCAATTCGATAAAAAGTTAATAGTACTTTCTTACCTAACGTCTGTGATAAACTAAATGTATTACCATCCTTATCAGGAAGAGTAATTTCATCCAACTTATCACCTTTATTAATTTTCATATTTCATATTATATCGAAATATGATCTAAAATTAACAACCTTTAAATGACGCAGACATATTTTTTATAAGATCAAAATATAAATCTTTACCTGGCTTTAAAGTAGCTCCTAGAGGGTCTACAACACCAGTTTTTATATTCATATCCTTAGCAACTGCCTTGATAATATCAGGATTAAATTGAGGTTCTGAAAATACACAGCTTACATTATCGTGCTCAATTATTTCTCTAATTTCAGCTAATTGTTCAGCTCCAGGCATTACATCTGTATTAACTGTAAAAGCACCTAATATATTTACACTAAATCTCTTTTCAAAATACTGATAAGCATCATGAAAAACAATTGAAGCAACACTTTCATTTAATTCAGCTGTCACTTCTTTAGTAAGTTTATCAATTTCCTTATAAGCTTTACTTAAATTATCTCTGTAAGTTGCTTCGTTATTAGGATCGTTCTCTATTAAGTGTTTTGACATTTCAAACAAAATTACTTTTGCATTGATAGGATCTAACCAGATGTGTGGATCAAATTCACCATGTGCATGTCCTTCATGATCGTCATGTCCATCATGATCGTCATGATCATCATGTCCATCTTTTTTCTTCTTAGCGTGTCCATCATGATCGTGGTCATCATGTTCATCTTTTTTCTTCTTAGCGTGTCCATCATGATCGTGGTCATCATGTCCATCTTTTTTCTTCTTAGCGTGTCCATCATGATCGTCGTGATCATCATGTTCATCAAAAATATTTCTTTCTCTGAATTTTAAAACTTGCAATCCTTTTGTTTGCATTAACTCAATTTTTTCAGCTTTCTTTGCAATTGAACTTAAAGGTTTCTCTAAAAAATTTTCTAAATCTTCACCAACCCAAAATACAATATCTGCATTTTGTAACATTTTTGCGTGAGAAGGTTTCATTGCAAATCCATGAGGAGATGCATATCCATCTACTATTAGATCTGGTTTTCCTATACCATCCATTAAAAGACTAGCTAATGAATGTAATGGTTTTATGGATGTAACTACTTTTACATCAGCCTTAATTGGTGTAATGAAAGTTATAAATGATAAAAGTGATAATAATAATGGTATTTTTTTGAGTTTTTTCATAATAAATAATTTAATTGATTGTTATAATATAACAGTATGTAATAATATAACATTTATAAGTCAAGGTATAAAATAAGTAATTATGGATAATAATATTTTAGTTAAATTGAATAATGCAGGTTTTCGACAAAACGGAAAAATGCTTGTTGAAGGTGTATCACTTCAAGTTGAGAAGGGTAAAATTGTAACTCTAATAGGTCCAAATGGTTCTGGAAAAAGTACTACTGCTAAAATTGCATTAGGTATTTACAAAAACATAGAAGGCAGTGTTGAAAAATATACAAATAATATTGGCTATGTACCTCAAAAAATTTCTATCGATTGGACACTCCCAATAAGAGTTAATGATTTCATGCTTTTGACAGACAAAATCAAAGATGATCAAGTTAATGAAGCTTTATCATTAACAGGAGTTATTCACCTTAAAGATAAAAGTTTAGGGAATTTATCGGGTGGGGAATTTCAAAGAGTTCTGCTTGCTCGTGCAATTTCTAAAAAACCAGAATTATTAGTTTTGGATGAGCCTGTTCAAGGTGTGGATTACACAGGTGAGATTGCATTATACGAGCTAATCAAAAAAATATCTGATACGTTAAATTGTGGAATTTTATTAATATCTCACGATCTTCATACAGTTATGACTGCTACAGACCATGTTGTTTGCTTAAATGGTCACGTATGTTGCTCCGGTTCACCTATAGATGTTGCAAGAAACAATGAGTATAAAACTTTATTTGGTGATCAAGCATCTCAAATTCTTTCGGTTTATGAACATAATCATGACCATGTTCATTCTGATGAAGGGGATATAAAGAAAAACTAAATGTTTGATGATTTTTTTATAAGAGCATTGCTAGCTGGAATTGGTGTCGCTTGTGTAACAGGTCCACTGGGCTGTTTTGTTGTTTGGAGAAGATTATCGTATTTTGGGGATACTCTTGCTCATTCAGCTTTACTTGGTGTTACTTTAGCTTACTCATTTGAACTAAATATTGCTCTTTCAGTTTTTTTAATTTCTTCTTTGATAGCTGTAATTTTAATTCAATTACAAAAAAAAACTAATTTACCAGGTGATGCTTTGCTTGGTCTTTTGGCACATTCATCTCTCGCTGTAGGGCTTGTTGTTATTGGGTTTTTGACATTCATAAGGTTTGATATTATGGGATTATTATTTGGGGACATCTTAGCTGTTAATACAAATGATTTACTTATTATATGGGTTGGTGGACCAATAATATTGATTACATTAAAACTAATTTGGAAATCTTTATTTGCATCTACTGTAAACTATGAATTGGCTGAAGCAGAAGGTTTAAATCCCGATAGAGCAAAAGCAGTATTTACAATTTTGATGGCAGCTATCATTGCAATTTCAATTAAAATGGTAGGATTATTACTGATTACAGGAATGTTAATTATACCTGCTGCAATGGCTAGAAATATATCTGATAGTCCACAGAAAATGGTGTTTTATTCAATCATTGGTGGCTTATTATCTGTGGTATTAGGACTATTTTCATCATTAGAGTTTAATACTCCTTCTGGTCCATCAATCATAGCAGCTGCATTGGTTCTATTTATACTTTCTCTACTAAATATAAAACAGTCTATTAAATTGAAAAACTAATTTTTAACGTTAAGGTAAATAAAAAATGGAAAAACAAAACAACTTATCAAAAAACCAACAAATTATTTTTGATCTTATAGATAAATCATCTGAGCCAATGAAAGCTTACTCGATACTTTTTAATGTACAAAAAAAAGGTATCAAGGCACCCTTACAAGTTTATAGAGCTTTAGATAAATTAGTTAAAATAGGAAAAATTCATAAAATTGAAAGTCGTAATGCTTTTATTGCTTGTCAAAATTCAAGCTGTCAAATTTCTAAAGCAACAGCTTTTTCAATATGTGAAAGCTGTGAAAAAGTTTCTGAAATAAGTAACTCTAAACTTTCAAAATACTTATCAAATTTTGTTGATGAAGCTGGAATGAAATATAATAAATACAATTTAGAATTTTTTGGTTTATGTAAAAAATGTAAATCAACATAATGAGTACAATTTCGTTAACATTAGATGAAATTTTTGATCTAGCCAAAAAAACTCTTTTAGCAAACGGATGTGATGACGAAACAGCATCTATACTTTCAGATTTAATAAAAAATGCAGAAAGAGATGGATCCTTATCTCATGGTTTGTTTAGATTACCTGCTTATGTGAGTGGACTTAAAAGTGGTAAAATTAATGGAAAAGGTAGACCTGAAGTTAAAAAAATATCTCCATCAGTAATTAAAGTTGAAGGAAATAATTGTTTAGCTCCTGTTGTTCTTAACTTAGGATTACCTGAATTAAGTAAAGCTGCAAAAGAAAATGGAGTTGCTGTTTTAGCTATTAATAATTCTCATCATATGGCTGCTATGTGGCCTGAAACTGAAAAATTAGCGGAAGATGGTTTGGTTACATTTGCTTGCACATCTTACAAGCCTGCTGTTGCACCAGCTGGTGCGATTAAACCTCTTTTTGGAACAAATCCAATTTCCTTTGCTTGGCCTAGACCAGGAAAAAATCCTGTTGTATATGATATGGCAACAGCTTCAATGGCAATGGGTGAAGTTCAAGTTGCAAAGAGAGAAGGGCACAAAGTACCTCTTGGAACTGGGCTTACTAAAGATGGTAAAGAAACAACTGATCCAGGTGAAATAGCTGATGGTGGAGTTTTATTACCCTTTGGTGGATATAAAGGCTCTGCGATAGCAATGATGGTTGAATTATTAGCAGGTGCTTTAGTTGGTGATAATTTTAGTTATGAAACAGCAGCAAAAGACAATAATGATGGTGGTCCTCCAAGTGGTGGTGAATTTATTTTAGCAATTTGTCCAGATAAAACTGCTGGAACAAGTTGGCAAAAACATGCTGATGAATTTTTTGTAAAAATGAAGTCTATGGGTGAGGTGCGGTTACCAGGTGAAAGAAGACATAAAAATAGAAAAGATACTGGTCCTAGAAATATCAACGAAGACTTGGTAAATAAAATAAAATCTTTAAGCTAACTTAATTTCAATTGGAGTATGATCCGAAGGTTTTTCTCTTCCGCGAGGATCTTTATTAATATTAATATCTTTTATTATATCAATTATTGAATTTGAAACTAAGAAGTGATCAATACGCATACCGTTGTTTTTTTGCCATGCCCCTCTCATGTAGTCCCAGAATGTATATCCTTCTTTATCTTCGTTAAAATGCCTATATACGTCACTAAAGCCTAAGTTAAGCATCTCTCTAAACTTTTTTCTTATTTCTAATCTATATAATGCGTCATCCTCAAAGCTTTTAACGTTATAGACATCTTCAGCTGCTGGTATGACATTAAAATCTCCTGCAAGTATTATATTAGAATTTTTTTTTGATAATATTTTTAATTGCTTAATTAATTGGTCCATCCAATTTTTTTTATAATCGTATTTTTCTGTATCAACTGGATTTCCATTGGGAGTATAAATGTTTATTAATTGAATAATTTTCTTTTTATACTCGATTTCAGCTGAAATTATTCTAGATTGTTTAAGCTTATCTTTAATTAAATCAGTTCTTATATTTTTTAAATTATTTTTTGAAATAATTGCAACACCATTATAACTTTTTTGACCATAAACATGGCACTCATAATTCATAGAAGCAAAATCATCATATGGAAAATTAACATCTTCAGTTTTAATTTCCTGCATCATTAAAACATCTGGTTTATATTTTAATAAATAACTTTTGATATTTTCTATTCTTGCTCTTACGGAATTAACATTCCAAGATGAAATGATCATTAAAGTGAGAAAGATACACCACATCCACAAGATGATTTAGTTTGTGGATTGGATATTTTAAAAGACTCTCCAATTAATTCAGATACATAGTCAACCTCAGAACCCTTTAATAAGTCTGCTGATGTTTTGTCTATTAAAATGCTTTGAAAATTTAAATCATCTTCTTGTTTTGATTGATCAAATGTGAATTCATATTGAAAACCTGAACAGCCTCCACCTTTAATAGCGATTCTAAAAAAAGATCCTTTATCCTTTTTAGACAATAAATTATCTATTTGTTTTAAAGCTTTATCTGTAAATTTAATTTCTTTAATCATGTTTGAACACTGGTATTACTAATATAATACTTAATTATTTAAATTAAAGGATGAAAAAACATAGTCTGTTAGGCGTATTTCAAAGCAAAGGTAGACTTACTAATGAAGCTAATTCTAGATTTAGATCTCCTTTTCAAAGAGATAGAGATAGAATAGTTCATAGTGCTTCCTTTAGAAGACTTAAACATAAAACCCAAGTTTTTGTAAATACTGAAGGTGATCATTATCGGACTAGAATAACACACTCAATTGAAGTTGCCCAAATAGCGAGATCAATTGCAAAATTCCTGAAATTAAATGAAGATTTAGCAGAAACCTTAAGCTTAGCTCATGATATGGGTCATACACCTTTCGGTCATGCAGGTGAAGATGCTCTAAATGAATGTATGAATGATCATGGAGGATTTGACCATAACTTACAAACTTTAAGAATTGTAATGTTTTTAGAAAATAAATATTTCAAATTTGATGGCTTAAACCTAACTATAGAAACACTTGAAGGACTTTTAAAACATAATGGACCAGTTGAAAATTTATCTTTAGTAAACAGATTAATAGGTCTTAAAAGTTTTAAAAAAAAGATTGTTTTTAATTCATATCCATCATTAGAAGCTCAAATATCAAGTATATCTGATGATATAGCCTATAATAATCATGATATTCAAGATGGGATAAATGCTAAATTATTTAAATTAGAAGATCTCACTGAAATAGATTTTTTCAAGTCTATATATGTAAAATATAAAAAAAAAATTAATAAAACAAATTACAAAATAGCAACATATCAAATAATAAGAGACTCCATTGATCTAATGATTAGAGATTTGTTAAATAATACACAAAAAAATTTAAAGAATAACAAAATAACTTCTTTTAAAAAAGTTACAAAAACTGACTGTTTGTTGGTTGGTTTTTCAAAAAAATTAATAAAGTCAGAAAAAGAAATTAAATTATTTTTAAAAGACAAAATGTACAATAATAAAAATGTTTATGAAAAGAATCAAAAAGGTAAAATGATAATTAAAAAATTATTTAAAATAATTAACGCAAATCCAAGAAAATTTATTAGTAAAGATCAATTGACTAAAAATAAATTTAGAGCTATTTCAGATTTTATTTCTGGTATGACTGATCGTTATGCTATTAACCTTTATAATAAAAATAAATGAACATTTTTGAATTATATTTAGACAAAATTAAATTAATTATAACCGATTTAAATAAAAATGGTGAATTGCTTATTCCTGAAACTTTCAATGGAATAAATGCAGAAATACCGCCTCCTAATTTTGATTGTGATATTTCAACAAATGTTGCAATGGTACTTTCAAAATTAAATAAGAAGTCACCGCTAGTGTTGGCTGAAAAAATATCACCCATTATTAAGGAAAAGGATTCTTTAATTGATACTATTAATGTTGTTAAGCCTGGCTTTATAAATATTAAATTTAAACCTTTATTTTGGACTAATTTTATTCAAGAGATTATTAAAAATGCAAAAAATTTTGGAATAAATGAAAAAGAGAAAAAATGTAGTTACTTAGTAGAATTTGTGTCAGCAAACCCAACAGGTCCATTGCACGTTGGACATTGTCGTGGGGCTATTTTAGGAGACGTTATTTCAAATGTATTAACTTTTAACAAACATAAAGTTACTAAAGAATATTATGTTAATGATTATGGAAACCAAATAATTAGTTTTACTAAATCTGTCTATTTTAGAATACGTGAGGCTAAATTTAACGAACCCTTTCCAAATGATAATCCTGATTTATATCCAGGTGACTATTTAATAGATTTTGCCAAAAATATTATTTCATCAAACTTAGATATGAATTTCGATAGTTATGATGATATTAAGGATATATTAACTTCTTTATCAATTGAACAAGCTCTTGATTTAATTAAGAATAATCTAAAAAGCTTAGGTATTAAGCATGATAATTTTGTAAGTGAAAAGACCTTAGTTTTAAATAATGAAGTAGAGCAAGTTATTAAGTTCTTAGAAGATGGCAAGTTTGTTTATAAAGGTAAAATTAAAGCTCCAGCCGGTGAAGATAATAAAGAATGGGTTGAAAGAGAGCAATTATTGTTCAAATCAACAGATTTTGGAGATGATAAGGATAGAGCGTTACAAAAATCTGATGGTAGTTGGACTTATTTTGCAAGCGATGTTGCTTATCATAAAAATAAGGTTGATAGAAATTTTGATTTTCTAATTAATATTCTTGGCGCAGATCATGCTGGTTATACAAAACGTATTTCATCATCTGTTGAAGCTCTATCAGGAGAAAAAAATAAATTAATTTGTAAAATTAGTCAGCTAGTAAAACTTATTAAAGACAATAAACCTTTTAAAATGTCAAAGAGAAAAGGCGACTATATAACTGTTGATGATCTAATTGAAGAAGTTGGTAAGGATGCAACTAGATTTATAATGCTTAATAGAAGCGGTGATGTTGAATTAGATTTTGATTTTGATGCTGTCAAAGAAAAATCAAAAGATAATCCTCTTTACTATGTTCAATATTGTTACGCTAGAATTTCTTCAGTATTTCGCCATATTAGTAAAGACTTAAATTCAGATATTAAAATAGAAGATTATAAATTTGAATATACCAGTGATGAAATTAAGATATTAAAAAAAGTTTCAGAATGGCCAAAATGTATTACTACAGCTTGCAACAGACTTGAACCACATCGTATCCCAGTTTATTTGTATGAGCTTGCATCAGAATTTCACTCATATTGGAACTTAGGAAAACAGCAAGCTGAAAAAAGATTTATTAATAATCAAAATGATATATCTCCTGATAAACTAGTTTTTCTAAAAGCTATTTCAAACGTTA
>CABYXQ010000010.1 GCA_902522915.1 uncultured Pelagibacteraceae bacterium | reverse complement strand
TATTCAAAATAGGTCTTAGCCTTGATGAAATTGCTACACCACTTCCATCTGAATGTTGAGAATAGGTTGATAGACCATATTCTCTGTGTTCATTTAAATACAAATCTGAAGCTGACATAACTGGTACTTTTCCAGCCAACAATTGAGCCACAACTGAATTTGTGCCTAAATTATCATTTGAATAAGCTATGTAACTATTTGTTGGTAAAACAAATAAAAGATCTGAATTAGTTTTGCCTTTAGGTGGTTTAATTACAAAAGGAATAAAATCCTCTGTTTCTGCTGAGTCCTCACCATTTATCCTCAATCTTGCTGCATAAACTCCACTTCTAATTTTATCAGGTACTTTATAAACAAAGTCTACATCCCATCTTGCATCATCAATATCATCATCATGAAAATGAATAGCACCATATTCTTCTGGCTTATGATGGAATACCATTTCATCTGCAGTCCAATTGTATCCTGTCATAGCTCTACATGGTAAATTTACAATAAAGCCATTAAGATGATTAGATGTCATGTCAATAATTAAAGTAGAAGCCATATTTTTTGTAATGTTCGCATGAAAATCCCAAGCCCCTATAACTTCAGATCTTAATTCTGAGGTACATCCGCCAAAACCTCTAGCTAATGACTCTATCTCTGATTTTGATAAAGCTTTTTTACTAAGTCTTGGCCTATCTATTTTGCCATTGTAAGTTAATGTTTGCTCTGGTAATTCAATAGGACTAAATGCTTCTTTGTAATGTCCTCCAAATATATGTCTTCCTGATCTATCATTTAATGCACTAGCGGCCATTAAAAAAGGAGCGTCATTTGCTCGTGGTCTTAAATTGCTGATAGACTCAACATAAGCTGTTGTTTCATCTGCAGGATGTAGCAACGACATACCTAGTCCACCATTAGTAGGTGTAACACAAGGTTCTTGATACAGTTTTAATTTTCCTGTTTCAGCATCATAAGTTGCTGCCACCAAATACCAAACTTTTCTCATCAATTTCTTTTCACTTGAAACTGATGTTGTTTGTCCCCCTCCATCTCCAATCATAACTGATAAACAGCTATTTTCGTCTATAAATAACCCATAACCACTTTGCGTTTTTTCATTCCACTTTGTTAGTATTCCTTGCTTACCTTTGTCTGGTGTTGTGGGGAATATATATGCCTGTAGAGTAAAACTTGTTGTGTTTAATCTTTCGTCTTGAGGTATTACAATATAAGAGCCACCATGGATTTTTTGATTTTTTCCTTGATAATTTCTATTACACTCAGCACCTATCTCTTCTTCTTTGTATCCAGGACCTTCAGGATTTGTATCTCCATGAATTAATCTTACAATTTGAACCTCATAATTTTCATTTTTTTCAGAGTTAACATAAAATTTAATTTCTTCTCCAGGAAAAGATGTATACTTATCGCTATAACCAGTAATTCTCAGCATTATATTACCATTTTAATTTTAATCATTGTCCATGTCTTTCTAAAAGATCTAAAATTCTTTTTAAAAAAATTGCATGCTCGACAGCTTCTTCAGAAGAAAAAGATTCTTCTAGAATTTCAACTGGATCACCTCTTACACCAGTGACTATTCCTATTCTATAATCTTCAAAATCTTTTTTACATACTGTTACATATTTTTTAACTGCCATAGGCTGTCTTCTAAGTTTATCAAGAACGATTTGAAGTTCCTTGCTATGCTCAACCATTGGCTGGCCTTTATGAGGTTGTGGTGCCCTTCCTACTGGAGTAGCTCTATGCTCCTCGATCAATTTATTTCTCATTTTTTCATCTCTTAATAATGGCAAAACATATTTTTCAGTAATATAGTCATCGGTGCTTGTGTGACCAAGATTAAGTTGAACTCCTGTTTTATCTTTTTCCATATTACCTCCCAGTAAATAAATTACTTATTGGTCCTTTCTTGAATTATTTTTAATGCTTCTAATAAATAAACTCTAAATAACTCGTGATTTTCACTCATTGGAAAATGCCCTATATCTGGCATTTCTATATAAACTCCACCTTTAATTTGTCTTGCTGTATTTTCGGTTGCTTCTGGTGGTGTCAAATAATCATAAGTTCCTGTCATCATAATTACTGGACATTTGTGTCCATCAATATTCTTCAATTCATTTCTTAAATCATGATCAACTGAATAAAAATATAAGTCTCCTTTAAATGCCTCAGAGCCTTGAGTGTAATAATGCCATGTTAACCATCTATCTCTTTCAGGTGATTGAGGTGCCATTAAATCCCACGTACCACTTCCACAAACTTGTGCTGCATTAGCATGTGGATGTCTCCACCAATCTAAATAAAAACCTGGCGCATGGTCAGCTGCTTCAACTGGAATTACAGCTCTAAATTTATTAGGATGGCGAAGAGCTAATTGCAAAGCTACATTTCCTCCAAAAGAAGATCCCATAAAAATAGGATTTTTTAAGTCTAAAGCTTCACATAATTTAACTATAAAATTGCAATAATGGTCTGCAGTTAGTTTATATTCTTCTTTCCAAAATTCTTTATTGTGTGGAGGGTCTGATTTTCCATGTCTAGGTAAATCATATGCAATTACATTATAATTTTTTATAATTTCCTCATCTTCAAGAAGTCCTCTCCATTGATGATTGTGACAACCAGCTGTGTGTTGGCATATTAATGGTATACCTTTTCCATTTTGAAGATAAAAAACTTTATATTCGCAATCATCTACTTCAATAGTAACATAACGACCTACTACACTGTGATGCTTTACCATTTTTGTACTCCTTCTAATTCAACAAAATTCATCTTAAACTGGTACTCCTGATTTTCTTAATAATTCAAATTGAACAGTAAAATTTCTTAAATTTTTCATTAAAATTAAATGATTGCCCTCTATTTTTAAATCTTTTCTAAAACTTGCTGACCATATACCGTGATACATAGGTTTTGGCATAGGTTGACTAAATTCTTTCCAGGTATTTGCAGAAGCTCTTAATGCAAAGTCATATGGGTCTAATGGACCTGGGTTAGTATTAATATTTTTTACTTTACCATCGTGCATTTCGATAATGACTTTTGCTTTTTCCATATCAAACATAAATGAGCATGAATAATATTTTGCCATTGCGGCAATAGTTTCATCACTATTTGTAAGTTCTTCGTACTTTTTTGCCCAACTATTTAAATCACTACTCATATATTTTTAACTCTTTATTTAGAACCTTTAGATCCTTTGGTTGGATCATTATCAAAATTCATATGATAATCTTTTTTTGGATTTTCATAATCACCTAAAATATTTCTGATATTACTTATTTCTCCTGGTGCCATTCCAATTTCTTTTAGCAAGCTATCTAAGAAAGGTTGATGAGCTCTGTAACGCAATGCAGAACTAACCACATTATCCGCTAAATTTCCACTTCTTGCAGATCCACCTGCGCCATCAGAAGTTTCTCCGTTACTCCCTCCTCCAGTACTAGATGTTCCACTAAAACCTGGCAAACCATTAACATCAACAATTTTTATGTCTCCAATGTTAGCCATCGGTTTAACACTTTCTCTAATAATTGACTCAATTTTGTCGGCAAGTTTTAAACGTAACGCACTTCTTCTACTTGCATCACTTCTAAGATTTTCAGCAGAATTTAATGCTTCTTTACCAGCGGCATCTATTTCATATCTCAATTTTGCTGCCATAGTTGCATGCCTATCCTGTTCTGCTTTTGAAGCAGCTGTTATTACATCTACTTTTTTAATTCCTTGTGCCTTTTCTACATACCTAGCTGAATTAGCTTTTTCTTCTGCTTCTATAGCTCTAGCTCTTGAATTTTCCTCTTCTGCTTTAGATTTTAAAACCTGTTTTGACTTATTAATCACTTCAAGATTTTTTTGATGCTCTTCAATACTTAATCTTTTAGCTTTTTCTATATCAAGAAGTCTTACTACCCTTTCAGATTCTATTCTATGAGAGTCTATATTTTTTTGTTGTTCAATCTTGGCATTTTTAACTTGTTGCTCCGAAACAATTTGTGCTTCTTCAGCTTCCTTTTGTCTCTCAGATTGTTCTTTTATAATAGCTGCTTTTTCTTGAGCACGTTTGATGTCAACTTGTCTTTGCTTTTCAAGTCTTGCATACTCACTTTCTTTATCAAGATTTAAAATTTTAACTTCAGTTTCTAAATCTTTTTGTCTTATCTCAAACGCTGAGTTCTTCTCTAATTCATTTTGCTCTTTTCTACGTTTTTCAATTTCTTCGATAAGCCTTGTTTCTGTTAATTTTCTTTCAACCTCAATTACTTGATTTTGAGAAATTTTTGCTACTTCTATTTGTTCTTGACTTCTAATTTCAGCTTCTTCTGCTTCTCTTTCTTTTTCTGCTTTTTCTTTTATTGTTTCAGTTTTTTCTTTTGCTCTTTGAATTGCAATTTCTCTCTCTTGTTGATATTTAGAAAACTCTTCATTTTTCTTAATTTCTAATTCTTTTTGAACAGTCTCTAAATTTTTATTTTCAATTGAGATTTTTGTATCTTGAGTAATATCGTTTCTTTTTTTCTTTCTTTCTTCAATTTGTTCTGTCAATTGTGTTAAACCTTGAGAGTCAAAAGTATTGGCTGGATTAAACATTTCAATTGGCGCTTGATCAAGTGATATAATAGAAACTGTTTCAAGTGCTAATCCTGTATGACCTATTGACTCATTTGCAATTTTTGCAACCTCTTTAACAAATTGTCCTCGATTTTCTTGTATTTCATCTAAAGTCATTTTTGCTGCAACTTCTCCAAGTGCATCTGCAAAACGACCAGCCACAACTTCTTTTAAATGTTCTGGATCAAGAGTTCTATTTCCTAAAGTTTGAGCTGCAGTTGAAACTGCTTTGGCTTCAGGTGGAACTTTAGTAAAAAATTCTGTAACAAGTTCTGCTCTCATTCTATCTTTTGTAATTAGCGATTTATCTCCTGCTCTTTTTATATTTAAGCTGAGTGTTCGCATTCCTACTTGTGTAATATTATGAATTATAGGTAAGACAAAAGCACCTCCAGATATAACAACTTTTTCTCCTAACATTCCTGTACGTACAAACGAAACTTCTTTTGAAGATCTTCTGTATAGCCAGTGTAACAAATAAACAATAATTGCAATTGCTAGTGCAACTAAAATTATACCCGCTATTATGTCTGCTCCTTTAGTCATATATTATTCCCCCTTTAATTCTGATTACCTTTCTTTGTGTCTTCTAAAGCTGCACTGTAAATTATCATTCCAAAAATAACTTTATTTAATATGTCAGCTAAATTATAAATTATGTTTAAACTATTAATATTGGCTCCTCCTGCTAAGTGCTCTATAAAATATCCAATATGATAAATCGAAAAACCTATTGTAATTATTAGTCTATTTGCAAAAAAAGCCATTTGTACACGCTCATTATTACAAGATGCATTAGCTCGTCCTGCATCTCCCATATAAAGTTCTCCAATTATATAAAGCCATCCAACAATACCTACTAGGAACCCAAGAGTTACACTCATGTATCCATAAGCACCTAAAAGCTGAGCAACAACCCAAACTAATGTCCCAACTAACAATCTCCAGAACATTCCACGCTTAATATCCGTAACTGACTTAAGCATTACATAAAAAGTTAGAATTGTAAGAGGAAAAGTTAGCAGCCAATCGATATATCGAAGAGCCGTTGGTGCTTGACCATTTAAAACCCATAAATTTTTAGCATAGAAGTAGTGTATCGATGACATTAGGGCAATTACACCAACCAAATTCATTACCGTCCCCCATTTTGGAGCCAGCCGTCCTCTTTCAAGAAAGAAAAATATCGCTGCACCTATCATTGCAACCGAAATTAACCAAAAAGATCCCCCAACAACGTCTTGGGGTAATAATAATTTGTTCATACGATAAAAATTTTACCCTCTCAAGGCTTATTTAAGATTAAAATCATCATCAAAGCAAATTAAAAGTGTTTATATTTTAAATATATAATTTTTATATGTAGTTAAAAAAAAATTTACTCATTATTTTTTTAAATAATTAATAAATATTTATAAAATACAATCAGTGATAGAATTTAATTAAAATTTTTTAAATTTATCCTTATTCGTTCGAACATCTATTCATTATATAATATATTTAGCGCTAATGCTTTCTAAGGTAATAACTATTTCTCAGCAAAAAGGAGGGACTGGCAAAACAACACTTGCCGTTCATCTTGCTTTAGCATTTATAAAATATCATAATTTAAAAGTAGCTATTATTGATACAGATCCTCAAGGAAGTCTTGGAAAATGGTTTATGATACGAACTGAAAAAAAAGTTTCTAGTGAAAATCTTACATTTAAAACTGCTAGCTTATGGGGAGCTCAATACGAGTCTAAAACCTTAAAAAATGATAATGATATTGTAATTATTGATACTCCTCCAAAAATTGAATCAGATGCGAGACCTTCAATTGAAGCTGCAGATTTAGTTTTAATACCGATGGCAGCATCACATGTAGATTTTTGGGCAACAGGGGCAATAGTTGATATAGCAAAAAAAGCGAATAAAAAAATTCTAGTACAAATAAATAGATCGAGTCAGAGATCAAAACTTATTGAAAAAACAAAAGATTTTATAAAAAGTCTTGATCTTTCTTCAACTAAAACAATAATTGGAAATCGACAAATTTATACTTCTTCTATGGGCGAAGGTAAAACAGCGGTAGAAAAACAAAAAAAAGGTAATGCAGTTGAAGAAATTAAAAATTTATCAGATCAGATACTCTCAGAAATAAAATAACTATGACCGTTACACTTGTTGATAAAAAAATAATTAAAGATTGGATTGATTACAATGGCCACATGAATTTATCATATTATATTTTGGTATTTGATATGGGCGCAGAAGTAATTTTATCTAAATTTAAAATGGGTGAACATTCAGCTAAAACTACAAAAAAAAGCACGATGGTAGTTGAAACTCACACTAGCTATATTAGAGAAGTAAAGCAAAATGATGAAGTTATAGTTTCATTGTCTCACCTAGATCACGATAAAAAAAGATTACATTACAAATTAGAAATGCGTGAGAAATCAACAAATGACTTATCAGCCACAACTGAAGTTTTGGCTCTTTATATGGATCTTGGTAAAAGAAAAGTTTCAGAATTTGAGGAAGAAAAAGTAAAAATTATAGATGATTTTATTAAATTAAATAAATCAAACTTTCTAAATGATAATTTAATATTTAGTGATAAATTAAAAAAATAATGGAAATTAAATTATTATCAGGAGCATTAGGTGCAGAAATTAGTGGAATTGATTTAACTGATACTTCTGATCAAAATTTTAAGAAAATAAATGACTTATTATTAGAGCATAAAGTAATTTTTTTTAGAGATCAGCCCATTACAAATGAACAGCAAATAGCTCTTGCAGCAAAATTTGGTCCTCTAGAAACACATGCATATGTTAAAGGATTAAAAGATCATCCAGAAATTGTAAGGATTATTAAAGGTAAAGAAGAAAAAAACCAATGGGGTGAAAACTGGCATAGTGATGTAAGTTATAATTCTAAACCTACCAAAGCAGTAATATTAAAGTCAGTGAAAATTCCTCCTGTTGGTGGAGATACTTGTTTTTCAAATATGGAATTAGCATGGGAAACATTAGACCCTAAAATCCAAAGTAAAATAATTAATAAAAAAGCAGTTCATAGTTCACTTGGAGCAGAATTTTTTATTGATAACTATAAATATATGGAAGGAAATGAAAAAAGAAATTACGACTCTTACTCCAATGAACATCCAATAGTCAGAACACATCCAGAAACAGGTAATAAAATTTTATATGTTAATTGGACCTACACAAAACAAATTATTGGTTTAGAAAAAGAGGAAAGTGATAAAATTTTACAGGAAATATTTGAGCATCAAGCTAGACTTGATCTTACTTGTAGATTTAACTGGACTGAAAATGCTGTGGCCATTTGGGACAATAGAAGTGTAATTCATTATGCCATAGCTGACTTTTTTCCCGGAAGAGGTTTAGGTTATGAGAGAATAATGGATAGAATTGCTATCGAAGGCGATAACCCACAATAAAAATATTACATTGAAATTTGATTATTTAATTATTGGTGCAGGTACAGCTGGTTGTGTTCTCGCAAACAGATTATCTGCTAAAAGCCAAAATAATGTTGCAATTTTCGAAGCGGGTAAAAATAGCGATATTTGGAAAGTAAATATGCCTCTTGCTATTTTATATACAATGCATGATCCAAAATATAACTATAAATATTATTCTGAACCAGAGCCACACTTAAATAATAGAAGAATATTTTGTCCAAGAGGAAAAATGATTGGCGGATGTTCTGCTCATAATGGAATGGTTTATGTAAGGGGTAATAAAAATGACTATGAAAGATGGTCATCATTTGGTCTCAAAGAATGGAGTTATGAAAAGGTTTTGCCTTTTTTTAAAAAAATTGAAACATGGTCTGAAGGTGAAAATAAATATAGAGGAGGAAATGGTATTCTTCCTATAAATCATTCTAAAAATAAAAATCCTTTATTTAAAGCTTTTTTAGACTCAGCAAAAGAGGCAGGACATAAAATAAATCAAGATATGAATGGAGAAGATCAAGAAGGATTTGGAATGTATGATGTCACAATTCATAAAGGAGAAAGAGCGAGTGCATCCAAATATTATTTAAATCCAGTAAGAAAAAGAGAGAATTTAAAAGTATTTACAGAATCTTTTGTTGAAAAAATAATTTTTGAAGGAAAGAAGGCTGTAGGTATTGAAGTTAAAATAAAAGGTAAAGTTGAAAAAATTTATGCCAATAAAGAAATAATACTTAGTGGAGGATCAATTAATTCTCCTCAACTACTTATGGTTTCTGGTATTGGTCCTGGAGAACACTTAAAAGAAAAAGGTGTTGATGTTATTCAAGATATTAAGGGTGTTGGAAAAAACCTTCAAGATCATCTTGAGACATATATACAGCAAGAATGTAAAACTTCAGATACTTTATACTCATATATTAATAAATTGAATATGCTAAGAGTTGGTCTTCAATGGTTTATAAACAAAAGTGGTCCCTGCTCTACTTCCTTTTTAGAGGCAGGTGGCTTTTGTAAATCATCATCAGATAAAGATTACCCAAATATACAATTTCATTTTTTTCCAGCTTTTGTAATTGATCATGGTGCAGTAGATCCAGATAGACATGGATATCAATTACATGCAAGTTTAAATCAACCAAAAAGTAGAGGTCATATTAAATTAAATACCTCGAGCCCATACGATTACCCTAAAATTCAGTTTAATTATTTAGAAGATGAATATGATTTGAAAGAAACAATTAAATGTATTCACGTAGCTAGAAAAATATTAGCTCAAAATTCTATGAAACCTTTTGCTGGTAAAGAAATAGGACCAGGTGAAAATGCTAATACTGAAAAAGAAATAGAGAATTATATTAGATCAAAATCAGAAACAGCTTATCATCCTTCATGTACCTTAAAAATGGGAACAGATCATATGGCAGTTGTTGATGAAAAATTAAAAATTCATGGTCTAAAAAATATTAGAGTAGCTGATGCATCTGTAATGCCAGAAATTACAAGTGGTAATTTAAATGCGCCAACATTGATGATAGCAGAAAGAGCCTCTGACTTTATACTTAATTCATGACTTCAGTGCAAAATAACCCCAAAGGTATTCTGTTTATCCTGCTAGGAATGGCTGTATTTTCCGTTCAAGATGCCATGATTAAATTCATTTATAACGATGCTTCATTATACGAATTATATTTTGGCAGAACGCTAGTAGCTTGGTTTTTACTTATTTGTTATATGAAATTCTCAAAACAAAAAATTAATTTAAAAACACACTATCCTTTTTTAACAATATTAAGAGTAATTTGTTTCTTTTTTGGATTTAGTTTTTTTTATGTATCATTAACATACATGTCACTTGCAATGGCTAATGCATTATTTTTTTCTAGTCCATTTTTTGTTTCAATTTTAGCTATTATATTTCTAAAAGAAAAAGTTGGAATTAGAAGATGGTCAGCAATTGTTGCTGGGTTTATTGGAGTTTTCATTGTGCTAAATCCAGATTTTAATAATTTTGATTATATGAAATTAGCACCAATTGCTTGTGCATTGTGCTACTCCATATCAATGACGATTACCAAATATACTTCGGATAAAGATAATGTTTACACTCAAATGATACATTTATACATTGGAGCAACTGTAATAAGTATTTTGTTTTTTATTTTTACAGGCGAAGGTCAATTCAATAACTTTAGTGATCCAACATTTCAATTTATTTTTAGAGAATGGTTTACTAATCCTAGTTATGCTTGGCCATTTATTATTTCAATGGGATTCATAGGTGCAATAGCTTTTTTTTGTGTTTTCAATGCCTACAGTATTGCATCTCCTTCAGTTGTCTCTCTATATGAATACTCTCTAATAATTTGGTCAATATTAATTGGGTATATTTTATTTAATAATATTCCCACTCCTCGAACTTTTATTGGTGTTTCAATAATTATAGGTGCTGGTATATATATTTATATAAGAGAAAAAACAAAAGATCATCTAGTTGCTACTGATACTCCTAATAGATAATGAAAAGTTACATCCCAACAGTAAATATCTCATCTTTGTTAAAATCTGATTTCAATTCTTTATCTGCAAAAAATACACTTTTAAAAATTGAAAGAGCTTGTGTTGATATTGGTTTTTTTCAAGTTATTGGGCATGGTATAGATATAAAAGAAATAAATAATATTTGTAAAATTGGTAATAGATTTTTTAATTCTCCAATAGAAAATAAAAATAAGTTAGCTCCTAAAAAATGGAATAAAAAAAATAAAAATACCTACAGAGGTTATTTTCCAAATACTGTAAATGGAAAAGAAGGATTAGATTTAGGTGATCTTAAAATTACACCAAATAATCTTAAAAAATATAAATCTCCATATATTGAATATTTAAATTTAAATAAATCTTTAAGTAAATCCTCGATTAAAAGTTTATCAAATTATTTTGATCATATTTTTTCTTTAAGTGAAATATTATTTAAAAGTATAATTAAGCTTTATAAAAAAAATGAGAGTATCAGTAATCAAGCTTTCTCTAGAGTCAAAACTCTAAGTACATTAAGATTTAATTACTATCCTAATCAAACAAAACCTGTGGAAATTTCAAAACAAGATGGCGTTGCTCTTGGATGCGAAACACACGTTGATAGTGGAGTTTTTACCGTTCTTTACCAAGACAAAAAAGGAGGCTTACAAGTTCAAAATAGAAAAAATAAAAAATGGTATGATGTACCATTTAATAAAAATGCACTCATAGTAAATACTGGATTAGCTTTAGAGTATTTAAGTAAAGGTAGATTTAAAGCGACAAATCATAGGGTGCTCTGGAATAAGACAGAAAGAATGTCTATTCCATTTTTCTTTGAACCTTCATATGATTTCGTAATGCACCCTTCCTTTCTAAATGGCTCAAAGAACGGTAAAAAAGGCATATTTTTTCAAAAATTTTTACAAAACTCTTTAAAGAAATTTATTGAATATCAACGTTAAGATTAATAGTATAATTTCATTAAAGCGATACATAACTCATCGTGAAATCCAATACGAAAGTGGGATCGGTCGTCTTTTTTTAAATTAGAAAGTTTAAAGGAGGAAGAATGAAATTTGGATACTTTTGTAATACTACTAACTGGAATCATAAGCCATATGACGAGCTTCTAGATGAAACTAGAGAAATTACAGAATACTGTGATAAATCTAGTTGGGACTCTATCTGGTATACTGAACACCACTTTAACCATGAAGGAATGGAGTCTTTAACTAATCCATTAATGATGGGTGTAGATGCTGCTGCTCGAACTAAAAATATTAGAATTGGTCAAGCTTGCAATGTGATCACTTTTCATAATCCAATTAGAATGGCTGAAGATATCGCTTTATTAGATCAATTGTCTAAAGGAAGAGTTGAAATAGGAATTGGTAGAGGAATTTATGGTAGAGAAGCTATTAATTTAAATAAAGAAGCTGATATGAAAGACCAGGCAAAAAACTTTAGATTATTTGAAGAAACACTTACTATTTTAAAAAAAGCTTGGAAAGAAAAATTTTTTAATCACAAAGGTGAGTTTTATACATACCCTGCACCTGATTATGTTTGGCAACATGATATGAGCCCACCAAATAAAGATTTAGTAAACCTTGAAACAAATGTAATGGAAAATATTAGTGTACTTCCAAAACCTTATCAAAAACCTTGTCCACCTATTCACCAAGTTGTTGATGGAATTAGGTCAATCGAATGGGCAGCACAACAAGGATTAAATATAATAATGTGGATACCAACTGTTAAAGCTTTAAAAATAAAATTTGAAGCATTTAGAAATGCAAAATCTGAGTCAGAAAAAAGAAACGTACCAATGGGTGAAGGAATTTCTTTAGTAAGAGACATGTTTGTTGCGGACACAATGGAAGAAGCTAAAGAAAAAGCAGGAGAACATATGGTAAACTATATGAGATGGGTTTGTCATTGGAGAGGCCTTGGAAATCATATGGATCCAGGAGAAGAACTTCCGGTAACAAAAGGTAAATTAGATTTATTGAGTTATGATTTTCTCCATAAACGAAATATGTTATTTGGAACTCCAGAATATGTTATTGATAAAATTAAAGAATTAAAAAGTGAATTAAATTTACAAAACTTACAAGTTTGGTCGAATTTTCCAGGTGTTAAACATGAAGACTGTATGAAAAGTATAAAACTTTTCACAGAAAAAGTAATGCCTCACTTTAAAGAAGATATAGATACTGAAGTCAAAAAAGTTTCGTGATCAAATCACGAAAAAAAATAACCGGTGGTCAAGCTGCTGTAAAATCTTTAAAAAAAGAAAATGTTGAAAAAGTGTTTGGTCTCATTGGTTCAGCTACGATGGAGATATTTGATGCTCTATATCATGAAAAAAAAATTAAATTTATTGGCGTAAGAGATGAGCGAACAGGAACACATATGGCTGATGGATATGCAAGAGCTTCTAATAAACCTGGTGTTATTATTGCAGGTCAAAATGGTCCAGGCGCTACTAATTTAGTTACTGGTGTTGCTCAAGCAAAGGCCGCATTTTCACCAGTTGTTGCAATTGCTGGCTCGTATTCAACTAAAGATAAAATGGAAGATGCATTTCAAGGATTAGATCAACAATCTCTATTTGCTCCTATTACAAAAAAAACTTGGACTATAAAAAATTCAAAAAAAATACCTGATATTATGAGTGATGCTTTTAGTTTGGCAATGAAACCTAGAAGAGGCCCCGTTTGTATTAATTTGCCAAGAAATATTTTAGCAGCAACAAATAATTACAATATAAATACAAATAAACCTTCTTTCGTTAATGAAAGTATTCTTAAAGGTGGCTATGAGAAAATAAAGAAAGCGGTGAAAATTATAAATCAAGCAAAAAAGTTTATAATAATTGCTGGAGGGGGAATTAAATACACCGCTAAATACAAAGAAGTAATTAAACTAGCAGAATTATTAAATATACCAATAGTAACTGCAGCAGGTCACGGGGATGCTATTCCATTTAATCATAAACTAAATGCAGGTCAAATGGGTCCTCGAGGAAATCCTGTTGCTTCAAGTCTTGTTAAAGAATCAGATGTAATTTTAGCAATTGGAACAAGATTAGGTTTTAACTCTACTTTTTATTCTTACGATAACATAAACAAAAAAGCAAAAATTATTCAAATTGAAATAGAAAAAAAAATGCTTGGAAAATATTTTCCTATTGTAATTGGTATTAATGCTGATGCAGGTACAGCAACTAATCAAATATATAATGAGATTAAAAAACAAAGGATTAAATTAGATGTAAAAAATTGGACAAGCTCATATCTAAAAGAAAGAAAAAATTATTTAGTTAGAAGAGAAAAAGACAATCTTGGAAAAAACTTTCCTATTCAACCCAAAGGATTGTTTAAAGAAATAAGAAAAGCATTACCTAAAGATAATGCTATTACTCTAGATGCGGGAACTCTATGTTTACAAGCAACAGATGCTCTAGAATATTATAATCCTCCATCTTTATTTACTCCTTTGGACTTTGGTTTAGTAGGTTTTTCATTTGCGTGTGGTCTTGGAGTTAAAATTGCAAAACCAAAAAAAACTGTTGTAAGTCTAATGGGCGATGGTGGTTTTGGTATGACAATATCTGAGTTAAGTACAGCAGTTGAATATGGCATAAATACAATAACTATTGTAATGAACAATCAAAGTTGGGGAGCTGAAAAAGCATATCAGAAAGACTTTTTTGGCAAAAGGTATTTAGGTGCAGATATCACTAGTCCTTCTTTTGACAAAGTTGCTGAATTATATGGAGCAAAAGGTTTTAAGGTTAAAAAAATTTCAGAAATAAACGAAGCAATTAGTGCTTCAATTAAATGTAATAAACCTGCGGTGATTGATGTTGATGTAGATCCTAAAGCATTATACAGTTTTAGAAGAGACAGTTTCAAACATAGAGAAAAAAAATGAATTTAGAGTTGAGAAAATTTACAAAATTTGTTGATAAAACTTTTATTGAAGGTGGTAAAGAAGCAAAGGAACCTGTTTTGCTAGTTTCTGTTGCTGCAATATTTAAAAACCCTTGGCATGGACAAGGCTTTGTTGAAAACTTAAGACCAATAATTTTAGATTTAGCTCCTAAATTAGGTGATTTATTGGTTCCAGAACTTATAAAAGAAATTGGTTCACCAGAAAAAATTTTAGCTTACGGAAAAGCTGGAGTTGTAGGTCTAAATGGTGAAATTGAACATGCCTCTGCTTTTATACATACTCTTAGATTTGGAAATAAATTTAGAGATGCTGTCGGGGGAACTTCATATTTAAGTTTTACAAATATTAGAGGTGGCGCAGGTACAAAAATTTCGATTCCAATGATGCATAAAACCGACTCTGGTCTTAGACCTTATTACTTAACTCATGAGTTCACAATTCATGATGCTCCTTTTGATGATGAAATTGTAATAGCAATTGGAGGTTCTTCTAGTGGACGTGCACACGCAAGAACGGGTGATAGATATCAAGATATGAAAGAAATGGGTATTGAACCCAAATAATACTTGATGACATTTGGAACAACTTCATCAGGTACTTTCTATTATTTTAATAATAAACACCAATCTATTCCAATAGTATTTATTCATGGGGTGGGATTAACTCATGAAATCTGGGAACCTCAATTAAATTTTTTTAAAGAAAATAATACAATTTCATACGATATTTTAGGACATGGGAAAACACCGTTAAAGAAAAACAAAATAAGTTTTGATGATTTTTCAGATCAATTGATAAATTTAATTGATGAGCTAAAAATTGATAAAATTCATTTAGTTGGATTTTCAATTGGTTCATTAATTGCAAGAAATTTTGCAATAAAATTCAGTGATAGGTTAAAATCATTAATTCTTTTATGTTCCATTTACAAAAGATCTAAAGAGCAACAAAAAATAGTTAATGAAAGATTTGATCAAGCTAAAAAAGAATTAAAGTTATCAAAACTAGCTTTAAAAAGATGGTTTACAGATGAGTATTTAGAAAAAAATCCAAATACTTATGAAAAAATTACCTCAATTTTATCTGCTAATAATATGCAGAATTTTTTAAAAGTTTATGAACTCTTTGTTACTCATAAAAATGATGAAGATTTCAATAAAATTAAGGCAAAAACTTTAATAATGACTGGGGAACATGATGCAGGTTCAACTACAGCGATGTCAGAGGAATTAAATAAAATAATCAAGAATAGTCAGTTAAAGATTATCAATAACGGTAAACATCTTTGTGGTATTGAATGTGCGGATAATGTAAATTTAACTATCAAAAATTTTATAGATAAAAATGAGTGATTTAAAACATTATAAAATGTTCATTAATGGAGAGTGGGTTGACTCTGAAAGTAAAAAAACTTTTAAAACTTTAAATCCAGAAGATAATAAACCTTGGGCAGTTGTGCCAGAGGCAAATGCAAAAGATGTTGATAGGGCAGTAAAAGCAGCCCAAGCTGCATTTGAAGGAGAATGGCCTAAATTACTTCCTAGAGAAAGAGCAAAATTTTTAAGAGCTATTGGTGACAAGCTTAGAGATAATGCTGAGCTGCTTGGAAAAATTGAAACAATAGACACTGGAAAATTATTTAGAGAAACAAATAAACAAGCTAACTATATAGCAGAGTATTATGATTACTATGCTGGATTAGCTGATAAAGTTGAAGGAACAGTTTTACCAATTGATAAACCAAATATACAAGCAATTACTACACGTATTCCAATTGGTGTAATAGCTGCTATTGTTCCATGGAATTCACAAATGTTTTTAACTGCAACAAAGTTAGCTCCAGCTCTTGCTATGGGAAACACAGTTGTAATTAAATCTTCAGAGTTAGCTCCAGCAGTTATGTTTGAGTTTGCAAAATTAATTGAAGAAACAGGTATTCCTAAAGGAGTTGTAAATGTAGTAACTGGATTTGGTGATCCATGTGGAAAAGCTTTAACAACCCACCCATTAGTTGAAAAAGTTGCCTTTACTGGAGGACCAGAAACAGCAAGACATATAATTAAAAATTCTGCAGAAAATTTATCTGAAGTTAGTTTGGAATTAGGTGGAAAAAGTCCTGTCGCAGTATTTGATGATGCTAAACAAGAAAATGCAATAAATGGCATTACAGCAGGTATCTTTGGAGCTAGTGGCCAAAGTTGTATCGCTGGTTCAAGGTTGTATTTACAAAAAGGAATTTATGATGAATTTTTAGATAAACTTTCAAAAAGGGCAGAAAAAATTAAAATCGGAACACCCATGGATCCAGATACAGAAATGGGACCATTAAGTAATTTTAAACAATTAGAAGTTATAGAAAAAAATATTAAACTTACAACTGAACAAGGTGGAAAAATAAAGTGTGGTGGAAAAAGACATCCGTTTTCTAATGAAGGGTATTATTTTCCAGCAACAATAATTGAATGTGACAATCACAATTTACCCGCAGCAGAAAATGAATTATTTGGTCCAGTTCTCTCTGTTATGAAATTTGATACTGAAGAGGAAGTCATAGAAAAAATGAATGATAATCAATATGGATTATCATCAGGGGTTTATACAAGTGATTTAGCAAGAGGGTTAAGAGTTTCTAAAGCGATAAGAGCAGGGATTACTTTTGTTAATACTTATAGATTAATTTCGCCTTCGGCTCCATTTGGTGGAATTAAAGATAGTGGCTATGGAAAAGAAGCAGGAATAGATTCAATTAAAGATTATACAAGAGTGAAAACTACCTGGTATTATACATCTGATGAACCAACTTTAGATCCATTTTCAATAAGATAGATATTTAAGGTTCAGCCACCACTTTTGAGTTATTCATTGCAAAAAATAAGGTGATTTTGTCATTGAATATTATGAATATTCATAATCTAATTAGTTTTTATAAATTGTTAACAATAAATGAGGAAGATAATGAAAAAACTAATTATTGCTGCATTTATGTTTGTATCAAGTTTTGGAACAAATGTAATGGCAGACGGACACGCGATTAAGATGGGGATTATTTTAGGATTTACGGGTCCTATTGAATCACTAACTCCAGCTATGGCTGCATCTGCAGAACTTGCTTTTAAAGAAGCATCAGACTCAGGTTCACTTTTAGGTGGAAAAAAAATTGAACCAGTAAGAGCAGACTCAACTTGCGTTGACTCAGCGGCAGCAACTGCAGCAGCTGAAGGTCTAATTTCAGGTGGTGTTGCTGCAATTATGGGTGCTGACTGTTCAGGTGTAACAGGTGCTATTGCATCAAATGTTGCTGTACCAAATGGTGTTGTAATGATTTCACCATCAGCTACTTCTCCTGGATTAACAACTCTAGATGATAATGGGTATTTCTTTAGAACTGCACCATCAGATGCTAGAGGTGGACAAATTTTAGCTGACGTAACTAAAGATAGAAAAGTTAAAAGTGTGGCTATGACTTATACTAATAATGATTATGGAAAAGGTTTAGCAGATGTTTATAAAGCTGCAGCTGAAGCCCATGGAATAAAAGTAACGGCAGTTACTGCTCATGAAGATGGTAAAGCTGACTATTCTTCGGAGGTTGCAACATTAGCTTCTGCTGGTGGTGATGCAATGGTTGTAATCGGTTACCTTGACCAAGGTGGTAAAGGTATGATCCAAGCTGCTTTAGACTCAGGTGCGTTTGATAAATTTGTTTTATCAGATGGTATGATTGGTCAATCACTTGTTGATGCTTTTGGAAAAGGTTTGAGTAAATCTTTTGGTACTATGCCAGGTTCAACTGGAAAAGGTGCTGGAGTATTTGCTGAAGTTGCAAAAGCTGGTGGTATAGATTCATCTGGCCCGTATACAGGCGAGTCATACGATGCAGCCGCTTTAATAGTTTTAGCTATGCAAGCTGGTAATTCAGCTGACAGATCATCAATTGCTAAAAATGTAATGGATGTTGCTAATGCTCCTGGAACTAAAATTTATCCAGGTGAGCTTAAAAAAGGACTAGACTTACTAGCTAAAGGTAAAAAGATTAATTACGAAGGTGCAACCGGAGTAACTTTTACTGGCGTTGGTGAGGCTGAAGGTTCTTTCTTAGAGCAAGAAATCAAAGGCGGAAAATTTAAAACTAAAAAACAAAGATAGTTAATATCTAATTTAAAACCTCAGCGGCTAAAAGCTGCTGGGGTTTTTTTTATTTTTTACTTAAAATTTCTGCTCTTAAAGTTATTAAAACAATTAAAATCATAAGTGGAATACATATAAGATTCATTGTTTTCCAACTGGTAAGAGCAATTAAAATTCCTGCTGATAGACTGCCTACGGCATGAACAGAATAAACTATAAAATCGTTTAAGCCTTGAGCTCTAAACTTTTCATCTTCTTTATAAGTTAAAACAAGTAAACTTGTTCCAGATATAAATAAAAAATTCCAACCTAAACCTAAGAAAATTAAGGCAAACATATAATTATAAAAAGTCTGGTCAAAAAAGCTTGCTACTATAGTTATGCTATAAAGAAATACCCCAGCATACATTATGTTACTATGGCCAAATTTTTTGATTAAACTACCTGTAATCAAAGATGGTAAAAACATTGCTACAACATGAAATTGTATAACTAGACCTGTTTTACTAAGACTCATTTTTTCCATTACATGCATGCTTAATGGGGTTGCTGTCATCAAAAATGTCATAATCGCATATCCAAAAGCTGAAGCCACTAAAGCTTGTAAAAACCTAGGTTGAGAAATTAATTCTAAACGACTTCGTCCTGAATATTTTATATTAGTTTCTAATTTTGATATATTTTCATAAAACAAAAAGAAAATAGCTGGTACAAGTGTTAAAATTCCAAGAGATAAATAAGAGCCAACATATAAATGTTCACTAACTATATCTTTCGAATAGTTTGCAATTCCTGGTCCTATAAACGCTGAAACAATTCCACCTAATAAAATTATTGAAATTGCTTTTGGTATTTTATTTTTTTCAACACTTTCTGCTGCTGCAAAACGATATTGATGTGTAAAAGACATTCCAACACCAAGAAAAAAATTTGCAAAACAAAATAAAAAAAAATTCTGCTCCATTATTGAATAGGCTGCTAGTGTACAAACTAAAAAATTTCCAATTGAAGCTGAAATAAAACCTGCTTTTCTTCCGATTAAACTCATAATTTTTGTTGCGAAAATTGCACCTATTGCAATACCAACTACTGATATCGACATTGGTAAAGTAGAGAGTGATATGACAGGGCTAATTTGAGAACCAATAATTCCACTTAAAAATACTGTTACAGGTGCTGCAGTAAAACTAAATATTTGGCTTAATGCTAAAATTAAAAGATTTTTGTTCATTAAAACATATACTTATCAGCCATATACATGGCCCAAGCAAATGCTGCACCTAATATAATATATTTCATAATATAATTATTTTATTTCTATTTTTTCGGGAAGTATACCTTTTGGTCGATACCTCATAATTAATAAAAGTCCAAGACCCATCATTAAATATCTAAAATATGGAACACTTTCAATTAAATGAATTTTCAAAGCATGGGTATCTGGCATTCCAGCTGTAAACATGTTTATCATGAATAATGCCATAGGAGCAGCCTCTATCCATAAAAACCAGACAGCAAATCCACCTAAAATAGCACCAAAATTATTACCACTTCCTCCAACAATTACCATAACCCAAATAAGAAATGTATATCTCATCGGTCTATAACTTCCTGGTGTAAACAGACCATCTTGAGTTACTAGCATTGCTCCAGCTATTCCTACAATTGCAGATCCTAATATGAAAATTAATAAATGTTGCTTAACAACATTTTTTCCCATTGCATTTGCAGCCTCTTCATTGTCCCTTATAGCTCTCATCATTCTGCCCCAAGGTGAATAAAGTGCTTTTTGAGTAAGTATTAAAAGTATTATAACCACAATTAAAAATAATCCAGAATAACAAAGTTTAACAAATACAGATGAACCTTCTATAACTAATTGATTAAGTGCAGTTTGCCTATCTGCTAAGTTAGAAATTAAATTTAATTTTCCTATATTAAAATTTTCAACTAAATTAATAAACCATTCTGTAGATTGAAGATTAACCTCATAGGGCGCTGGTCTTTTAAGGCCTATAACATTTTTAACTCCTCTAGTTAACCAATCTTCATGTTTAATTATTGCTATAACAATTTCTGATATAAGCAATGTTGCAATTGCTAGATAGTCGGCTCTTAAGCCTAAAGCTACTTTTCCAACTATAAAAGCTAATCCACCCGCAAAGAAAGCTCCAACTATCCAAGAAAAAACTATTGGCAATCCAAGACCGCCTAAAAAACCAGTTTTTGCTGGATTGACTCCTTCGATTGCTTCTATACCGGGTTCAGCTGTTACTCTAATAATTATAATTCCTGCAATAATAATTCCTGCAATCCCATAGGTTCTTAACTTTGATTTTGCAAAATTTTTTAAAATAAATCGAATAACAAATATCATTGCAATAATTAGCCATAAACACATCAAGACATCAAAGCCCCCAGCACGCCAAGCTTCTTGAACAGGATCAACTGATATCAGTACTGCTGCTAGTCCTCCGAGAGCTGTGTATCCCATAATTCCAAAGTTAATTAAACCTGCGTATCCCCATTGGATGTTAGCACCCATTGTCATTACTGCAGAAATTAAACACATATTAAATATTGATAATGCAATGTTCCAAGATTGAAAAATACCAACTAGGATTATCAAAACTAACATGATGCTATAAGCAGCAATTACATTTAGATTTTTTCTCACAATACTTTTCCTTTAAATATTCCAGAAGGTCGATACAATAGTACTATTACTAATATCGTAAATGATACCGCAAATTTATAATCAGTTGAAAGCAATTGAACTAATGTTTCTGGCTCCATACTTTCTGGTAAAATATACATAAAAAATTTTTTGTAAGCATAAGTTAAAAATATCTCTGAAAATGCAATAACATAGCCACCCAAAAAAGCTCCAAATGGATTTCCAATACCTCCAACTATTGCGGCTGCAAATATTGGAAGCATGTTATTAAAATAAGTAAACGGTTTAAAGCTTTTGTCCAAACCATACAAAACTCCACCTATTGTTGCCAAAATTGCAGCAATTATCCAAGTAATCATAACTATTTTTTTTGGATCAATTCCTGACAATAGTGCCAAATCTTCATTATCAGAATAAGCTTTCATGCTTTTTCCTGTCTTAGTTTTGTTTAAAAACCAAAATAATATTGAAACAAGTACAATAGTGACAAATACGGTTATTACTTGAGTTGATTTTATAGCTAGGCCTTCATTTAGTCCTGTCATTTCCTTAAATTCTCCAGCTTTAACGATAAACTTTTGCCCATCAAAAAATCTTCTATCTGCTGGTCCAATTATTATTCTAACTACTGCTTGGGTTACAAACATTACGCCAATACTTACCATCGCTAATTGAACAGGTGGACTTTTTTGAACTCTATAATATTTGAAAACAAATTTATCTATCAAAAGCATATACAAAGCCATAAAGACTACTGCAAAAGGAATAGCTATTAACGCCGTTGGTAATAAACCTAGTGAAATCCCTAAAGATTGAAAATACCAAGTGAATAATATTGCAACCATTGTTCCAAAAGACATCATGTCCCCAGTTGCAAAATTTGCAAATCTTAAAATTCCATAAATTAAAGTTACAAAAATTGCACCTAATGCTAATTGTGATCCGTAGGCTAAAGCTGGAACAAAAATATAATTTAATAAAAGTATGATAGCATTTAAAAAATCCATACTATCCTCCTAAAAAAGAGCTTCTTACTCTTGGATCATTTAATAATTCTTTTCCTGTACCTGAATAACGGTTTTCACCAGTAACTAAGACATAACCTCTATCTGATATACTTAAAGCTTGTTTAGCATTTTGTTCTACCATTAAAATTGCAACATTGGTTTTTTTTACTTTTACTATATGGTCAAATAATTCATCCATAACAATCGGCGAAACACCAGCGGTAGGCTCATCTAACATCAAAACAGCTGGTTTAATCATTAAAGCTCTTCCCAATGCAACCTGCTGTCTTTGTCCACCTGATAATTCACCTACTATTTGGTTTCTTTTTTCCTTTAGAATTGGAAATAAAATATAAATTTCTTCTATAACATCTTTAATTTCATTGCTCATAAGAAATGCGCCCATTTCTAAATTTTCTTCAACTGTCATTCCTGAAAAAACATTTTTTGTTTGTGGCACAAATGAAATTCCTTCTTTTACTCTATCTTGGGGTGATAATTTTGAAATATCTTTACCGTCAATAATGATTGATCCAGATTTTAGATTAAGAAGTCCCAACATCGCTTTCATTGCTGTTGATTTGCCTGCTCCATTAGGTCCAAGGATTGAAACAATCTCACCTTTATTAACATTCACTGTACAGGAACTAATAATGTCTGGACCATTTCCATAACCACCTGTCATACTATTACCTTCAAAAAATGCCATTAGACAACATCCTTAATTTTTGAACCTCTACCTAAATAACTTTCAATTACCCTCTCATCTTTTTTCGCATCTTCAACAGATCCTTCAAATAAAACTGAGCCTTCTGACATAACAATCACTGGATCACATAATCTTCCAATAAAATCCATATCATGCTCTATCATGCAAAATGTATAACCTTTTTCTTTATTTAACTTTTCTATTGCAGTTCCAAGATCTTTAAGAAGTGTACGATTAACACCAGCTCCAACCTCATCAAGAAGTACTAATTTAGCATCTACCATCATAGTTCTTCCAAGCTCGAGTAATTTTTTTTGTCCACCAGACAAGTTTCCTGCTAATTCGTTTGATAAATGACTTAAATTTAAAAAATCTACAACTTCTTTTGCTTTTTCTTTTAATATAGTTTCTTCTTCAGCTACTAATTTTGGTTTGAGTAACGCTTGCATTAATTTTTCACCAGACTGATTTCCTGGAACCATCATTAAATTTTCCAAAACTGATAAATTTGTAAATTCATGTGCAATTTGAAAAGTTCTAAGTAACCCTTTTGAAAATAATTCATAAGAAGGAACATCGGTAATATTCTCTTCATCAAAAAATACTACCCCGCTAGAAGATTTTAAATTACCAGCAATCAAATTAAATAAAGTAGTTTTACCAGATCCATTTGGTCCAATGATGCCAGTTATAGTTCCTCTTTTGACATTTAAAGAACAATTAGACACAGCTGCTAAACCACCAAAGTATTTTGATAAATTATTTATTTTTAAAATATTTTCAGACATGTAATTTATTTACTTAGTCTTTTATGAATACTATTTAACGTTTTTTCTAAAGACTTATAAAAACCAGCTTTAGTTAATTCTTTAACACCTTGTTCGTTAAGACCTTTTGGTGTTTGAGATTCTCTTACTAAATGTTTTAAATCTTCTTTAGAATTTACAACTGCATCTTCAGATAAAGCTAAAAATAAAGATGTAATATATTTTTGAGCATTATCTTTTTTTACACCACGTTTGACCAACCAATCAGTCATCACTCTCAATAATTCATAAAAAGGTGCCATCATTCCAGAAGTAGACCAAAAATTAATAGAAGATTTTTCTTTTTCAATCTCCACAGTTGTTCCTAATTGATTAAAGAAACTTTTTACTTTTGAATTAGGTGGGCAAATAGGTACTGGTCCTTTTCTTAATGATATTGGAGGTAACGGTATTGCTCTAACAATTTTTGCTTTTACTTTAATAACTTTTTTTAATTGAGATAATGTAATTGTCGAAATGAAACTAATAATCGTTTGTTTTGATTTAAATTTTAAATCTTTAATAATTTTCTCACCTACCGTCGGTGTAACTGATAAAAATATCCAATCACATTTATCGACTATCTGCTGATTATCTTTTGAGATAACTATATTTTTAAATTTTTTTTTAAGAACTTGAGAAATTTTTCTGTTTCTTGAGGATATAAATATTTTCTTATATTTAATTTTAGATTTACAGATTCCAGTGATTACTGAAGATGCTATTTTTCCTGTACCAATAAATCCTAAATTCATAAATTTTGATTACTTTATATTGATTATATTGAATTAATTAACAAAAAAAGAGCCTCTAATTCTCAATAATTCTCTATTTAAATCCTTATTTTCTTTGAATGGTTTTCTTCCATGTAACCAAAAGTAGTTGTTCGCAACAATAGCACTTCCAACAGGCAACTTAGTGATAACTTTATTTTTACTTTCTTCCAAACTATCTGATAACTTTTGTAAAAAATTTCCCTGCTCCATATTTTTTGGTTCTGGAAACTGATCTATATATGAAATTTTAGGTCTACCCTTTTCATCTGATGAAAAAACTGGATGCTCAACTTTATAATCAATATTTTTACTTTTAGGTGAGCCCCAAGTAAAATTCTGTTTACCGACTGGATTATTGAACAAATCATCACAATGCTCCCAATCATCAAGATGTAACATTGCAGTTTCACCACCTAGTACATTTTGTTCATCTATCTTGGTCATTATTAACCAGTCAGTAACTTCTTTTACATATGTTCCATCAGTATGAAGATCCATATTTCTATATGCCTTTCTTAAATAAGAGTCACTACTATCTTCATGTTTAACCTCAAATCTTGCATAATACTTTCCAGCCATTGAGTCATGATTTGGAACACCCATTAAATGAGCAATTGCAGTTGATAATTTAACTAAAAATGTATCATTAATTTTTGATGTTATATTTTTTGGCCCTATTATAAAGCAGCCTGTTGATCTATCTCTTATAATTGAATTCATCAATTCACTTAATTTGTTATTTGTTAAATCATCTAAACTTTTAGCTAATGTAAATCTTGTAAATGGCTTGAGTTCTAATGCTGTTAAATCAAATTTATTAAAAGGAAAAATTAATTTATCTATAATATCATTCTCTAAACTAATGTTAATAATCCTATTTGATTTTTCGTGTTTTTGAATATCTATACCTTTAATTTTATGCATTCTAAATTTTATTTTACCTTAATTTATAAATCAATTTTTATTAAACATAATTATTAATAATTGCCATACAAATAGCTGAAAAAATTGTTGGATAAACAAAGTTTTTTTTTGAAATAAAAAATACAAACAAAGATAATAATACAACAATTAATCTACTGGAATAACTGGCATCAATTAGAATGCCAGCAGGAAAAATTATAGTCCTTGCAATTAATGCTGCTAAAGTTGCATAAGCCAAACAATTAAACCATTTAAAAAGTTTAGATGATTCTTTTATACCTTGGGATGTAATAACACCCAAAAACCTAGACAAAAATGTTGCTAGGGACGTAACTAGAATTGCATAAACAATATTAGCTGACACTATGCTCTCCAACTAAATAAGCAATAGTTCCTCCAATAACACCTGCCATTAAAATTGACCATTCAGGTGAAAATAAATAGATTATTGGTCCCAATATTATTCCAAGCAGAACTGATAACGTTACTGGTATAGTTTTTGACGCTCCAACCATCATACATAAAAAATAAACTGGATTAAGAATTGCCAATCCCATCATCATATCTTTATTTAAATAATCTGAGAATGAAAATCCTACAACTGTTCCAATGACTGATACAGTTACTGTTGCACTTCCAATACCAATCCAATAATCAATCCTATGCTCTTTTGGAATTTTTTTATAATTACTTTTCATGATTAACCAGGCAGAAACAGCAATAAAATGACAAGAAAAATAATATTTCCACTTAGGTTGACTTTTATGCATCATTAAAGGAAACAAAGACACAGCCATAGGATAAAGTCGTGCATTAACGAACCAAACAGCTAAAAAAATATTTAATAAAGAAGCTCCAATTAACATAGACTCAGCCATCACCAATGAACCCGGTAAAGCATAAGTTAAAACAGTTGAAAAAATACTTTCTTGAATATTGAAACCTAAATTTTTAAAAAGAGCACCAATAGCTATAAAGCAACAAGTAAGAGCTATCGCTGGACTGTCATGAGTAAAAATAGATTTATATCCTTTAAAAAAAAAACTTTTATTGATCATTATCCGCCTAGGAACAGTCTACCAACGTCAGGATTTTGAAGTAAATCGTCTCCTTTACCTGCAATTGCAGTTTGTCCCGATACCAAAACGTATCCTATATCTGAAAATTCTAATCCTTTTTTTGCATTTTGCTCAACTAAGATGATTGTTTTTTTTTCATTTTGTTGAAGATCTCTTAAAATTTCAAAAACCATATCTATATATCTTGGTTCTAATCCAATTGAAGGTTCGTCTACTAATAAAACAGAAGGTTTCATTACCAATGCTCTAGATATTTCTAACAATCTTCTCTCACCTCCAGATAAAACTTTAGCAGGTTGATTTCTTCTATTTCTTAGTCGTTCATATTTTTCAAAAATTCTCTCTGCTTCCTGATATGACTCATCAGAATTTTCTTTAATATATCCACCCATTAGTAAATTTTCTTCAACAGTCATGTCTGGAAAAACAGAATTATCTTGAAGAATATAAGCTATCCCTACTGACTTGAGCTTTTCTGCAGGAGTTAAATTTGTAATTTCTTTTCCATCAATTTCTATTTGCCCTGAAAATATATTTGTAAATCCATAGATTGAATGAAGTATTGTAGATTTGCCAGCTCCATTGGGTCCAATTAAACACAATGATTGTGCTTTGTTTACAAATAAATCAAAGTTATGTAAAATTTCCATTTTACCGTATCCTGCATTTAAACCTTTAATAGTTAAATGAATATCATCTGAAGATAATTTTTTTAAATCATTTGCTGTTGGTGCTTTTCCTAATACTTCATATTGATTTGCCATTATTGCGCTCCTAAATAAGCATCAACGACGCGTTTATCATTTTTTATTTCATCTGGAGATCCATTAGCTAGCATCTTGCCGTGAGCTAAACAAAATATATCTTCAGCTAATTGCATAATAACTCTCATGTTGTGTTCTATTACTAATAAAGTAATTCCAAAATCTTTGTTAACTTTAATTAACCTATCTATAATTCCATTAATTAATGTTGGGTTAATTCCTGCTGTAGGTTCGTCTAGTAATAGCATCTCTGGCTCATTCATTAATGCCATAGCAAGTTCTAATAACTTTTGTTGTCCAAAAGATAGATCTCCTGCTCTTAATTTTCTTTTTTGATACAGGCCCACAAAATTTAACAAATTCTCTGCTTTTTCGTTTAAATCTTTAGGAATTTTTGAAAATATCGTAAATAAACTTGCATCACTTCCTTTATGGCTAATAAGCATATTCTCCACACAATTTAACTTGCCATAAATTCGTGTTTGCTGAAAAGTTCTAAGTAAACCAAGTTTTGCAATAATCGGAACTGGTAACTCAGATACTTCTTTACCATTAAACTTAATTGAACCATTATCTATTGGATAAGTTCCAACAATAGAATTAAATAAAGTAGTTTTACCTGATCCATTTGGTCCAATTAAGCCAACAATTTTTCCTTTCTCAACATTCATTGAAATATCAACATTTGCTTTTACCCCACCAAATGATTTACTGACATTACTTACCTCTAAAATACTCATTTCAATTCTACCTGTGCTTTTCTATCTTTTTCATCTATTGTTTCGCCAAATCTTTCTGGAAATTTTTCTCTCAACCATCCCATTATTCCTTCAGGGAAATAAATTACTATTACTACAATAAGAACTCCTAGCGCAACGTACTGCCATCCTAAAAAAAATGTCCAAAAACCCTCTTTAAAAATATGAAAAACTGTAGCTCCAATGACAGGTCCCCACAAAGTTCCTTTACCTCCTAAGATAGCCATCAATACCATGAAAACACCCATTTCTCTTCCATCAAAAGCTACATCAGTGGAATCTATGTATCCAACTAAACCACCCATAATTCCACCAGCTAATCCACAAAAGAAAGCTGATATCATCCAACCAATGATTTTATATTTCATAGTTTGAATTCCCATCGCTTCAGCTTTGTCTTCATTATCTCTAATTGCATTTAGAATTAATTTAAATCTAGTTGAATAAATTGCTCTAACAGCAATAAATGTTAATACGAGTACTCCAAAACTTAAAAAGTAGAAAAATTCTCCTCTTGATTCTAAGCCACCAACGTCAGGAAATGGTGGTGTAGTAAAACCTTGTCCTGCTCCAATAATTTCTATACCTCCAGATATCTCTCCAGCTGCAACTCCTAAACCTAATGTACAAATCGCAAAATAATGCCCCCTTAATCCTAAAATTGCATAACCGATCAATCCTGCAACTATAGTTGGTATCACTGCAGCCACTACCAGTCCAACTGCCATACCTTGAAAAAACTGAGCTGGAGTATGTACAAAAGTTTTTTCTCCACCACTCTCAGTCCATTCTGCTAAAGGGAAGAACATTCCTACTTGAACTGAAGCACATAAATACATCCCTAAACCATAAAATAATATGTTTCCAAAGGTGTTGTAGCCCATTTCCCCACCTTGAATATTCCACGTTAAAGCTAGTACAATTAAAATGCAAAGTATTGATAATTGAACTTTAAATGCTGGAAAAATAAATGGTGCTGTAATTCCAAAAAACAATATTGCAACATATAAAATTAAATTTTTGTTCATCTATTTTAAATATTCTCTTTTTCTTGATAGTTTAAATCTTCTATAAACTAAAATTAAAACTAATAATAAAAATACAGCTCCAATTCTAAATTCTGTTCCTAAAATATAATCAGCAAATTCCTCAAAAACTCCTAGTCCCATTCCAGACAATGCTACTCCAGGCAAATTTCCTAATCCTGCTACAATAACGATCATAAAAGACCTGATTGTATAAGGTAATCCCATGTAAGGGTGAATTGTAAACGTTATAGATATTAATGCACCTGCTACACCACAAAGAGCTGCGTTAATACCAAATGTAGCTGCATAAACTTTCTCAGTATCTACTCCTAAAATCTTTGCTGCTCTTGCATTCTGTGCAGTTGCTCTTATTGCACGACCTAACTTTGATTTTTTCATATAAATTACTAAACAAATTGCAAATAAAATACTTATGAATGCAGAAAATATTTTTGAATTTGGTAAAACTACTGCACTATCAAATAAAAAAGTTGTTCCATATCCTGAATTAGCTAAAACAACATCTGCACCAAATGCAAAATTCATTAGTTGCATAAAAAGAATACTTATTCCAAATGTTGCAAGAATTGAGATGAATAAATCTCTATCAACTACTTTATTAATCACTAATTTATAAAGTCCAACTCCAACAAAATACATTATAATTGGTGCAACGATTACACCCCAAGCAGGATGAATTCCATATAGATACATAAAATATGCAATATATCCACCAAGAATAACTAAATCACCTTGAGCAATATTTATGATATTCATTACTCCCCATTGCAGAGCCATTCCGTAGGCAATCAGTGCAAATAAAATACCTAATAATATTCCATCCAAACAAGCTTGGACACTTATCATTGGATATTGAAAAACCATGAAGTCCATATATTATTGAAGCTTTCTATATAATTTTGAAACTTTTTATATAAAAATGCCCCCTATTACTAGGGAGCATTTTACATATTTGATATTATCTTTCAGACCACTTAGGAACCGGATGTATTAACTCAGCTGAAGCCCACTTAAGTGGAGCCACAACTTTATTTTCACATTTCCCAGCACCATCACACATCACTTGGAAAAGTACCATCGGTTTGTCAACATTCTGACCTCCCGGTGCGAACTTAATATTTCCATAAAATGTTTGCATGTTAGTTGCTGCTAGAGCATCTCTTACTTTCTTTTGATCAAAAGAATTGGCTCTTTCAAAAGCATCTTTAAAAACTAATAATGCTGCTGAAGACTCAGCTGCTTGGTATGGCGGATCATAACCAAACTCATTTGTAAAGTCTGCCGCATAAGTCATTCCATCTTTAAAGAAATCATCTTTATATGTTAACGTTTTATGCCATTGAGAAGCACAAAGAGCATACTGTGAATTTTTACCATGTTGTTTTGATAATTTCGCAGCATCGCAATGTGTCATTGCCAACATTGGAACATCTACTTTCATTTCAGCAATTTGTCTAATAGCTGTTAATGCTCCTTTTGTATGACCTGATACAACTAAAACATCTGGCTTCATTTGTTTAACTTTAACTAATGTAGCAGCCATATCATTAAGTTCTTTTGGTAGTTTATCATCGATTATGATTTCAGATCCAGTTTCCTTAGCTGCATCTAAAATACCTAATCTAACGTCTTGTGAAAAAGCATCTTGTTCAAATGCTTGGGCAATTCTAACACCCTTACCACCATTTAACTCTACTGCTGTTCTAATTGCAACATCTAGATATAAATTAGCTGGAGCTAAAACTGCAAATAGATATTTGTAACCTTTAGTAAACAAAGATCTAGAAGCACCATTCGCCTCAACCATTGGTACACCATATTTTTCAGTTACTGGCGCTATTGCTTTCGTTAATCCTGAGCTATATGGGCCAAGCATAAACTCAACACCATCTTGTGAGATTAATCTTTCTGCAAGCTGTGCTGCTCTTTTTGGGTTCGACTCATCATCATAATAAATGATTTCAAACTTATAAGTTTTTCCACCAACTTTTACTCCACCCATGCTATTAATTCTATCAACAGCCATATTGTAACCGTTTTGTGTATGAACACCATTTGAAGAGTATTTACCAGTTAGTGAAATAGCAGATCCTAAAATTATCTTATCGCCCACAACTTTTGCAAAAGATGTGACTGATGAAGATAATAAAATTGCTAATGCAGAAACAAAACTTAATATTATTTTTGTTATTTTCATTTTATTTCCTATTGTTATTAATTAATTAATGATCAATTAAATAAAGAAATTACTAACTTTGCAAGTGACATTAAGTGGCAGTAATGCTTACTAATATCGTTGAATAAATACAATTATAATTGCAATGATTATTAAAACACTCGCTGAAATTGTATTAATTACTCTCGGATTAGCTTTAATCCATACAATCAACTTCCTTGCTAAAATTGCGTAAGCAATCAAAGATAAAAAATCTAGAACAACATATGTTGTAATCAAAACTAAAAATTGAACTACATAATTCAAATTGAAATCAATAAACTGTGGAAATATTAAAGGAAAAAACATCCAAGCCTTTGGACTTGTGCCTGCAATTAAAAATCCATCTTTAAAAAAAGAAAAAAAACTTTTTGATAAAGCATTACTTGAATTAATATCTTTTGGTCTTGAGTTATAAATATCGTAAGCTAAATACAAAAGATAAATTACACCAATCCACTTAAATATATTTAAAAAATTTGAATTATCAGAAAAAAAAGAGCCTATTACAAAAATTACTAAAGTTGCTTGAATAATATTTGCAGTAACGTCCCCTAGCGCTGTCCAAATACATTTTTGAACGCCATAATTCATAGAATAAGAAATAATTACAATTCTTGGAGTGCCGGGCGTTATAAAAAGAAACAAAATTATTTGCAAAAAAAGTAAATAATTTAAGGGGAGCATCTTAAAGGTTGGATAGTCCAAAAAAACCGGGAGCTAAAGATGGCTAAGATGGACTATCTGTTACAAGTATATCATAATCATAAAAAAATGCATTAATCATTTTTTTTAAATATAAAGGATTTATGAAAAAAAAAGGTCACACCCCGATCACTAAAGTTAAGAATCCTGAGCCTAACGTAAATGACCCGGACTGGGTTATTTGGGCAGCTTGGGCAGACAGAATAACTTTTGAGGAAATAGAAAAAAAAACTACTAAAACCGAAACTGAAGTTATCAAAATTATGCGAAGATCTTTGAAGCCTTCTTCTTTTAGATTATGGAGAAAAAGAGTTAATCAAAAAAGTATTAAACATAGAAAAAAATTTGAATATTCTCGCAAAGAAATAACTAGTAAAATTAAAAAGAATGATTATTTATAAGTTATGAAATCAATAACTATTTATACAGGTCCACGTTGTAATTATTGCGATGCTGCGAAAAGATTATTAACCAGAAATAACGCAACATATAAAGAAATAGATATTTCAATAGTTGAAGGAGCAATGGATGAGATGATTAAAAAAGCAAATGGTAAAAGAACTATCCCACAAATATTTTTTGATGATCAACACATTGGTGGCTATGATGAAGCAAGAGCTCTTGAAAAAGAAAACAAACTCCAAGATTTATTAAAATAACTTATTCTAAATCTTTTTCTTTTATATCAATTACCTGATCTAAAGCCTTATGTTTTTTAAGTGCTTTTAAAAAGCCAGACAATTGTATAATTTCTTTTCTTGCAAAAGGTTTAATTACATCTGCCATATTAACACCTGGCATTACTCCATATGATGTTGAATGATTTAAAATCTTTCGGTCAACAAGTTTTAAAAGTTTACGTCTAACAGATTCTTTTGGAATTTTTAAAGTCTCTGATATTGCAAATATAGAAAGTTTTTTTTTGTTTTTAATTGTGTTTTCTGACTCAGTTCTGATTATTTTCCAATGTTCATCCCAATCAACATTTTTATTTTTTAACAAATTTTTATAAAGAATATGTGTTCCAACCACACTACAAATCATAAATGACAAGTAATCCATTTTAAGTAATTTTTGGGACAAGGTAAACTGGTTTATTCTAAAATTAATTAAATGATATAAAGCCTCGTTATGGGCAGTTAAAATTTTTTTTTTCATATTTTTTTTTAGGTTTAAAATCTAAGCATATACCATTATTGCAATATCTTTTACCAGTAGGATTTGGTCCATCATCAAATATATGACCATGATGAGCTCCACATTTTTTGCAGTGATATTCAGTTCTTGCATAACCTACAAAATAATCTGTTTTTGTTTCAAAAACATCTGGAAGAGATTCATAAAACGACGGCCAACCTGATCCACTTTCATATTTTGATTTTGAATCAAATAATTTTTCACCACAATTTGCACAATGAAAACTTCCTTCTCTATTTTCATGATTCAGCTCACTTGTACCAGGAGGCTCTGTTTGTTCTTTAAATAAAACTAATTTTTGTTGCTCAGTAAGATTAGGATTAATTTCTTTTGTCATAAACTATTCTAAAAGTCTTATTGGCTTATTATCTACACAAGCTTCAAGATTTTCAATCATTTGATTATAAAAAATAGCATAATTTTCAGCTGTTACATAACCGATATGTGGAGTTAATAATGCATTTGGTAAAAATCTGAGCTTATTATTTTCAGGTAAAGGTTCTTTTCCAAAAACATCAAGACCCGCGCCAGCAATAATATTTGTTGATAGTGCAATTATTAAATCGTCTTCATTAATTATTGGGCCTCTCGAAGTGTTAATTAAAAAAGATGTTTTTTTCATTTTATCTAATTCTTTTAAAGTAATACAATCTTTATATCTTTCACCTCCTTGAACATGAATTGACAAAAAATCAGAATTTTTTATTAAATCCTCCTTACTACAAGGGAGAACTTCGAGTTTTTTACAATTATCTAAATTTAAATTTTCACTCCATGCCATAACTTCCATTCCAAATGCTTTTCCAATTTTTGCAACTTGAGAGCCTACTCTTCCTAGTCCTATTAATCCTAAAATTTTACCTTTTAATTCTACACCAATAGTTGTTTGCCAATAACCTTGATACATATTATCAAATTCCTCTTTAAAATTTCTAGCCAAACCTAATATTAAAGCCCAAGTCAACTCGGGTGTTGGATTGGTATTTATTTCTGTTCCACAAACAATTATTTTTCTTTTTTTTGCAGCATCTAGATCAATAGATTTATTCCTCATTCCACTTGTAATTATAAATTTTAAATCATTAAGATTATCGATCAAATTTTTTGATATTGCAGTTCTCTCTCTCATAATTAATAACGCTTCAAATTCTGATAACTGCTCGATTGCATCAGCTTCATCCAAAAAGGGTTCGCTAAATATCTTAAAT
>CABYXQ010000009.1 GCA_902522915.1 uncultured Pelagibacteraceae bacterium | reverse complement strand
GTGATATAATTGATTCATTTATATGAATATTAAAAAAACAGCTAATATATTACTTAATTTTGCTATTAAAAGATTAGCAGAGATTTTTGGTATTATTATTTTTGCGGTTGGGATTTTTTTGTTGCTTACTTTAATAACCTATTCTCCTGACGATCCAAATTTTATTTTTCCAGACAATACTGAAATTAAAAATTTATTTGGCTTTCGTGGAAGTTTTGTATCTGATTTATTTTTCCAATCTGTTGGTTTAATTTCTTATTTAATTTCAATTACTCTTATAATTACTGGTATTAATATCATTAAAGATAAGGAATTTTTTTTAATAATAGAGAATATTTTTTTTACTATACTTTATTCTCTGCTAGGAACACTTTTTTTAACATATTTTTATTCAAGAAATTTTTTCCTCTATATAAATGGAAATGGAGGTTTTGTTGGAAATTATCTAAATCAAACTTTCCTAAATAATATAATACAAATTAACGAAAATATATTTTACTTAATAATATTAATAGCAATTTTAGTCTTATTTTTAATCAGTATAAATTTTAGACCAAAGAATTTTTTTATATTTTTAAAAAAAATATTATTTTTCTTTTTTAAAAAAGAAGAAAAAAATTACACAAATAAAAATGAAATTATTAACGAGTATATTCCGCAAGATCAAATAAAAAACCTTATTCAAGAAGACTTGCCATTTATAAAAAATGAAAATAAATCTGACAACAAAGCTAAATTTAAATTACCAGACATAAAATTATTAAAAGTACCTGCTAAAAAAGAAAGAGAAATTTTAAAAAATAATGAAGGCTAT
The DNA here is from genome assembly GCA_902522915.1 of uncultured Pelagibacteraceae bacterium. Classification (GTDB taxonomy): domain Bacteria; phylum Pseudomonadota; class Alphaproteobacteria; order Pelagibacterales; family Pelagibacteraceae; genus Pelagibacter. The sequence goes on along the minus strand of CABYXQ010000009.1, from coordinate 33,800 downwards.
GATCCAGAGTTTTTAGAAAAAATATTGATGGATTTTGGTGTAAGTGGTAATATTAAAAAAGTAAGTCACGGACCTGTAGTAACATTAAATGAATTCGAACCAGCGGCTGGAGTAAAAGTCTCTAAAATAATTAACTTATCAGATGATATAGCAAGAAATACAAGTTCAGAATCTGCAAGAATATCAACTATACCAGGAAGTAATACGATTGGAATTGAACTTCCAAATAATTCAAGAGAAGATGTTTATTTAAGTGAAATTTTAGACAATTCAGATTTTAAAAAAAGGGATACAAAATTACCTATTGCACTTGGTAAAAGTATTTCTGGAAAGTCAATCGTTGGTGATTTATCATCTATGCCACACCTTTTAATTGCAGGAACAACAGGGTCTGGAAAATCAGTTTGTATTAATACAATTATACTATCTTTACTTTATCGTCATACACCGGAAAAGTGTAAGTTTATTTTAATAGATCCTAAAATGTTAGAACTTTCGACATATGAAGGAATACCACATTTATTGTGTCCAGTAATTACGGAAGCTAAAAAAGCAGCTTCTGTACTTGGATGGGTAGTTAAAGAAATGGAAAGTAGATACAGATTGATGACCAAGGAAGGAGTTAAAAACATCGACGGTTATAATACAAAACACAAACTTCCAATGCCTTATATAGTTGTGGTTGTTGATGAAATGTCTGACTTAATGCTTGTAGCTGGCAAAGAGATTGAAAATTATATTCAGAAACTTTCACAAATGGCTAGGGCTGCAGGAATTCATATTATCATGGCGACCCAAAGACCAAGTGTTGATGTAATTACAGGTACTATTAAAGCTAATTTTCCAACAAGAATATCGTTTCAAGTTACATCTAAAATAGACAGTAGAACAATCCTTGGGGAACAAGGAGCTGAACAATTATTAGGAAAGGGAGATATGCTTTACATGTCATCAGCCAACCGAATAATCAGAATACACGCTCCTTTCGTTTCAGAAAATGAAATTGAAAAAATTAATAATTCACTCCGATCTCAAGCTGAACCTGATTATATAGATGAAATATTAAATTTCGCTGATGAAAAAGAAATTGGAGATATTCAGAACCAAGGAGATAAAGATGAGCTTTATCAATCAGCTTTAGAAATTATTAGATCTGAAGGTAAGGCATCAACATCATTTCTTCAAAGAAAACTTCAAATTGGTTACAATAGAGCTGCTAGAATAATTGATACGATGGAAGCTGATGGGATCGTTAGTAAAGCAAACCATGTAGGGAAAAGAGACGTTCTTTAATGATAAAATACCTTTTGTTATTTTTTTTTATTATTTTGATTACAAATACTAATGCAAATAATAAAGATAAAATAATTGAAAATTTAGAAAATACTGAAAATTTAAATTTCAAATTTGAACAAAACATAAATGGAAAAATCGAGAATGGTATCTGCACAATAGAATATCCAAAAAAAATACATTGTGAATATTTAAAAAATAAAATAATGGTTTCAAACGGTAAATCACTAGTAATTAAAACAAAATTGGGATATTATCGTTATCCACTAAAAAAAACTCCACTCAATCTTATATTAGATAAGAATTTTTTAATAAATAAAATTTATAGTTTGAATGAAAAAATTATAAATAATTCTTATATACATTATAAAATTTTAGAAAAAGATAATGAAATAAACATTTTTTTTGACAACAAAACGTTTGATTTGATTGGATGGCAAACAAAAGATGTGTATCAGAATTTAAATATTACTTTTTTTTCATCAATTAAAAAAAATCAAATCATCAATAAAAATTTATTTGAATTACCATTGCAAAATTAGATATAAATTTTCTCAGTTTTAAAAATTTTCATTCCTCTATCTATATAATTGTTTAGAGCATTTTTATGATCAAGAGAACAAGTATGAACCCAAACTCTATTAATATTGTTTGTAAAAGATTTTTTGATTGCTTCAGATAATAAATAGGAACCTAATTTTTTATTTTGGTATTCTTTTAACAGGCCAAAATAAGCGATTTCTACTTCATTATCTTGGATATGAAAAATTAATTCAAAAAAACCTGCAAAATCTTTTTTACACTTAAGAATGTAAGTTTTCACATTCTTATTAGAAACATAATCTATCCATTGATTTTCAGTCCAAATCAGTCGATCTACCCACATATGATTTTGACCAATATTTTTATAAAAAAATTTATTTAACTGAAAATCAGTTATTTCTGATAAATCTAAGGAGTAATCTTGAGATGGTTTTGGAGATTCTGTTAATTCATTAAGAGAGTTAATTTCTAGATAGCTTCTTTTAACTTCTTTTGTCACTCGACCATTTTACCAATTTTTTCACCACCAAATAAGTGAAAATGTAAATGTGGAACTTCTTGTCCACCATAAATACTAATATTAGTTAAAGCCCTATAACCTTTTCCTGTATTATTAGAAATACCTAGCTTTACAGCAACTTTATTAACACCTCTTAGAAATCCAACTATTTCTTCAGAAGTAGCCTTTAAACTAAAATCATCAAGATCAATATATTTTCCTTTTGGAATTACCAATGCATGAATTTTTTTTTGAGGATTAATATCATAGAATGATAATACAAAATTATCTTCATAAATTTTATTACAAGGAATTTCACCTCTTAATATTTTTGCAAATATATTTTGATCGTCATAAACCTTCACTTAATTTTACCTAAAACTGTTTTAACTGTATCTCCCATAACTGATGGATTTTTAGAAATCGTTACACCACACTCTTTTAAAATTTCAACTTTCTCTATAGCACTTTCTCCATAAGCTGAAACTATTGCCCCTGCATGACCCATTACTCTTCCTTTTGGAGCAGTTAGACCTGCTATATAAGCAATTACAGGTTTTTTCATATTTTCTTTTGCAAATTGTCCTGCTGCAACTTCTTGGGGACCACCTATTTCTCCAATCATTAATACAACATCTGTTTCATTATCAGTTTCAAATTTTTCTATAATATCTCTAAATGAACTTCCATTAATTGGATCTCCTCCAATACCAACACTTGTTGATATACCAATACCTATATTTTTAAGTTGTTGAGCAGCCTCGTAACCAAGTGTACCTGATCTACTAATTATACCCACTCTTCCCTCTTTATAGATATGCCCTGGCATAATACCTAACATACACTTATTTGGACTTATTATTCCAGCACAGTTTGGGCCAACCAAAGTCATTTTTTGAGTTCTAGAGTATCTTCTCATGTATCTTTTAATTCTAATCATGTCATGTGATGGAATTCCATCAACAATTGCAACACAAGTTTTAATACCAGCATCTGCAGCTTCCATTGCTGAGTCTGCAGCAAACGCAGGTGGTACAAATAAAATTGATGCATCAGCGCCAGTATGCTTAACTGCGTCTTTGACTGTATTAAAAACTGGTCTATCCAAATGTTTCTGACCTCCTTTTCCTGGGGTAACTCCTCCCACAACATTAGTTCCGTACTTAATCATCTCATCTGCATGAAAAGATCCCATTTTTCCAGTGAAGCCTTGTATTAAAATTTTAGAATTTTTATCAATAATAACTGCCATTTTGCTAACCTTTTAGAGCTTTTACCGCCTTATTTGCTGCTTCTTCTAATGTATCAGCAGCAATGTAGTTAATATTACTATTTTTTAATATTTCATTTCCTTTTTCAACATTAGTTCCTGCCAGTCTTATCACAAGTGGAACTTTTACCTCTATTTTGTCTAAAGCTTGTACAATTCCTTCTGCAACCCAATCACATCTATTAATTCCAGCAAAAATATTTACTAATATAACTTTTACTTTTTCATCCATCGTTATTAATCTAAATGCTTTAACAATTTTATCTGGTGTAGCGCCTCCACCAACATCTAAAAAATTTGCAGGCTGTCCACCAGCTAATTTTATCATGTCCATTGAAGCCATTGCTAATCCTGCTCCATTAATTATATTACCAATATTCCCCTCAAGACTGACATAATTTAGACCCCTATCTGATGCAAAAACTTCTTTCTCATCTTCTTGGGTTTTGTCTCTTAATTCTGAAACTTTATTTCTTCTAAACATTGCATTGTTATCAAAACTCATTTTACAATCTAGAGCCAAAATTTGTTTTTGTTTCGAAATTACTAATGGATTAACTTCAACCATTGTTGCATCTAGTTCACTAAAAGCTTTTGCGCATCCTATTATTGTATCAGAGGCTCTTCTAATTAACTCTTGATCAATTCCTAAACCAAATGCAAGTTCTCTTGCCTGAAAATTTTGAATACCTACCGCGACCTCAATTTTTGATCTAATAATTGTTTCGGGTTTTTCTTTTGAAATTTCTTCAACACTCATTCCACCTTCAGTAGAAGCAACAACCATTATACTTTCTGAACTTCTATCAAATACCAATCCTAGATATAACTCTTTTTCAATATCTGTAGCCTCTTCAATATATATTCTATTAACAATTTTTCCCTCTGGACCTGTTTGATTAGTAACTAATTTTTTTCCTAGCAATTTGTCTGTAGCTTGAGCAACTTCTAAAGGCGAATTGCAAACAATTATTCCTCCAGCTTTACCTCTCGCCCCTGAGTGGATTTGTGCTTTTACAACCCATTTAGATCCACCTATTTCTCTAGCTTTGTTCTCTGCTGTTTCAGGACTATAAACTATACCACCTCTAGGGATTGTAACCCCAAAACTAGATAAAATTTCTTTTGCTTGATACTCGTGTATGTCCATGTTTATTTATTATGTATTAATTTATCAATATTAACAATATTTTCAGCCATACGAGCTGAGGCTGCGTCGATCATTCTGCCATCTAATTGTGCAGCTCCTTTTCCCTCTTTAGCTGCCTTATCTAATTCTTCTAAAATTCTTTTGGCTTTATTGACCTCAGTCTCTGGTGGAGAAAAAACTTCATTTGCAAGTTTAATTTGAGAGGGATGTATCGCCCATTTACCTTCTATACCAATAGCTGCTCCTCTTTTAGCTGCAGCAATATAAGCATCAGGATCATTAAAATCACCAAACGGTCCATCTATTGCTCTTAAACCATAAGATCTACAAGTCATTACTAACTCTGACAAACCATGATGCCATTGATCACCTGGATAGTCTGGATTAAGTCCCCCAATAACAACTGTTCTTGCTTTTAAACTTGCGGCATAATCTGCAACGCCAAAATGCAAAGCTTCTAATCTTTCACTTGATTTTGCAATTTCTTTTATATTTGACATGCCCAAAGCTGTTTCAATCAAACATTCAATTCCAATCTTATTTTTTATTTTTTTGTTTGTTTCTATTTGAGTCAACAAACAATCAACCATATAAACATCACTTTCGGTTCCAGCTTTTGGCACTAAAATCGTATCTATATTTTCACCAGCTTGCTCAACTACTTCTACCAAATCACTATACATATAGTGAGTATCTAAACTATTTATTCTTACTGAAATCGTTTTTCCTTTTTCTCTCCAATTCATTTCATTAAGAGCTTTTATAATATTCGCCCTAGCAGAAATTTTATCATTTGGCGAAACTGCATCTTCCAAATCTAAAAAAATATAATCAGCTTCTGAATTTAATGCTTTTTCGAACATTTTTGGAGACGAACCAGGTACTGCCAGCTCACTTCTTTGAAGTCTAGCTCTTGCTGGTTTATAAAATTTATGACTCATTTAAAAAAGTATATAATGATTTTTATGATAAGATACTTATAGTTTTTATAAGTATAATTTGTAAGTTTATTTTTTTCTAGAAGCTAATTCGTCCATTATTTCCTCAATTTTTATTTCATTTCTTTCAAGATACATAATCAGATGATAGAAAACATCAGCAGCCTCGTGTATCTTATTAGAGTTTTCCTCCACAGCCTCTATTAGCTCGTTCACTTCTTCTAGAACTTTTTCCTTTACTAAATTTTTATCTTCTAATAGTTTATTTGTATAAGAACCTTCCACAGGATTATTTTTTCTTTCTCTCGCAAGCAAAATTAGTTCCTCTAATATTTTTAACATTTTAAATTCTAACAGGTATATCTTTTGAAACCAAATATTGTTTAGCTTGTTTTACGGAATATGTTCCATAGTGAAATATAGATGCAGCTAAAACTGCGCTTGCACCAGATTTTATTCCTTCAACTAAATGGTCCAATGTTCCGACACCGCCTGATGCAATAACCGGTATATTTACATTTGATGAGATTAATTTCATTAATTTAATATCATATCCTGATTGTGTTCCATCTCTATCCATTGAAGTTACTAAAAGTTCTCCTGCTCCACAATTTTCCATTTTTTTTGCATACTCAATAGCATTAATTCCAGTTGAATTTCTCCCTCCATGAGTAAAGATTTCCCATTTTTCTCCACTTTTTTTTGCATCAATAGCAACAACGATACATTGCGAACCAAATTTTTTAGAACTTTCCTCAACTACATTTGGATTTTGAACCGCTGCAGTGTTTATTGAAACTTTATCTGCACCACAATTTAATAATTTATTAATATCCTCAACACTTCTTACCCCACCCCCTACCGTCAAAGGAACAAAACAATTCTTAGAAGCTCTCTCCACCACATTATAAATAGTATCTCTATTTTCATTTGAAGCAGTAATATCTAAAAAACATATTTCATCCGCTCCACCATCACTATAAATTTTAGCTTGCTCAACAGGATCTCCAGCATCTTTTAAATCGACAAAGTTAATGCCTTTAACGACACGACCATTTTTAACATCTAAACAAGGTATTATTCTATTTTTAAGCATCTAATTCCCTTGCAAGTTCTTCTAATTTAATATCACCATCATAAATAGCTTTACCAACTATTATACCTTCAATATTATTATTGTTTAATTTCTTAGCCTTTTTAATATCATCAATTGAAGAAACTCCACCAGATATTATTACAGGACAGTTCGAAGTATCAGCAACCTTTGATGTCTCCTCAAAATTAGGGCCTTGCTTCATTCCATCTCGATTAATATCCGTAAAGATCAGTCTACTTGCGCCGTAATCATTTACTTCTTTAAGATAATCTAAAATTAATTGATTAGAATTTTCTTTCCAACCTGAGACAGACAAATATCCATCTTTTGCATCTAAACCTAACGCAATTTTATTTGGAAATCTTTCACATGCTTCTTTTAAAAAATTCTTATCTTTTATAGCAGCACTTCCTAAAATAATTTTCTCAACACCAGAATCATTATATTTCTGAATACTTTCAAAGTTTCTAACTCCTCCACCTATTTCAATATTAAGATCAAATTTACTAACTATTTTTTGAATAATATCTAAATTTACTGTTTCACCAGCTAAAGCACCGTCTAAATCAACAATATGCAAATTTTTAAAACCATAATCTTTATATTTGCTCGCCTGATCGACTGGTGAAATTTCATATTCAGTTTTATTATCAAAGTTTCCTTTTACTAATCTTACACATTTTTTATCTTTAATATCTATTGCTGGGAATATTTTCATTTATTAAAATTTAAAAAATTTACTACTATAAAAAATTTCATCCTGTCCAACTCTATCGTAATAAGTAAAATTTTTAGTATCAAAAAAATTTTTAAAATTTTGTGTTTTGGGTATATTATTCTCAACTGAAATTACTTTTATTTCATAATCACTAAAATTGATTGAATTTAATAAATTCATTTCTCCACCTTCAATATCAATTGACAAATAATCTATTTTAGTATTTTTAGAAACTATTTGATCAAAAGTAATTGTTTTTATACTTATAGCTTTCATTTTACTTCCCTGATTATTAGAAATAATATTAATATTTCTTTTAAAAGAGTCGTCATTTATTCCACTCATTTGTGTAAGTCCCTCTGTAACCTCCATAAACTCAACTTCTTTAACTTCATTACTTATTGCATCATTAAGTACTTTGCATTTTCTGTTTTTTTTTAATTTTTCAAATTGAATATTAGATGGCTCTACCGCGATACCATCCCAATTTAAATATTTTTCAAAATAGTAACAATTACTGCCCATAATTCCATCATATGCCCCTATTTCAATAAAAAAACCATTTTTTTTATTATTAAAAAAAACTTCTTTTATAATCTTGTCCTGACCGGACTGAGATGAATACCTTTCATTCCAGAAAAAAAATTTTTCACAATCCCAAATTTTTTTTCTTAGATGACCTCTAAAAGCATGCTCATTTGTAATTTCATAAATATTTGGTATTTGTTCAATTAAAAGTGAATAAATTTTGTGGGCGTGAATTTTACTTTCTAAATCTTGATTAAAAAGTTCGTCTGCCTTTTCCAAAAGCACATTTACGTTTTTTCCAATAAAGTTCGATAAATCTATATTTTTCATTTTAAATCTTTAAAAAATTATCAATTATTTTCAATCCAAATTTGTCACTTTTTTCAGGATGAAATTGTGTTCCAAATATATTTCCACTCTCAACAGCGCAAACAATATTAGATGAATAGTCTGTTGTTGCCAAAATAACATTCTTTTTTTGAGGTATAAATTCATAACTGTGAACAAAATACATGTGAGAATGATTTTTAATATCTTTAAATAATTTACTATCTCTCATAATATTTATTTCATTCCATCCGATGTGTGGAAGTTTAAACTTTCCATTTTGGTTATTTATTTTAGATACTTTGCCTGAAATCCAACCAAGACCCCTTGTTTCTGTTTCTTCATATCCAATATCTGCAAACATTTGTAATCCAACACAAATTCCTAGTAGTGGTTTTTGATCGCTAATTGCAAATTCGTTTAAGATATCAACTAATCCGTTAATATTATTAAGAGCTTCAATACAACTTTTAAACGAACCTTGCCCCGGTAAAACAACTTTATCTGAAGATTTAATCTTATTTAAATCTGAAGTTACCTCAATATTTACTTTGTCTTTGGCAACTTCCTTAAAGGAGTTTATTACCGAGCTTATATTGCCCGAATTATAATCAACAATTGTGACTTCCATTAAACTTATAATGAGCCTTTAGTAGATGGAATACTCTTTTTATTTCTTGGATCCATCTCTAATGCATCTCTTAATGATCTTGCTAATGCCTTATAACAAGACTCAATAATATGGTGGCTATTATCTCCGTAAATATTTTCAACATGCATTGTAATGCCTGCGGATTGAGAAAATGCTTGGAACCATTCTTTAAATAATTCCGTATCCATTTCTCCAAGTTTCTCAACTTTCAATTTTACTTTCCAAATTAAATAAGGTCTATTTGAAACATCAATAGCTACCCTCGTTAAAGTTTCATCCATTGGAATAACTGTGTGAGCATATCTTTTTATTCCTACGAATTTTTTAGCAGCTTTTTTTACTGCTTCTCCAATAGCTATACCTGTATCTTCTGTTGTGTGGTGAAGATCAATATGAGTATCTCCTTTAGCTTTTACTTTTAAATCAATTAGTGAATGCTTTGACAATTGTTCAAGCATGTGGTCTAAGAAACCTATACCAGTGTCAATTTGGTACTTACCTTTACCATCAATATTTACTTCAACATTGATGCTAGTTTCTTTTGTTTTTCGAGATACTTTTCCTTTTCTAGCCATATATTATAATGGTATACATACATAATTCTACTATATCAATATCAGTCTGAACACTTGAAGTATCAAAAATAGTTACCATTTATTATGTATGACAACAATTGTACTAGTTAGAAAAAATAATGAAGTGGTAGTTGCGGGTGATGGACAAGTTAGTATGGGAAATACAGTTGTTAAAAGCACTGCGTCAAAAGTCAGAAAAATTGAAAAAAGAGATGTGGTGGCAGGATTTGCAGGATCAACTGCGGATGCTTTAACTCTATTTGAAAGACTAGAAGCAAAGATTGAAAAACACGCAGGTAATTTGTCGAGAGCTGCTGTTGAATTGGCAAAAGACTGGCGAACAGACAAATATTTAAGAAGATTAGAGGCACTTATGGCTATTGGCGATAAAGATAATAGTTATATTATTTCTGGAACAGGTGATGTTTTGGAACCTGAAGGAGATATTATTGGAATAGGTTCTGGTGGAAACTATGCTTTGGCTGCTGGTAAAGTTTTAATGGATACTGAAATGACTGCAGAAGAAATTGCCAAAAAAGCAATTAAGGTTGCGTCTGAAATTTGTGTATTCACAAATGATAATGTTAAAGTTTTTAAAATATAATGGAAAATTCTAACGTAACACCTTTGGTGCCTAAAGAGAAAAACACTAAAGAAGATAATTCGCTTGTCAGTTCATTGTCTCCGAGAGAAATTGTTTCTGAATTAGATAGATTTGTTATTGGACAAAATAAAGCAAAAAAAGCAGTTGCTGTTGCATTAAGAAATAGGTGGAGAAGACAAGCGCTTCAGGGTGAAATGAAAAATGAAGTTTTACCTAAAAATATTTTAATGATTGGACCAACTGGAGTTGGAAAAACTGAGATTTCTAGAAGACTATCAAAACTTGCAGAAGCACCATTTGTTAAAGTTGAAGCTACTAGATTTACTGAAGTTGGATATGTTGGAAGAGATGTTGAGCAGATTGTAAGAGATTTAATTGAAATAGCTATTTCAATGGAAAAAGTAAAAAAAAGAAAAGAAGTTCAAGCTCAAGCACAAAAAGCTGCTGAAGAAAAAGTTTTAGATGCTTTAGTGGGAAAAAAAGCAAGCCTTGCAACAAGAGAAAGTTTTAGAAAAAGACTTAGAAATGGTGATTTAGACGATAACGAAATAGAAATTGCTGTTAGTGATGTTGGTGCAGGAAATACTTCATTTGAGATTCCTGGTATGCCTGGAGCAAACGTTGGTATGATTAATATCGGTGAAATGATCGGTAAATCAATGGGAAATAAAGAGAAAAAAAAGAAAATGACTGTGAAAGAGTCTCATGAAATTTTAATTAATGACGAGTCAGATAAGCTAATTGAACAAGATAAAATTATTAAAGCTGCAAAAATATCAACTGAAAATAACGGAATAGTTTTTTTAGATGAAATCGATAAAATTTCTGCAAGAACTGATAGAGTTGGTGGTGATGTTTCTCGTGAAGGAGTGCAAAGAGATTTATTACCTTTGATTGAAGGCACTACAGTAAATACAAAACATGGTCCAATTAAAACAGATCATATATTATTTATTGCATCAGGAGCATTCCAGCTTGCAAAACCATCTGATTTACTTCCTGAGCTTCAAGGAAGATTACCAATTAGGGTCGAACTTGAAGCACTTACAAGTGAAGATTTTAAAAAAATTTTAAGAGAACCTGACTTTAGCTTAATAAAACAATACGTTGCATTACTCAAAACTGAAAATGTTGATCTTGAATTTTCTGAAGATGGAATTGACACAATTGCAAACATAGCATCAGAAGTAAATACAACAGTTGAAAATATAGGCGCAAGAAGACTACATACGATAATAGAAAAAATTTTAGATGAAATAAGCTTTACAGCAACTGATAGATCTGGTGAAAAAATTATAATAAATAAAGAGTATATTGATAAAAATCTAGATAATTTAGTTAAAGATACTGATTTATCAAAATTTATACTTTAATTAATTTAAAGATATCCCAATTCTTTCATCTCAACATTAAAAGAATTTTCAATTTTTTTTATAATTTTTGGTTCCAAAATATTCTGCCATTTATTTTTTGGACCCAAATTAAAAAAAGGGATTTTTTCACCAGTCTTAAGAATTGTTTTACTTTCAGAAAAACCCTCCATTTCTTCTTTTGATTTCATTTTTTCAAAAGTTGTGCTTTCTAGTATATTTTTTATCTTCTTATTATCGGGAACAAAATTAACTTTTTTTAACTTATGTACATACTTTAAAATCTTTATTAATGTTTCCTCTTTATTGTCAATTAAGTCCTCATATTTAATTAATAAATATTTTCCAACAGACTTAAATGATTTCCAGCTATTAAAATTACTGCTCCACGAACCCAAATAAACTTTAGCTCTATCTGCAACATTTTCACTTTTTATATCACCTCCATAGTGCACTGAGTTTGTCATTCTTAATGCACTTTCTTCAATTGACATGTTGCTATGATGAGCATAAGAAGTCACAACATTTCTAGGGTCTCTCACTATATAAATGGTCCCCAAAGTATTATTGAGGTTTGTAAATGGATTATTTTCTATATTAAAAAGATAACTATGAGTTTTTAAAAATTGAACTGAATTTTTTTCATTTATACTTTCCTGAGCTTTTATATAATTTTTAATAACTTCTTTTTCATTACCTATATCAATTCCTAGATTTTCAAATACACCTACATTTGGAAATTGTTTAATATTTTTAATTATTTCAAAATTAAAAATACCATCTTTAGAAAAAAAATATGATGTCAATAATGCCCTAACTAAAGTATTTCCACTTTTGGGATATGACGCTAACCAAATAAACATAAAAATTCGTTATTGGAATAATATTAAAATTTTTTTTTTAAGTATATATAAAACGCTCCACTGCCTCCATCTTCAATCGTTGCGTTATCTATCTCATTGATTATTTTCATTAATTCATTATTATTTTTAATAAAATATGGCACAGAATACTTTAATATACTTAAGTCTTTAGAAGCATAAGGATCATTTTCATTTTGTGAATGTAAACCTTTGCCCGTAACGACAATTATCTTGTTTACTTTATCTAGATAACTTTGTTGAATAAAATTCTCAATTTTCAAATTTGCTTCTTGAAGTGAATAACCATGAAGATCTAGCGATCTTATTTTTTGTTTTTTTTCTTTATAAAAATTATAATCTTTATTTGGAAGTTTTTCTTTACTTAATAAAAAATTTTCCCAATCTTTTTTATCTTTATCTGAAATCTTATCGTTCAATTAAGTTAGTATATTTACAAGTTGCCAATTGGGATTATTGGATGTTGTGTCTCTTGAAAAAACCCAAGTATCATAAATTTTTTTAATTTTTTCTGGTGATCCAGAAACTATTTTTTTATCTTTATCTTTAATGCAGGTAATAACCTCTGCAATGAAATCTACAGTGACGTTTAAAATATTTCCAATTTTCTTATGTTCCTTTATAGATGCAGAATTAATACCAATAAATGTTATTTCAGCAAAATGTCCCCTTTCATTTCTTTCTTTTAATGCATCATTAAACTGATTAAATATTTGATTATTTAAAAGTGGTTTGCTGGTAGTTAACTTGTTATCGTTATCGCTAAAATCTGTAATTATAGTTTCATAAGCAATTTTTGCGCCATTTAAAAATTCTTTCTTTGCATTATCATCAAACTTATCATTTACATTTGTAGTTTGGTTAACTTTAATATCTTTGATAATCTTATCAAATGAAGGTGATACTTTTCCCTCAAAACCTGATCTTTTACCTAGAATTCCTCTTAGTCTTAAAAAAATGAACCCAGCAATCATTGCTAAAAGAATTATATCGATATATTCAAAACTGTAACTCATATATATATAGTAATTACTAAGTTGATTAATTTCAACTAGCAATTTAGATTATGGACAAATGAGCACGCTATTATTATCTATAATTTTAATACCAGCAATTGAGATTTATCTTTTAATTAAAATTGGATCACAAATTGGTGCGATTAGTACAATAATATTAATTTTTATCACAGCTTTTGTTGGGATTTACTATGCTAAATATGAGGGTTTAAATACCCTTAAATCAGGGTTTATGCAACTAAGTAAAAATGAAACACCTGCATATGAAATAATATCGGGTGCAGCAATTGCATTTGCAGCTTTATTGTTGATTATACCTGGTTTTGTAACTGATGTTCTTGGTTTTTTAATAATCTTTCCAATAAGTCGAAAATTTATTTTAAGCATTTTTACAAAAAAATTTAATTATAAAAAAGAGAAAAAAAATAATTTTATTGATGGAGAGTTTGAGGATATAGAGGACGACAATGACAAAAAAATATAAAATTTTAGCAAAATATATTAAAGATCTATCTAGTGAGACTTCTGATATTGAAACTTATTTATTTGTTAAAGATCATATAAGTCAATATCAACTTGGTATAGATATAACCTCAAAAGCATTAAAAAATAAAGTAATTGAAATAAATACAACTTTAAAATTTGAAGATAAAAATGAAAATAAAAAAAAATCGTATTTTGAAATTATTTTCGCAACAGTTATTAAAATGAATGAGGACACAAAAGATAAAAAAGAACTGGAAAAAATTATATTATGTGATGTACAAATTGATATTTATCCAGATTTAGAAAAATCTCTTTTGGATGTTCTCCATAATTCAGGATATCCAGAAATAAAAATCGAAAAAAAAATAGACTTTGAAAATTTATATAATCAAAGATTTAATTAAAAAAATTTTTATTTAAATTATTTTTTAAATACTCTTTGTGTTTTTTAATTTCTTCGTCGGTCGGTGAAATAATTTTTTTATAATATTCAAAATTTAAAACATTTTTTTCATTAATTTGATCATCTTGATTTTGAAAATTTAATTTTGGTTCTTTTTGATCAATTAAATTTATATAAACTTTTGACAATAAATCACAATCAACTAATGCAGTGTGTTTAGTTCTTTTAGAATTATCTATTCTATACCTTTTGCAAAGAGCATCTAAACTAACTGGTGAGCCAGGAAATTTGTCCCTAGCTAAAACTAGCGTATCAATAACTTGATTATTAAGTTTTTTTTTTCCTAATAGAGAAAGTTCATTATTTAGATGTGCCAAATCAAACTCCGAGTTATGAATTATAAGTCTTTTGCCCTTAATAAAAGTTAAAAATTCATCACTTATTTCATTAAATTTTTTTTGTTTAGCTAAAAATTTGTCAGTGTATCCGTGAACTTCCAGTGCTTTTTCAGAAACCTTTCTTTCGGGATTAAGATAACAATGAAAATTTTTTTTAGTTAGACTAAAATTATCTAGTTCGATACAACCAATTTCTACAATTCTGTGCCCTTCTTTTATTGATATTCCTGTTGTTTCGGTATCTAGAATTATTTCTTTCATTTATAAAATCTCTTTTAAAATATTTTTTATATCATTCTTAACAGATTTTTTGGTAAAATTATTTTTAATAATAAATTGAGATTTATTTTTTTTATAGTCAAGTGGAAGTTGAATTTTTTTAAATTTATTTAATAATTTCTTATTAAAATTTTTTCTTTTTTTTAACCTTTTAAAAATATCAAATTTTTTTGATTGAATATAAATTAAAATATCTTTTTTTTTATGTAAATTATTTTCTAATAAAAGAGGTATGTCTAAAATTAATATTTTTTTATTTTTATTTTTTTTTAGGAAAAGAAATAATTTTTTTCTTATTTCTTGATGAATAATTTTAATAATTTTTTTTAAATTAGTTTCATTAGCCAATATTGCTCTCGAAACATCTCTTTTATCTACTGGAAATGAATTAAAATAATTGGGCAAAACCTTATTTAATTTAACAAAAATTTTTCTATTTTTTTTATATAATTTACCTACTTCAAGATCTGCATTAAAAACGGGATATCCAAAATTATTTGCTATATAACTTTTGCCTGACCCTATATCTCCAACTAATCCAATTCTAATCATTTGTTACAATATTAATAACTTCATCATTAATTACGGGCATTAATTTATGCCAAATGGTAAATGCTTGGTGCGCTTGATAAATAAACATAAACTTTCCATTCTCTGTTCTGTTGCCTAGATTTTTGCCCATTTTTAAAAAATTTGTTTCACTAGGATTATAAATTACATCATAGAAAAATTTATTTTCGCCTATTTTAGATAGGTCTAAATCTATTTTTTCATTTGTATTTAAACCAACACTTGTTGCATTAATAATCATATCAAAATCAGAGACATCACCCCAATTAGCCAAAGTTAATTCTTTGAATAACTCTTTTAGTTTTTCTGCGTTTTCTTTAGTTCTGTTTGTAATGGTAATTTTAGATACATTCATTCTATTTAACGCAAAAATTATTGAGGGAACCACTCCACCTGCGCCTAATATTAAAATTTTTTTACCAGAAACGTCATATTTTAATTTTTTTAAACTTAATTCAAAGCCTGCTATGTCTGTGTTGTGACCTATTATTTGGTTATTGCTTGTATATATTGTGTTGACTGATTTGGTTTGTTCTGCTTCTGGACTTAGCTGATCGATATAAGGAATAATCTTATTTTTAAAAGGGACGGTTACATTAATGCCGTGTATTTCATTTTTTTTAACTTTAAAAATTATACTTTCTAATTCTTCATCATTTAATTTTTTCTTTTCATAGATTGCGTCAATATTATTTGTTTTAATCCAGTAATTGTGTAATTTGGGTGACAAAGAATGCTCAATTGGATTTCCAATAACTAAATATTTCTTCATTTTATTTATAATTGTTTAAATATTCTTTTATTTTTTTAACGGGTAAGCCCATGATAGTATCTTCATCTCCTTCTATATTTATAAATAAATTTCTGCCTTCTGCCTCGATTTGATAAACATTATAGGCATATAATGCCTCATCTCTTATTTTGGCTAAATATGTCTTTAAATCATTTTCAGAAAAATTTTTCATTGTAAGGGTTGCTTTGTCTGTATAATTCCAAATCATAGATCCATTTTTAGAAATACAGACTGAGCTTACAAGATTATGTTTTTTTCCATTCAATTTTTTTAATATAATTAGAGCTTCTTCTCTATTTTGAGGCTTTGATATTAACTCTCCGTCTAAATCTATTACACTGTCAGCCCCCAAAACTATATCATCAGGCAATTTCAGACTTACCGCGTTGGCCTTAAGTTCTGCTAAATTTTTAGATATAATTTCTGGAGTAGCTTTTTCTTTTATCAAACTCTCTTTAACAATGTCCTCATCTACATTTGATGGTTTGGCTTGATTGGGGATGTTGTTTTTATCTAAAATTTCTTTTCTAACTTTACTTTTTGATGCAAGAATAATTTTATTTAACATTATTTAAATATATATCGTGAATTTTTATTATTGAAGCAGCGGTTTCCTCAACGGATTTTCTTGTTACGTCAATCGACGGCCATTTATATTTTTTAAAGGTTTTTTTTGCTTCAACAACTTCTTTTTTTATATTTTCAATATTTGTATATTTTTTGTTTTGTGTCTCTTTTAATGAATTCATTCTATTTTTTCTAAGATCCACTAATCTTTCTGGATCTGTATGCAAACCAACTACACATGTTTGTTGTGGGTTTTCTCTTAATTTTTGTGGTAGCGAATTTTCATTTACCAAGGGTATATTTGAAGTTTTAAATCCTTTGTTGGCTAAGTAAATAGATGTTGGCGTTTTACTTGTTCTACTAACGCCGACCAGAATAATATCTGATTTATCTATATCATTTAATAAATTTCCATCATCATGATTCATTGTAAATTGGATGGCCTCTATTCTCTCATAATATTCTTCATTAAGAACATGTTGTCCGCTCGGCTCATGGGAAGCTCTTTGATTAAGTATTTTTGAAAAATTTAATATTAAATTCCCTAATACACTAAAACAAGGAATAAACCTCTGTTCACTTTCCCCGGCCAAATATTTAGCTAAATTATTATCAACTATAGTATATAGAATAACTGAGTTCTTATTTTTTTTAGCATCATCTAGAATTTGAAGAATTTGATTTTCTGTTCGTGTAAAAGAATATGAATGTATTTTATACTCTATATTTTTAAACTGTGCCTTTAGAGCCAAAAAAATCCTGTCCAAAGTTTCACCAGTAGAGTCAGATATTAAATATATTTGATATGTATTACTCATGGATAATTTGTGGATAAATTTGTATTATTTTAATGGAAATTAACAATTTAATTTTTTTTAAATAATTGTTGTAAAATAAGACTTTTATTAACAATTTTAAACAAATTTAAATAATAATACATGATACTTGATAAATATATAAAAAGCTTCATTTTAAACAATATTATTAAACATAAGATGTGATTAAACTGTTAATATAATGTTAATAAAAATTAATCATCATTATTCACATCACTTAATACTAATACAATAATTATATATATTATTTTAATATGACACCTCTACACGAAGTAATAGTTAAGAAAAATACTAAAATCAATCCTATATGGATTATGAGACAGGCGGGTAGATATTTACCAGAATTTAGAGCAATCAGGAAAATAAATCATGATTTTATAAAGTTGTGTTTAAATCAAGAGTTGTCTGCAGAAATAACTTTACAACCACTTAAGAGATTTAATTTGGATGCTGCTATAATTTTTTCAGATATTTTAATGTTACCATATGGTTTAAATCAAAAGGTTGAATTTGAAAAAGGTTTTGGACCTAAACTTGGTGAAATAAATATAGATGAAATGTCAAAGTTAAATGAAGTTGATTTTGTTCAAAAAATTTATCCAGTTTATAAAGCAATTAAAAAAGTAAGCGTAAACGATATAGTTAAAAATAAAAATACAATAGGTTTTGTCGGTGCTCCGTGGACTTTATTAGTTTATATTATTAATCAAAAATCTCCTAAAAAAAATCTAAAAGAAAATTTTTTTAAAAATGATTCTTTAATAGATAGAATTTTATTAATTTTAGAAAAGTTTTTAAAAATACACATCAAGAATCAAATTGATAATGGTGCAAATGTAATACAAATATTTGATAGCTGGGCAGGTTTATTAAAGGAAAAAGATTTACCCAAATATATTTACTCACCAACTCTTAATTTGGTTAATTATGTTAAATCTTTAAATATACCTGTTATTTGTTTTCCCAGAGAAATAAAAAATTATAAAAAATTTTGTGAAATTGTTAAACCTGATGCTGTTAGCATTGATTATAATGTTGATCCTAAAAAGATACTTAGAGATATAAAGATACCCATACAAGGCGGTTTAGACCCAAAATTTTTATTAACAGATAAAGAGACATTAAAAAGAGAAGCTTCAAAATATCTCGATATTTTTAAAGACCACCCATATATATTCAATCTAGGGCATGGAGTGCTTCCTGAGACAAACCCCGATATGTTTGATTATTTAGTTAAAATAGTAAAAAATTATTAATATGAACCAGATATTTATACACCCAAAAAGAAAAACAAAAGTTGTGTTTGTACAGCTAGGGTCTCCTGCTGAGCCAACCACTAAAGCTTTAAGAAAATATCTTAGAAAATTTTTAGGAGATCCAAGGGTGGTCGATATTAATCCATGGTTATGGAAGTTAATTTTAAATTTTTTTGTATTACCTTTTAGGCCGAAAAAATCTGCAAAGCTTTACGCAAGGATTTGGGATGGGAAAAACTTTCCTTTAATTACCAACACACGAGATTTTACAAACAATGTTAGAGAAGAATTAAAGAAAATTGACCCTCGGGGACGTGTTGAAGTGAATCATGCATTTCTCTTATCCCCACCATATGTAAATGAAGTTTATGATAGTTGGGAAGATGATGTAAAAAAAGGTGTTGGTGCAACGAAATTGTTGGTTATACCAATGTTTCCTCAATACTCTGAAAGCACAATAGCCTCTGGCATAGATGCATTAGCAAAAGAATTATCTAAAAGGGTTAAAATCCCAACTTTTGAAGTTATTACAAACTTTCATAGAACACATGCGTTTATAGACAACTCTGTAAGACAGGTTGACACTAAAATTAATGAGCTACAGCAAAAAGGAAAAAAAATTGATAACTTGGTAATTACTTTTCATGGTATGCAAAAAAGAAGAATTGTTAACAAGGGCGATGATTATTATAGACATTGCTACGAAACTTTTTGTCTTATTACAAATAATTTAAAAAATATTACACCCGAACAATGTATGATGAGTTTTCAAAGTCGTTTTGGATCTGAGGAGTGGATAACCCCTTATACTGAGAACGTGGTGAAAAAATTAATTACAGAGGGAAAAAAAGAAATTGCCATATATTCCCCAAGCTTTGTTGCTGATTGTCTTGAAACTACTGACGAATTAGGTCATGAACTTGTAAATGAAGCAAAAGATTGGGGAGGTAACATATATCCAATAGAATGTTTAAACACCAAAGAGGATTGGTGCAAAGATTTTGCAAAATATACATTTACACAGGCAGAAGGTTCGGCGCAAGAAAAAGAGGATATAGAATATCAGTTAGATAAAAAGTTTTATGAAAAAATGCCACAACAAGTGATGAACAAATCATAAGATTATCTAAACATGTCTAGTTTTTTAATTATATATTCAAGTACAGACGGACATACAAAAATAATTTGTGAAAGAATAACAAATTTTATAAATGATGGAAATTTAGTAAAGCTACTTTCCTTAGAAGAAGCCAAAAAAATTGATTTATCTAAATTTGAAAAAATTATAATTGGAGCTAGCATTAGATATGGCAAACACTCTAAAGAACTTTATAAATTTATTAATTTAAATAAAAATATTTTAGATCAAAAAAAAAGCGCCTTTTTTTCAGTAAATGTTGTTGCAAGAAAACCAGAAAAAAATACAGCTGAAACGAACCCTTATATAAATAAATTTTTAAAAATGTCTAAGTGGAAACCAAATATAATAAGAGTGTTTGCTGGCAAGGTTGATTATCCTAATTACAACTTTTTTGATAAATATATAATTAAGTTTATTATGTTTATTACTAAAGGCCCAACAGATACTTCCCAGTCATACGAGTTCACAGACTGGTCAAAAGTTGATGATTTTTCTGAAGAGTTAAAAAATAATTACTAAATATAGCCAAAAACCCTTTATTTTACATATCTTTTTAATATTTTACTATCTGTCTTGAAATAGTTTAAAGAGTATATATATTATCTTTAATTGATAAGTCCTTATCTAAAAAACAATCATGAACATTCAAGAACTAAAACTTAAATCATCTGAACAGCTTATTGCACAAGCAGAAGAGCTTGGTATTGAAAATGCTAGCACCCTAAGAAAACAGGAAATTCTTTTTGCTATTTTAAAAAAAGTGGCGGAGAAAGAAGAAATTACGGGCGCAGGTGTTTTACAATTATTGCAAGACGGATTTGGTTTTTTAAGGGCAATGGAGTCAAATTATTTACCAGGTCCTGATGACATTTATGTTAGTCCAAATCAAATTAGAAAGTTTGGTTTAAGAACTGGCGACACTGTTGAGGGTCCAGTTAGAGCGCCAAAAGAAGGTGAAAGATATTTTGCTTTACTTCAAGTCAGTAAAATTAATTTTGAAGAACCTGAAAAAGCACGACATAAAATTGCTTTTGATAACTTAACGCCACTTTATCCAGATAAACAATTGGTTATGGAAGTTGAAACTGCAAAAGTTCAAAAAAAACCGGATTTAACCCCAAGATTAATTGATTTAGTTAGTCCAATTGGAAAAGGTCAGAGATCAATTATCATTTCACCTCCCAAAGCTGGTAAAACAATGATTTTACAGAGCATTGCAAACTCAATAGCTAAAAATTACCCAGAATGTTATTTAATTGTTTTGCTTATTGATGAACGTCCAGAAGAAGTAACTGATATGCAAAGAACTGTCAAAGGTGAAGTAATTAGCTCTACATTTGATGAGCCCGCACAAAGACATGTCGCTGTAGCCGAGATGGTTATAGAAAAGGCAAAAAGATTAACAGAACATAAAAAGGATGTCGTAATTTTATTAGACTCAATAACTAGATTGGGAAGAGCGTATAACGCTGTTATTCCAAGTTCAGGAAAAGTTTTAACTGGAGGTGTTGATGCAAATGCACTTCAAAGACCAAAAAGATTTTTTGGTGCAGCTAGAAATATTGAAGAAGGAGGTTCATTAACTATTATATCAACTGCTCTTATTGATACTGGAAGCCGAATGGACGAAGTAATTTTTGAGGAATTTAAAGGGACAGGAAATAGCGAAACTGTTCTTGATAGAAAAATAGCTGACAAAAGAATTTACCCTGCAATCGATATAACAAAATCAGGAACTAGAAGAGAAGAATTATTATTTGATAAAAATGATCTACAAAAAATGAATGTTCTTAGAAGAATTATTGCTCCAATGGGAACGATGGATGCAATTGAATTTATTAATTCAAAATTAAAAGATACAAAAAATAATTCTGAGTTTTTTAACTCAATGAATAAACCGGCATAACAATTAATCATTATAATTAAAGTTTTACAGGTACCTTGTTTTGAAGTTATAATCTTCAAATGACAATTTATGCTTTATCAAGTGGACCTGGAATATCTGGTATAGCTGTTGTAAGAATCTCAGGGCAAAAAACTTCCAAAGCTATTGAATTATTAACGGGCAAAAGGGTTCCAAAACCAAGAGTGGCAACACTGAGAAAAATCAATAAAATCAACACTTCTGAGCTAATTGATGAAGGTATAATACTATGGTTTCCAGGGCCTGAGAGCTACACAGGAGAGGATATGGCCGAAATACAGGTACATGGAAGCAAGGCTGTAATTGATGCTCTACATTTATCTTTATCAAATATTGAAAATTTTCGTTTAGCAGAACCAGGTGAGTTTACAAAGCTCGCATTTCAAAATGGCAAAATAAATTTACTCAAAGCAGAAAGTGTTGCTGATTTAATTTCCTCTGAAACCGAAATTCAAAGACAGCAAGCAATTAAAATTATGGAAGGGAAGTCAGCTGATAAATTTAATTTTTTAAGAGAAAAACTTTTAAAAATTTTATCCCATGTTGAAGCAAAAATAGATTTTCCAGATGAAGATTTGCCAAATGATATTTTAAACGAAATTAAAAAAAGTTCAGATGATGTTTCAAAAAATATTGAAAAAATTCTAGATGATCAAAAAGTTGGAGAGAGAATTAGAGAAGGTTTTAAAATTGCAATTCTTGGACCTACCAACGCTGGAAAATCTAGTTTAATGAATCATTTGTCTAATAGAGATGTTGCGATTGTTTCTGAAATTGCTGGTACCACCAGAGATGTAATCGAAACCCATTTTAATATTGACGGTTATCCAGTTATAATATCCGATACAGCTGGTATAAGGAACTCTAAAGACGAAATAGAAAAAAAGGGCATTAAATTATCCTTAAATAGAGCAGAAGAGGCAGATTTAAAACTCGTTGTTGTTGATGCTAAAAACCTTGATTTTACTGATGTTTTGAAGGGTTTATTAGATGAAAATGCAATTTTAGTTATAAATAAGTCTGATCTTTTAGAAAAAGATATTAATCTTGAAATAAAAAAAATAAATCATGTCTTAATTTCAATTAAAGAAAATCAAAATATTGAAGAATTAATTTCAAAAATAAAAAATAATTTAAAAAATAAATTTATTACAAGCGATGATATTTTAATTACCAGGGAAAGACACAGGCAACATTTGGAACAGTGTTTAGATCATTTAAAAAATTTTAATGAGAAAAAAGAAATAGAGGATTTTGATAAAGCTGCAGAGGATTTACGATTAGCCACTAGACATTTAGGGATGATTGTTGGAAAAGTTGATGTAGAGGAGATATTAGGCAGTATTTTCAACGATTTTTGTATTGGCAAGTAAAACCCGATTTTGCTGGTTTTTTTGCAATTTTTTAATAAAAAACGTTGATAATTCTTACTTATTTGCAAAAAATTAAGCCTATCTTGTAAATTATTTAATCACCTATAAATTCACTTTATGAAAAATGATTTGTCATTTGATGTAGTTGTAATTGGAGGTGGTCACGCTGGATGCGAAGCTGCAGCAGCATCAGCTCGTCTAGGAGTTAGCACCGCCCTATTTACTCATAAAATAGAAACCATCGGTGAGATGTCTTGTAACCCAGCAATAGGTGGTTTGGGTAAAGGTCATTTAGTAAGAGAGATAGACGCCCTTGACGGTGTAATGGGTGAAGTTGCAGACAAATCAGGAATACAATTTAGATTATTAAACAGAAGTAGAGGTCCAGCTGTAAGAGGACCAAGAACTCAATCTGATAGATCATTATACCGTAAATATATGCAAGAAAAACTTGTAAACTACTGTAATTTAAGCATTTTTTCAGATCCAGTAATAAAGTTTATTTTTAAAGAAAATACTATAAATGGATTTCAAACTAAACAAGGTAAAAAGGTTTTATGTTCTAAGTTAATACTAACGACGGGCACTTTTTTAAATGGTTTGATACATATAGGTGATGAAAGAACGCCAGCTGGAAGATATGACGAGAAACCTTCAACAGGATTAAGTGAACAATTAGAAAAATATAATTTTAAAATAGGAAGATTAAAAACAGGAACTCCTCCCCGACTTGATTCAAGAACAATTAATTATGAAAATTTAGAAGAACAGTTCGCAGATGATGATCCTTATTTTTTTTCTTTCTTAACTAAAAAAAATATTAACAAACAAGTTTCATGTCGTATGACTTATACTAATGACAAGGTTCATAAGATTATTGAAAAAAATTTATCTAAAAGTGCCATGTATTCTGGCAGCATAAAAGGTGTTGGACCCAGATACTGTCCATCTATAGAAGACAAGATAATAAAATTTGCTGATAAAGTTAGACACCAGATATTTTTAGAGCCAGAAGGGCTAAATGATCATACAATTTACCCAAATGGTATCTCTACATCTCTTCCAGCAAATATACAACAAGAAATATGTAATAATATCAATGGTTTAGAAAATGTTTCTATTATTAGGCCAGGGTATGCTATAGAATATGACTATATAGATCCTAGGGAGCTGTTTTTAACACTTGAGACAAAGAAAATCAGCAACCTTTACCTAGCTGGGCAGATTAATGGAACAACAGGATATGAGGAAGCAGCAGCTCAAGGTCTTATAGCAGGAATAAATGCTGCTCTATCTATTAAAAAATTAGAGCCTTTCATACTTGATAGATCTGATGCTTACATAGGAGTAATGATAGACGATTTAGTGACCAAAGGTGTTGCTGAACCATATCGGATGTTCACATCTAGAGCAGAGTATCGACTAAGCCTCAGATCTGATAATGCGGACCAAAGATTAACTAAAAAAGGTATAGAGATAGGATTAATTAGTGATTTAAGAAAATCTATTTATTTAGATAAATTTGATAAAATTAACCAAATTAGTGTAAAAATGACTAAATCTACCATTTCTCCAAATAAAGCAGATAAATTAGGGATAAAAATTGCGAAAGATGGAATTTTAAGATCTTCTAATGAAATATTAACTCAAAAAGGAGTAGATATGAATAAAATTAGAGAAATTTGGCCTGATATACCGTACTTTAGTAATGAAATAGATGAGCAGGTCGAGATTAATGCTCATTATAGAGGTTATTTAAAAAAACAAAAAGCTGATATTTTAGCCTTTAAAAGAGATGAAAACCTTATAATTCCAGACAAAATTAATTATGACGGTCTGTCAGGACTTTCTAATGAGGTAAAGGCTAAATTTAAGGAGATAAAGCCAAAAACCATGGGTCAAGCCCTAAGAATTGATGGAATTACTCCAGCTGCTGTATATATTTTGTTGTCACATGTCAAAAGAAAGTCTATTAAGCATATAGCTTAATGGACCAAGAAATTTTAAATTCATACTCTAAACTCAAGGACTTAAAAGTTTCACGTGAAACATTTTTAGACTTTGAAAACTATATATCCATGATCCTTGAAAAAAATAAAAAAATTAACATAATCAGCCAAAATACAGCATCAAAAAAGGCTATAATTGACCGACATATTATAGATTCAGCACAAATAATTGATTTTGTTGACTTTAATAGCAATACAACTACAGATTTAGGATCTGGAGGGGGAATGCCTGGTATTATAGTAGCAATAATACTAAAAAACATGAAAAATAATATGAATGTGAATCTGTATGAAAAAAGCTACCATAAAAGCCATTTTTTAAAAGAAGTTTCAAAAAAATTAAATTTAAATACAAAAGTTTTTCAAAAAAATATTTTTGAAATTAAAAATTTGGAAACAGGAACGATTATGTCGAGAGCTTTTAAACCAATGCCAATAGTTTTGGACTTAGTTTATGAAAATTTCTCTAAATATAAAAATTTAATTTTTTTTATGGGCAAGAAAGGAAAAAAAATATTTGAAAATTCAAAAAATAATTGGAAGTTAGAGTACGAAGAAAAAAAAAGCTTAACAAACGAAGAATCTTTTTTATTAAATATAAAAAATATAAAAAAAAAAGACAAAAAAAATTAAATGAAAATTGTATCCGTCATAAATCAAAAGGGTGGGGTGGGAAAAACAACTACTGTTATAAATCTTGCTGCAGGTTTATCTCAATTGAATAAAAAAATTTTAGTTATTGATTTAGATCCACAAGGGAATGCAACCACAGGGCTTGGATTATCTAATATAGATAATTCAAGTGATACAATTTATGGTGTATTGAACGGAACTAAAGAGATAAGTGTGGTGATTAAGAAGACACAGTTTGAAAATTTAGATATTATTACTTCTAATGTAGATCTATCCGGACTAGAGGTAGAAACCGCAGATGACAGTAATAGAGCATTCATATTAAAAGCTAAATTATCCGCATATTTAAACAATTCTGGAAGATCCTATGATTATGTTCTAATTGATTGCCCACCATCTTTGAGCCTATTAACAATTATGGCGCTGGTGTGCTCCAGCTCATTATTAGTGCCTTTGCAGACAGAATTTTTTGCTCTAGAGGGTTTAACGCAGCTTATGAAAACAATTGAAAGAATAAAAGTAAGTTTAAATCCAGATTTAAAAATTAGAGGCATCCTATTAACGATGTATGACAAAAGAAATAAACTTTCATCACAAGTGGAGAAAGAAGCAAGGGATTATTTTAGAGAAAAAGTTTATTCAACTGTGATACCAAGGAATGTAAGATTATCCGAAGCGCCATCACATGGTATTCCAGTTTTAATTTATGACAAATCATGTCCTGGAAGCAAATCATACTTTAGTTTTACTGATGAATTTATAAATCAAGAGTCAACAATAGGGAGTGCTGCTTAATGGATAAAATTAAAAAGGGTTTAGGAAGGGGATTATCATCACTTATTGGTGAAACTAAAGTGGAGACTCAAAAAAATCAATTATCAATAAGTGATTTAATACCAAACAAATATCAACCAAGAAAAATATTTGACGAAGGTGGTTTAGAAGATCTGACAAATTCAATTAAAGAAAGAGGCATGATACAGCCAATTATAGTTCGAAAATCAAACAACGATAAATTAAAATTTGAAATAATCGCAGGTGAGAGAAGATGGCTTGCCGCACAAAGAGCCGGTCTACATGATGTCCCTGTAGTAATCACAGAAGCGGATGATCTAAAATCTTTAGAATTTGCAATTGTTGAGAATGTTCAAAGGCAAGATTTAAATCCACTTGAAGAAGCACAAGGTTATAAAAAATTAATAGATGAATTTTCTTATGATCAAGAAAAAGTATCAAAATTTATTGGTAAAAGTAGAAGCCATATAACTAATTCTTTAAGGCTCCTAAGTTTACCTGCCGAAGTTGTAAAATTAATTGAAACTCAAAAATTAACTGCAGGTCATGCAAAAATTTTGGTTGGGTTAGAAAATGCGAGCTTTGTTGCTAATAAAATAATTGAAAAAAAACTTTCAGTACGGCAATCTGAAAATTTTGTAAAGTTATTTAAAAATAAAAAACAAAAACTCGGGAAAACAAAAGATGCAAATATAATGCATTTAGAACTTTCTATATTAAATAAAATTGGTTTAAATGTAGAGATCAAAAATAAAAAAAATAATAAGGGCAAAATTACCTTTGAGTATAAAGAATTAGATCAATTAAATAAAATAATCGATATAATTAAAAATCACTATTAGTTTAATTTGTAGCTAAAGATTGATTTAAAATAAAATCAGAAACTATATTTATGGAGTTTGAATTATTTTTTTTAATTTGAAGCTCTATCTCATTAATTTTAATAATTAATTTAATAATTTCAGCAGGATCTAACTTATTAACTTGTTGTTTTACAATCTCTTTGTCTTTCCAAAATATTGGAGGTTTCGCATTAGATATAGTTTTACTTAAATCTCTATTTTCCTGATAATCTTTGGATAATTTTAATATTTTTTTAAGTTTACCTAAAAATGTTCTGGTTATTACAATACAGTCTTCGCTGTTGAAATTGTTTTCATTCAGAATATGAAGTGTTCTTTTATGGTTTTTAGCCAAACAATTATCTACAAGTTCTGAAATACTATAGTTTTCAATTAAATTTATTAATTTTAAAATGTTTTCAGCTGATATTTTCTTTTTGTTTTGAGAAAAAAAATAAATTTTATCTAATTCATTTTTCAAAATACCTCTATCACCATTACATTTATTAATAATTAGGTTTATATTCTCTCGTGAAATTGGAATATTTTTTTCCCTAATAAAATCATATGTTATTTTTGATAAAATTTCAGGGGTGTCAGGATAAAAAGCTACACATATTAATTTTTTATTTTTTTCAAATAAGTTTCTTAATTTAGATTTTTTTTCTAATAAACTTGAATTAATTATAATAGATATATCGTTAATCTCTGTTTCAGATATTTCCTCGATAATTTTATTTAATTTATCTGTTGCATAATTAATAATAATTATTTTTTTATTTTCAAATAGTGATTTAGATAATATTTCATTATAGAAAATTGTAGGATCATCTAAGATTTGTTTTTCATCATATTTTGATAGGCTTTTATCTTTATTTTTTAATAGTAATTTTGAAATTTCATCTTCTTTAGCTCCCTGATTCTCTCCATAAAACAATATGATCTTATTTTTATCAATATTTATTTTTTTTGTTTCATAAGCTTTAAAAATCATTGTCTTGTAAGTAATTCTAAATTTAATTTCCTTACTAGGGAAATTACAAAGTTTCTTTTAATTGTATTTTCATAATTGCTCTGTTCAAAAATATCTGAAGTATTTTTAATATTTTGTTTTTCTACAAAAGAAATTGTCTCGCTCTTATCTCCTTTTTTTATTACAAAATTTGATCTTAGTATCAGTTGATAATCTGAAACAGTTCCCTTCGCATTTTTTGAAACAATTATTTTTTCAAAAACAGTGTTAACTTTTAAATTAAATATTGCATTAGATTGAGAATTAGAAATAGCTTTAATTTCAGAAACTATTAAATTATTTATTAACCTGTCACCACTTTTTTCAATTATGTTAATTTTATAATCACTTTTATCAGGGCTATTATATATTGGGACATATCCACAACTCGTAAGTATTAAAATTATTAATAGAGGATAAATTTTTTTAATCATTTAAATTATTATGTTCATCAATTTATCTTTAATATAAATTTTTCTTTTTATTTTTTTTTGTTTTAAATATTTAGATAATGTTTCATTTTTATTAATTATTACAAATAAATTTTCCTCTGATACATTGGGTTTTGATTCAATTAACGCTCTTTTTTTGCCATTTATTTGAATTACAATTTTTATTATATTTTCTATTAACATTGACTCATCATATTTTGGCCACTCAATTTTTTTTGCTTTTATCAACTCTAGACACTCATCAGAAAAATGAGGAATAATAGGGTTTATTGTTATTAAAATTTTTTGATAGTTATTAATTAGTGTGCTCTTTTTATATTTTTTATTAATTTCTTTAAATAAAAATGAATATACTTCATGTAAATTAGCTACAATTTTATTGTAACTAAAGTTTTCAAGGTTATCAGTTATTTTTTTTATAAATTTATTAGTATATTTTTCAATTTCATAATCATCATCATTTATATGATCTTTTTTTATTTCTTCAAAAATTCTTGTATTTAAGTTCCAGAGTTTTTGAATAAATTTAAAAGATGATATAATACCTTCTTCTGACCATTGAACATCTTTTTCTGGTGGACTATCTGATAAAATAAATAATCTCGCAGCATCAGCTCCATAATTTGAAATAATATTTTCAGGATCTATAGTATTTTTTTTTGACTTTGACATGGACTCAGATGGTCCAATTTTAATTTTTTTTGTTTTATCCTTTATAAGGTATTTTTTACCATCTAAAGTTTCTATTTCTTCTGGACTTACCCAATTGCCATCATCATCTTTATACGTTTCATGGCAAACCATACCTTGAGTGAATAAACCATCAAATGGTTCTAATATATTGAATTTTTCATTTTTATATGAAAGTGCTTGCATAAAAAATCTAGAATATAGTAAGTGTAAAATAGCGTGTTCTACTCCTCCAATATATTGATCTACTGGCATCCAATAATCTATTTCTTCTTTATCAAAACCATAATTTGAGTTTCTCGCAGAACAAAATCTTAAATAATACCAAGATGAACAAACAAATGTATCTAAAGTATCGGTTTCTCTGGTTAATTTTTTTCCATCTATAATTATCTCTTTCCAATCTTT
Organism: uncultured Pelagibacteraceae bacterium; assembly: GCA_902522915.1. Classification (GTDB taxonomy): domain Bacteria; phylum Pseudomonadota; class Alphaproteobacteria; order Pelagibacterales; family Pelagibacteraceae; genus Pelagibacter. The sequence continues at coordinate 3,473 of CABYXQ010000009.1, read as the reverse complement.
TTGACTGTCCAATGGATTGCCTTTAACATTTAAATTTATATTCTCAGGAAGCTTTACTGGTAGCATTGATTTAGGTATTGGATGAGCATTTCCATTTTCATCATATGCTATTGGTATTGGACATCCCCAATACCTCTGTCTAGATACTCCCCAATCTTTTAATCTATAATTTATTTGTTTTTTACCTAAATTTCTTTCTTCAATAATTTTAATAGTTTCAAGAACTGAATTATTAGGTGCTTCTAGCCCATTTAGAAAATCTGAATTTATTAAAATACCTGGACCAGGATATGCTTCTTTTTCAACTTCAAAACTATCATCTTTATCTTCAGGTTTGACAACTGTCTTAATTTCTAATTTATATTTTTTAGCAAAATCAAAATCTCTTTGATCATGTGCAGGGCACCCAAAAACTGCTCCAAAGCCATAATCCATCAACACAAAATTAGCAAAGTAAACGGGCACTTTATGCTCAGGATTTAAAGGGTTAGTAGCGACAAGATTTGTTTTAAAACCAATTTTTTCTCCAACAGCAATAGCTTCTTCAGTAGTACCAGTTTTTGAACATTCTTCTTTAAATTTTAAAAAATCATTATTTTTTTTAAAATATTTTGAAATTTCATGGTCAGCTGAAATAGCTATAAAAGAACAACCAAAAAGAGTATCAGGTCTTGTTGTAAAACATTTAATATTATTTATAGGTAAATCACCCTTAATTTTAAAATCAATTTCACATCCAAAAGATTTACCAATCCAATTTTTTTGCATTATTTTTACCTTATTAGGCCATGCTTCTAATTTGTTTAGACCATCTAAAAGATTTTGGGAAAATTTAGATATATTAAAAAACCACTGATTTAATTTTTTTCTTTCTACAATTGCACCGGACCGCCAGCCCTTACCATCTATAACTTGTTCATTCGCAAGGACAGTTTCATCTATAGGATCCCAATTAACATAATTTTCTTTTCTATAAACTAATTTTTTTTCAAATAATTCTAAAAAAAAGGTTTGTTGGTGTTTATAATAATCTTCAGAACAAGTAGAAATTTCTCTATCCCAATCAATTGAAAGGCCAAGCTTTTTTAATTGAGTTTTCATTTTGGAAATATTTGACTCTGTCCAAGTTTTTGGGTCTAAATTATTTTGCTTAGCAGCATTTTCTGCAGGCATCCCAAAAGAGTCCCATCCCATAGGATGAAGAACATTATATCCCTGTAGAGTTTTGTATCTTGCTAGCACATCTCCAATTGTGTAGTTTCTTACGTGCCCCATATGAATCTTTCCAGAAGGGTATGGGAACATTTCTAGGCAGTAAAATTTTTTTTTTGACTTATCTATTTTAGCAGAGAATTTTTTTTTATTTTCCCAAATTTTTTGCCACTTAATTTCAATTTCTTTAAAATTATATCTTTCCACTGAACTAAATATTGAATTTTAATTTAATTTATTCGATACCAAATTTTTGATTTTTATAAGGTTTAAAATTTTTATCTTTTTTTCCTTTTTCATAAATAGCTGCTTGTTTTAAAATTTGTTTTTTTAATTCTGTTACTAAAACTTTATTAGTTTCTTGTATTTTACAATTCATAAAACTATTATCACATTTCCTATTGAAGACTTTAATATCTAAAGAATCAGATCGTATTTCATTTGTAAGAAATCTAATTGAAATTTTTATACTTTCGTTAAGATTTTGTTCACTTGAATACCAATCTGTAATTATAATACCACCACTATAGTTAACTGATGATAATGGCATAAAATCTATAACATCTAGAGATGCTCGCCATAATTCATTAGAGCTTGCAAAGTCAAATACACCACCTTTTGGTTTGTTAAATGTATTGTCTAGTCTAAAACCTTTACCTTGTTCAAGATTTTGTTTTACTCTTTCTTTTGGATCGGGAGGAAATTTTCTTGCATCGCCACCGGGCAACTTTCCATTACAGGCATTTAATAGGAATAATGAAGTTATAGTTAAAAACGCTATTTTTTTTATAGTTTTTATTGAGATTAATTTGATATTCATTTTTTCATTGCTTATACAACATTTTTACTTATTTTATAAAATATAAGAAAATATATGCATAAAAGTGATGTAAAAATACAACACTTATCTTTTTTTTCATTAAAATAGGCTAATTTTAGAAAAATTGTTACTAAAAATGCTAAATAAGCAATGTTTATTATTAATAATTAACAATTAATTAAAGGAGTAATTAATTATGAACATTAAAAAAATAGGATTAACTGCATTAGCGGGATCGCTTGTAGTTACATCTGCATACGCAGGCTCTATGTCTGTATCTGGAGGCGCTAGTATTGGTTTAAAAAATACTTCAAAAACTGCTTCTGGTAAGTCTTGGACAATGGGAAATCAGTTAACTTTCTCTGGTTCAGGTGAGTTAGACAATGGTATGAATGTATCATTATCTTTCGTATTAGACCAAGGTGATGACACTGTAACATCAAGTGGTCCATTTGACAGTCACTCTGTAACTATCAGTTCAGATTCATTAGGAACTTTAAAGTTTTCTGGTGAAGGTGGATCTTCAGCTCAATCAGCTATAGATACTACTGCTGCTGGTGACTTATGGAATAATGGTCAAAACATAACTGCTGTAAGATCTGCAGAAGCTGGAAACAATAGTTTGTTTTACACACTTCCATCAATCATGGATGACTTAACTGTTACTGCATCAATGTCTCCAGGAGGAGCTGGTGGTTCAACAGCAACATCATGGGCGTTAACATACGCAGGTGTTGAAGGTTTATCAGTAAGTTATGGTACAGGTGAAACTAACACAGTTGGTTCAGAACAAGATCACGATACTTTTAAAGCTTCATACGCTATTGGATCTTTCACTGCAGCTATATCTCAAACTGAAAGTAGCTACGATGCTGCGGCTTCAATTGATGAAACAGTTGAGTCATGGCAACTTGCTTACACAGTATCTGATGATATGTCAGTGACTTACGGTGTAGATACTATCGAAACAGAAGCACAATCTGTTGATGAAGAAGTAACAGGTGTTGGTATAAGTTATACTACTGGTGGCGTTACTCTTTCTGCTAACAGATATGAAACTACTGGACAAGGTAACAGCAATACTGAGACATCAACTACTGGTGATCAGGAAAGATGGGCTTTGTCAGCTTCATTTGCATTCTAATTTAGTTTAGATTTAAATTATAAAAGGGCCCCTTTTTAGGGGCCTTTTTTTTATTCAAAATATGATATTCCAGCAAATTCGAAACTATTTAAAAGCTTAGTTAGCTTTATATTTTTTTTTGAAATTCCACCTAAAATTACTACTTTTTTTTTTGTTAAATTCGATAATAATTTGAACTTATTAATGCCTAAATAATTTTTATTTTTTTTGAATAAAGAAGACAAAAATATTTTATTTACTTTTTGTAATTCTTTATTTTTAATCTCTTTATGATTATGGGCAGATCCAATAATTTCA
>CABYXQ010000008.1 GCA_902522915.1 uncultured Pelagibacteraceae bacterium | reverse complement strand
TAGACAATTCTGATAATTTAAAAATTTCTAAATTTGAAAAAACATTAAATAATTTAGATTTTATATATAATTTCTATATTTATAAAATTAATAACAAAAAAAATACTTACAAAATCATTTTTAATGGATCTCCTGATAATTTTTTAGAGCTTATGAAAAAAAATAATTATGATTTTATAACTCAAAATAAAGTGTGGCATATAAAATGAAGAATTTGAATCAATTAATTTTAAAATTTGATTATGAGCAAAATTTTAGAGATCAGGATTTTTATGTATCCAAGAGTAATGAACATCCTTTTAAACTATTAAATAAATGGCCAAAATGGGAAAAAAATTTTGTAAATTTAGTTGGAGAAAAATTTTCAGGAAAAACACACTTAATAAATATTTTTTTAGAGAAATTCAAAGGAACTAAGTTTGAAGCTAGTGAAATTAATAATGAAACTTTAAAAAAGATAAAAATTTATGAAAATATTGTTATAGAAAACCTTAATGAAAAAATTAATGAAAATTTATTTTTTACTTTATTAAATATTATTGATCAGGATAATAAATTTTTAGTTGTAACTTCGTTAAAACCTATTGTTGATTTTTCATATAAATTAGAAGATTTAAATTCTAGATCTAAAAATTTTCTATTATCTGCTATAGAAAAACCAGAAGATGATCTTATGTTTGCATTAATATTGAAAAACCTATCTGATCGACAAATATCAATAGATAAAAAATTAGTAGATTTTATTATTAAAAGAATTCATAGATCATATGGCAAAATTTTTGATTTTATATATAAAATCGACGAAATTAGTTTAAAAAGAAAAAAGCCAATTGATTTTAAGATAATTAAAGAAGCTTTAGGAGAATAATTGAATAAATATAGAACTCACAACTGCAAAGAATTAAGAAAAGAGGATATTAATAAAGAAATTTCTATATCAGGATGGATTAATAAGAAAAGAGATCATGGAAATCTTTTATTCATTGATCTTAGAGATAACTATGGAATTACGCAGTGTATTATAGATAAAGAAAATAAAAATTTTTTAGAGTTAGAAAAGACACAGCTAGAAACAGTTATTAAGATACAAGGAAAAGTAGTTAGTCGTTCAATTGAAACAGTTAATAAAGAGATAGAAACAGGTGAAATTGAAGTTGTAATAAATAAATTTCAAATATTAGGTACCTGTAAGGAATTGCCAATGCCTGTATTTAGTGATCAAGAGTATGCTGAAGAAATTAGATTAAAATATAGGTTTTTAGATTTAAGAAGAAAAAAAATTCATGAAAATATAATTTTAAGATCTAAAGTTATTTCTTATATTAGGAATGAAATGACAAAATTAGATTTTTTGGAATTTCAAACCCCAATATTAACCTCGTCAAGTCCAGAAGGAGCAAGAGATTTTCTTGTTCCAAGTAGATTAAACCCTGGAAAATTTTATGCACTGCCGCAAGCTCCTCAACAATTCAAACAATTAATTATGGTATCTGGGTTTGATAAATATTTTCAAATTGCACCATGTTTTAGAGATGAAGATGCTAGAGCAGATAGAAGTCCAGGTGAATTTTATCAATTAGATTTAGAAATGTCTTTTGTTGAACAAGAGGATGTTTTCAATGTAGTTGAAAAGTTGATGGTTAATACATTTAAAAAATTTTCAAGTAAAAGATTACTTTATGATAAATTTCCAAGAATTCCTTATTCTCAGGCAATGCTTAAATATGGAACTGACAAACCTGATCTTAGAAACCCATTAATAATTCAAGATATATCTGAAATTTTTATAAGAGATGACGTTAAGTTTGAGATTTTTAAGAAGCTTGTAAAATCAGGTTCTAAGGTTAGATGTATTTCAACTAAGAATACAAAAGATAAACCAAGAAGTTTTTTTGATGGTATTGATAAATGGGCTAAAGAACAAGGAGCTTCTGGTTTAGCCTATTTTACATTTGAAAATGATAAAGATCTCTCTGCTAAAGGACCAATAGGGAAATTTTTTTCTAAAGAATCATTATTGGAAATAATGAAAAAAACTAATTCTAAAGTAGGTGACAGTATTTTCATGGCTTGTGGTAAACAAAGTGATTTAGAGAAAATTACTGCTTTAGCTAGAGATAAAATTGCTAATGAATTAGATTTAATTGAAGAAAATATTTTTGCATTTTGTTGGATAGTTGACTACCCAATGTTTGAAAGAGATGAGATGACAAATAAGGTCAAGTTTAGCCATAATCCTTTTTCAATGCCTCAGGGAGACTTAGGTGAAAAAGATTTTGAAAACCCTCTAGACATATTAGCTTATCAATATGATATAGTTTGTAATGGTATAGAACTTTCGTCTGGAGCTATAAGAAATCATAAACCTGAACTTATGTACAAACTTTTTTCAATAGCGGGATATGACAAGACTCAAGTGGATGAAAAATTCAGTGGAATGATAAATGCATTAAGTTATGGGGCTCCACCACATGGAGGTATAGCTCCAGGAATAGATAGAATAATAATGTTATTAGCAAATGAAAAAAATATTAGGGAAGTGACAATGTTTCCAATGAACCAAAATGCTCAAGATTTGATGATGAATGCACCATCAAGTGTTTCAGATGAACAACTAAAAGAACTCAACCTATCTATAAAACCTAAAAAATAAAATTACTTTTTACCTTTTAAACTTATTTTAACATCTGAAAGATCTACAAGGTTTTTTTTGTAATTATTTCTAACAAAACCTTTGCTTGTTATATCTTTTACAATTTTTAGTAATTGATTTTGATCTTCGGAGTTTTGTTCTTCTGTGTTATTATCATTATCACCAATTGAGGGTGTGTGAGCCAAATCTTCTCTATTTTGATAAGAAATTGCTAGCTCTCTAAAAATATAATCCAACATTGAACTTGCACTTAATATTCTATCATTTCCATGAACTTTACCGGAAGGCTCAAATTTTGTTCCAACAAAAGCATTGATAAATTCATCTAGAGGAACACCGTATTGAAGACCTAGTGATACTGCTATCGCAAAATTATTCATTAAAGCTTTAACCAATTCACCTTCTTTACTTGTGTCAATAAAAATTTCCCCAATTTTTCCATCTTCATATTCTCCAGTGTGTAGATAAACTTTATGATCTCCAATAGTAGCTTTTTGTATGTATCCTTTTCTTCTATCAGGCATACTAAATCTTCTTCCATTTTTTTCTGAAGTATTATTTAAATTGGAAATTATTTTTTCCTTATTATTCATTGTGGTTTGATTTTTTTCATTCACAATCTCCACTTTTTTTGTGTCAATAACTTTATTGTTATTAGGATCTAAACTTTTTGTTTTACGATTATCTAATTTAAGATCTAGAACTTCAAATTTTCCATCGTCTCTTTTTTCAAGATTTTTTAACTCTTTTTCATTAATATCATCTAAGTAATGATTTACTTTAAAAGTGCACGTATAATAAGTCTCAACTAAATATTTTGCCATTTTTCCTCTTTTTAAATTTATTGAATCTCAAGTCAGACAATTTATTTATATACAAAATCATATTTTAGTCTAATTTAAATTTTACAATTTTTAATTGAATAAAAAATTAATTTTTATGTTGACACTTTTTAAAAAAATTTTCACCTGGTGGAATCAGGAGACATTTGGTACAAAATTAAAAACTATTTTTTTTGGTAAACTTGTTGGAAGTGACACAATGGGAAATAAGTATTACGAAAGTAAAAATGGAAAAAGATGGGTTATTTATGCAGATACAATTGACGCATCAAAAATACCAGTGGAATGGTTTTCTTGGATACATCATACTAAAAATAAAATTGAAAAAGATCATAATTTTGAAAAATACAGTTGGCAAAAACCTCATCAGTCAAATTTAACTGGTACTGAAGAAGCATATTATCCAAATAAAAATAAAGATGGTAATAAAAAAAAATATTCAAGTTGGAAAGAGTAAATTTCTTACAATTTTATTTGTTTTCTTGGTATATTTTATTTTTATTAGTAAATCTGTTTCAGATAATAAACTTGAGGGCTCATATACAGAATTTAAAGTATTAGACAAGATAAGTTCTAAGAATACACTACTTAAGATTAAAAATACCGAACTAATTAAATTTAAAGATCTATCTATAAAAAGTTTAAAATGTAAAAATTCAGAGTTTGATGATGATCCTGAAATTGTTGCATATGTACAAGTAAGAGATTTAACAAATAAAAAAAATGATGAAGTATTTGTTTTTAACGGATGGATGTTTTCTTCAAGCCCATCTATAGTTCCATTTGATCATCCTGTTTATGATATTTGGTTAGTTGATTGCTATTAGACAATAGTATCTCTATCAAGCCAACCTACATTAAAGTCAGAGTCTATAAATTTTTTATGGTTTAAAATTTTTTTATGAAGAGGGATAGTTGTTGTAATACCTTCTATTACAAACTCATCTAATGATCGGTTCATTCTTTGGATAGCTTCAGTTCGATTTCTTCCATGACAGATTAATTTACATATCATACTATCGTAATAAGGAGTTACTTTGTAACCTTGAAATATTGCACCATCTACTCGTGTTCTAAAGCCTGATGGTTGGTGACACATTCCAATAATTCCTGGAGAAGGCTGAAAATTTTTACTAGCATCTTCAGCATTAATTCTACACTCAATTGCATGACCCCTTGGACTAACATCATTTTGTTTTAAAGCAGTTTCACCAGTAAAAGCAATTGAAATTTGCTCTTTTATAATATCTATTCCTGTCACCATTTCTGTAACTGGATGCTCAACTTGTACTCTAGTATTCATTTCAAGGAAATAAAATTTTCCATCTTCATAAATAAACTCAACTGTTCCAGCTCCCATGTAACCAATTTTAGAAACCATGTTTACAGTTTTTTCAAAAAGATCTTTTCTTATATTATCATTTAAAACCGGGCTAGGCGTTTCCTCAATTAATTTTTGATGCCTTCTTTGAACAGAACAGTCTCTTTCATGTAAATGAACAACTCTATTTTTTCCAGCTAAAATTTGAACCTCAATGTGTCTTGGATTTTGAAAGAATTTTTCTATATACACCTCATCATTTCCAAAATATTTTTGAGCCTCTAACTTAGCTGTAGAGAATAAATTTTCAAATTCATCATTTTTATATACAATCTTCATACCTTTTCCACCACCACCGCCTGAGGCTTTTATTAGAACAGGAAATCCAATTTTTTTACACAATTCTTTTGCTTCATTTATATCTTTAACACCACCTTCTGAACCTTCAATTACTGGTAAACCATTTTCCTTAGCGATTTTTTTTGCTTGTATTTTATCTCCCATCATTTCGATTAATTTAGAGGAAGCTCCAATAAATTTAATTTTATTTTCTTCAAGTATTTTGGCAAAATTAGCATTTTCTGATAAAAAACCATAACCAGGATGTACTGCTTCAGCATTTGTGAGTTCAATTGCTGACATTAAAGCTGGAATATTTAAATAACTATTTGCTGGCTGATGTGAACCAATACAAACACTTTCATCTGCCATTCTTACATGCATACTTTCTCTATCAACATCAGAATGAACTGCAACAGTTTCGATTCCCCATTCTTTGCATGCTCGAATAATTCTAACTGCAATTTCCCCACGGTTAGCAATTAAAATCTTTTTAAACATTGTTTTTATTCTAGAATAATAATAGTTTGACCAAATTCAACTGGCTGACCATCGTCGACACAAACTTCTTTTACAGTACCGTCAGCAGTAGAAGGAATATGATTCATGGTTTTCATAGCTTCTACAATCATTATAGTATCACCTTTTTTAATTTTTTTACCTACCTCAACAAATTTTTTTGCACCTGGTTCTGGTGAATGATATGCTGTACCAATAATAGGCGAAGTAATCTCTATTCCACTTTTAATATTACTTTTACTTGATAAATTTTCAGTTTTAGAAGTTTCATTAGAAGAGGCAATTGGTGGTTGATTATTTATAGATAAATTATTTTTTGATACTTTGATTTTAGTATCTTTTTCTGTAATCTCAATTTCTGTAAGATTAAATTCTTTTAAGTATTCGCTTAATTCTTTAATAATACTTTTATTAATTTTCATTTTGTAAGATCTTTTGTATTGAAATTATGGCTAAAATATAACCCTCAGCTCCTAAACCAAAAATACCTCCTGTAGCAATATCACTTATAAGGGATTTATGTCTAAATTCCTCTCTTTTGTAAATATTTGAAATATGCAGTTCAATTATTGGTTTTTTAAATAAATCAAGGGCATCTCTTATCGCTACAGATGTATGTGTAAAGCCAGCAGCATTAATTATAATTCCGTCATAATTTTTCCTTGAATCTTGTATTATATTTACCAATTCACCCTCTATATTTGATTGTGCAAATTCTAATTTAATTCCTATCTCATTTGCTTTTTTTAAACAATTTTCTTTTAAATCTTTAAAAGTTGTTGATCCATATTGTGATTGTTCTCTTTCTCCTAATAGATTAAGATTTGGACCATTAATAATAATTATTTTATTATTCATTCAGCATTTATATACGATGAAAAAAATAAAAAAAATAAAAATTAGAGTAAATGGTAAAGTAAAAATTATTCCTGATAATTATAAACTATCAGTTTTAGTTAATAATCTTAAAATTCCCCTCAAAAAGGTAGCAATTGAACTTAATCAGGAAATAATAAATAAAAAAAATATACATAAAATATATCTTAAAAAAAAAGATAATATTGAAATAGTCCATTTTATTGGAGGAGGTTAAATTGAAAAATGACAAACTTATAATCGCAAAAAAAAAATTTACTTCAAGATTAATAGTAGGCACTGGAAAATACAAAAGTATGACTGAATGTGCTAAAGCAATTAATTTATCTGGTGCTGAAATTGTAACTGTGGCTGTAAGAAGAGTAAATATTACAGATAAAAAAAAACCTCTTCTAATGGATTACATAAATCCTAAAAAAATTACATATTTACCAAATACAGCTGGATGTTTTAATTCACAAGACGCTTTGAGAACATTAAGGCTAGCAAGGGAAATAGGTGGATGGAAATTAGTTAAATTGGAAGTATTGGGCGATAAACAAAATTTATTTCCAGACATGATTGAAACTTTAAAATCAACAGAAGTTCTAACTAAAGAGGGATTTAAAGTTATGGTTTATTGTAGTGATGATCCATTAATGGCAAAGCGTCTTGAAAATGCAGGAGCAGCTGCCATTATGCCTTTAGCAGCTCCAATAGGATCAGGTCTTGGGATTCAAAATAAAATTAATATTCAAATAATAAGAAAACAAACTAAGCTTCCTTTAATTATAGATGCTGGTTTAGGGCAAGCATCTGATGCAACAATCGCTATGGAATTAGGTTGTGATGGAGTATTAGTTAATACAGCTATTGCAAAAGCAAAAAAACCTTTTGATATGGCTCTAGCATTTAAAAATGCAGTTATTTCAGGCAGACAGTCTTATCATTCAGGCAGAATAGAAAAACGATTGATGGGCAATCCGTCTTCACCTATAAAAGGCATTATTTAGTTTTTTTTTTAAAATATTTCTTTTTGTTAAAAGTTTTTTTTTTAAACTTTTTTATAACCTTTTTTTCAGTAATCTTATCTTCCTTACTTTGTTGCTTTATACTTTTTAATTTTTCAAAGTATTCGACTAGCTCGATCGTTTTTTTGGTTTTATTTTGAAAGTTAATTATATACTCAGGTATTATAAGAGATACATCACTAATTATATCTATCTTCATTTTATTTTTTTTCTCAAAATATGTAAGATCATCTACAAAATTTTCTTTTAAAAAATCTGAAATTTTTTTGCAAACTTTTAACTCAACAAATTTAGCTTTATTGACTACAGCTTTTAATTCAACGATTTTCAAGAGTTTTTGGGCAAACGATTCATCTGTAAGAGTTACTTTCCATTTAATCGCACTTTCTCTAAGTCTTTGTCTTGACATTTCTAGAAGACCAAAATTACTTATTCTTCCTAATTGGATACGAGCTCTATCTGTTCTGCATTTTTCTTTAAGTTTTCTTTCAACGAGTCTTCTATTTCCATAATTGAGCATATCTATAAAATCAATTATAATTAAGCCTGATAAATCTCTTATTTTTATTTGTCTAGCAATCTCTTCGGCTGCTTCAATATTTGTATCTAATGCTGTACTTTCAATATTTTTACCTCTTATTGAGCTTCCAGAGTTAATATCTATTGATACTAACGCCTCTGTTGGGTTAATTACCAAATAGCCACCTGATTTAAGTTTTACTTCAGAATCAAATATTTGATTAAGTTTCTGTTCAATGTTTTTTTCAATGAATAGTGGAACTTTGCCTCTATACTTTTTTATTTTTTTAACTGACGAGGGCATTGTCATTTTCATAAAAGCTTGTGCCTTTTTATAACCTTCATTGCCTTCAATAATAATATTTTTGGTATTATCATCAAACATATCTCTTATAGTTCTTTTGATGATTTCACTTTCTTGATGAATCAGAGCAGGTGCTATAGCATTAATGGCTGTATCTTTTATCTGACCCCAATTATTTATCAATGTTGATAAATCGTTGTTAATTTCATTTCTAGTTTTATTACATCCTGCAGTTCTTACAATTAGACCCATTTCTTTTGGAATTTCTACTTCGTTTAAAATAGTTCTAATTTTTTTTCTATCTGAAGGATTAAATATTTTTCTGGAGATGCCCCCACCTTTTGGTGTGTTTGGCATTAAAACAATATACTTTCCAGCGATTGAAATAAAAGTACTTAAAGCAGCACCTTTTTGACCTCTCTCATCTTTAATTACCTGTACAAGAATAACTTGATTTGGTTTTATAACTTCTTGAATTTTATATCTTTTATTTTTAAATTTATTTTTCTTTTTATTTTCTTTCTCTTCATCTACCGACTCCTTTTCATCTAAGGACTCTGAATTATTAACTTCTTCAGATATTTCCTTTTCTACAGGATCATCGATTTCAAGTTTTCCTTGGGCAATGTTTTCTTCTTCTTTTGCTTCTACTTGTTTTGATAATTCTTCTCTTAATCTTTCTTCTTCTTCTTTAATTTTCTCTAAATCACTTTTTGGAATTTGATAATAATCAGATTGTATATCATTAAATGATAAGAAACCATGTCGCTCTCTTCCAAAATCGATAAATGCTGCTTGAAGTGATGGTTCTATCCTGCTTACTTTTCCAAGGTAAATATTGTTCTTAATTAAATTATTTTTTAAACCTTCGTACTCATAATCTTCAATGTTGTCTTCAGATTGTAGAACAACTCTAGTTTCATTTGGATGCGAGGCATCAATGTATAAATTTTTTTCCATAATATTTTGATTAATTGTTTCACTTTTTTTATATAAATTTTGTTTAATTCTAATGCCTTATCTTTAACAAATTCCTAGATATAATGGAAATAAAATGAATAAGTTTTTAAAAAATATATTGTTAATTTTAGCAAGTTTCCTTTTAATTTTAACTATTATCATTTTTAGTATCCTTTTGAATTATTCTAATAAGATTCCTGATTATAAATTTTTGAAAAACTACAAACCTCCAGTCTCTAGCAAAGTATACTCTGGAAATGGTGAACTAGTTGCAGATTTTTCTAAAGAAAAAAGAATATTTATTCCTTATAACGCAATTCCAAAAAAAGTAATTTATTCATTTTTATCTGCTGAAGATAAAAATTTTTTTTCTCATCCTGGCGTTGATGCAAAAGGTGTTTTAAGAGCAACAATCAATAATATTTCAAATATAATTTCGTCAAAAAGATTAGAAGGAGCATCAACAATCACTCAGCAAGTTGCAAAAAATTTTCTACTAACAAATGAAGTAAGCTTAAATAGAAAAATTAAAGAAGCAATACTAGCTTTTAGGATAGAACGAGCACTATCAAAAGAGCGAATTTTGGAACTTTATTTAAATCAAATATACCTTGGAAGCGGTGCTTATGGTGTTGCCGCAGCTAGTTTACAATATTTTGATAAATCTATTAAAGATTTAAATTATTCCGAGGCAGCTTTATTAGCCGCACTTCCAAAAGCTCCCAGCAAGTATAACCCTTATAGAGATTTAGAGTTAGCAAAATATAGACGAAATTTAGTTTTAAAAAATTTGTTCGATAATAAATATATAGACTCAGAATTATATAAAAAGCTTGAAAAAGAAAAAATTAATTTAAATAAATCAAAAAAAGTTTATTTAGAAGATGCGCAATATTATATTGAAGATGTTAGAAAAAATGTAATTGAAAATTTTACATACGATAAAGTTTACAAACAAGGATTCAATATTAACATACCAATTAATTTACAATACCAAAAAATTGCAACTAAAGTTCTTAGAGATGGGTTAATAGCCTATGATAAAAGAAAAGGATGGAGAGGCCCACTAACAAATAAAAAATATAATAAAAATTGGAACAATAATTTTGAAAAATTTAAATTAGAGAAATCTATTAACTGGGAAATTGCAATAGTTAAAAAATTAAATAAATTTTCTGCTGAAATTGAAACAGAAAATAAAATAAATGGAATAATTGAATATAAAAATATTTCTTGGACAAAAAAAGAATTTAATCAATTATTAAAACCAGGAGATATTATTTATGTTAAAAAAATTGATAATAAAAATTTTAGCTTGAAACAATTACCTCAAATTAATGGTGGAATTGTAGTGATGGATCCTTATACAGGTAGAGTTTTAGCTTTAAGTGGTGGTTTTAGTTTTAAGAAAAGTGAATTTAACAGAGCAACTCAAGCTTTAAGGCAACCTGGTTCTGCTTTTAAACCATTTGTTTATGCTTTAGCATTAGAGAATAATTACACTCCAACCTCTTTAATATTAGATGCTCCATTAGTTTTAGATCAAGGATATGATTTAAAAATGTGGAAACCTGAAAATTATGGTAAAAAATTTTATGGACTTTCAACATTGAGAACAGGTTTGGAAAAATCTAGAAATTTAATGACAGTGAGAATTGCCCAAGATTTAGGTCTTGCAAAAATAATTAATTTTTCAAAAAGACTTGGTATATATGAAAATCCAGAGGAGCTTCTATCAATTTCGCTTGGTTCTGCTGAAACAACTCTTTTAAAACTTACTTCTGCATATTCAGCATTTGTTAATGGAGGTAAAGTAGTTGATCCAATTTTAATAGATAGAATTCAAGACAGTGAAGGAGAAACAATTTTTAATAATGATGGAAGAAAATGTATTAATTGTGATCAAATCTCATATTTGGGTAGTGACTATCCAAATATAAAAGATAATCATAAAAAAGTATTTTCACCTCAAACTGCTTATCAAATGACCTCTATATTAGAGGGAGTAGTTCAAAGAGGAACAGGAAAAAAATTAAGAGACTTAAAATTAAATATAGCAGGAAAAACAGGTACTACGAATAAAAATACAGATACTTGGTTTGTTGGTTTTACATCAAATCTATTAGTTGGAGTTTATGTTGGGTCTGATAATCCTGCGCCTTTAGGCAGGTATGAGACAGGTTCAAAAACAGCATTACCAATTTTTAAAAATTTTATACAAAAAGTAGTTAAAAAATCTGAAGCAAGACCTTTTAAAGCTGCTAAGGGTACGGTTATGATGGTTATCGATCCTAATACCGGTCAAAAAGCAAAATTTTCTTCAAAAAATACAATTATTGAAGTCTATAAAGAAAAAAATATAATTGATGGAAAAGTAATATTTTTAAATAATAATAGATTAGATGATAATAATATATTAAAGTTTTATTAATGAATGATAAATATCAAGATTATAAAAAAGAAATAGAAAAGATTAATCAAAGAGTTAAGGAGTATCTTTGAAAAAAATAATATTTATTCAAAACTTGAAACTTTAAATTCAAAAATGCTAGATGCCAATTTTTGGCATGATAAAAATAATTCTAAGAAAGTAGTAAAAGAAAAAAAATTATTTGAAAATTTGATTAATTCTCAGAATAATTCTATTAATAAATTAGCTGATTTGAATGATTTATATGAGCTTGCAGTAGAAGAACAAAATATATCTCTACAAGAAGAGATTTTGAGTAACTTAATAGATTTGAGACAATCAGTAAAAAAAAACGAAGTTAAATGTTTTTTGTCAAACGAGGCTGACTCTTTAGATTGTTATATTGAAATTCATGCTGGCGCTGGAGGTACAGAAAGTCAAGATTGGGCTGATATGTTAAGAAGAATGTATCTTAAGTGGTCTGATCAAAAAAATTTTAAATCAAATTTGATTAGTGAACACAAAGGGGACGAGGCAGGGATTAAATCAACAACTATTAAAATAGAAGGTGATTACGTTTTTGGATGGCTTAAAAAAGAGTCGGGTATACATAGATTAGTTAGAATCTCACCATTTGACTCGGGAGCAAGAAGACATACAAGTTTTGCAAGTGTATGGATTTATCCAGTAGTAGATGAAAATATAAATATAGAAATTAATGAAAAGGATTTAAGAATTGATACTTATCGATCTAGTGGAGCCGGAGGACAACACGTTAATACTACTGACAGTGCAGTTAGAATAACTCATACTCCAACTAAAATTGTAGTCCAATGCCAAAATGAAAGATCACAACATAAGAACAAAGAAACATGTATGAATATGCTTAAAGCAAGATTGTATGATAATGAGATACAAAAAAGAGAGCAAGAAAATCAAGATATAGAAAAATCTAAGGTAGAAATAGGCTGGGGTCACCAAATAAGATCATATGTTTTACAGCCATATAGACTTGTAAAAGATAATAGGACTAATTTTGAAAGCACAAGTCCAGATAAGGTGTTAGATGGTGATATTGATAATTTTTTAGAACAATCTCTTTACCAAATTAAATGAAAAAAAACATTTTTAAATTTATAATAATTACATTTTCTGTTTTTATTGTTTTAATAATTTATTTGTCTTTAGTTGGCATAGAGACAGAAAAATTTAATAATCAAATAAAAGATAGAATTATTAAAGCGAATAATAATTTAGATATTAACTTAAAAAAAATTAAATTAACTCTCGATCCAATAAATTTTAAAATAAATGCAAAAACAGTTGGAACAACAATTTTTTATTATAAAAAGCCTTTGTCCTTAGAGTACATAAAAACACAAATTTCGTTGGTGTCTTTGATAAAAAATAAGATTATTTCATCAAATATAGAGATAGTAACTAGATCTATATTATTAAAAGATTTGGTTAGATTTATAAGAGCTTCAAACAATACAGCCCAATTATTTTTTTTGGAAAAAATTATTAATAATGGGTTCATTAGTTTAGATATAAAGTTAAATTTTGATGAACTTGGAAATATTAAAAACGATTACGAAGTAAATGGTTTTCTTCAAGATGGAAAAATAAATTTCCTAAAAAAAAATAATTTTGAAAATATAAGTTTTAATTTTAATTTAAAAAAAGATAATTACAAATTTAAAGAAATAAAATTAACAAATAATAAAATAAATTTTATTTCTAAATTATTAAATATTAAAAAAAAACAAAACACTTTTTTTCTTGAAGGAGAATTTGAAAATAAAAAGGCAGTTTTAGATATTAATTTTTTAAATCTCTTTCAATTGAACCTTAAAGAAATAATTATTGAGAAAACTAATTTTGAATCAAAAAATAGATTTTCATTTGAAATTGATAACCAATTTAAGTTAAAAAATGTTATTTTAAATTCAGATATAGGTATTGATCAATTACAATATAAAAAACCAGAATTTATTGAAAACTATCCTATAGATATAAATAAAATAATTTTGTTAAAAGATCATAAGTTAAAATTAGATTATAATAAAAATAAGCTTTCAGTAAAAGGTTCTGGTAAAATTCAGTTAGATAAAAAATTTGATAAAATTGAATATTCTATAAACAGAAATGGAAGTAATTTTAATTTCGTTTCAAAATTAAATATAGAAAATATTAATTTTAATAAACATAAATTTTTAGATAATTTCTTTCCTAAAATTAAAAAAAAAATAAATTTTAAAAATCAAAAGCTAAAAATAAATTATAAAAATGAAAATTTATCGTTGTCTGGTGAGGGAGAGGTAATAATTGATAAAGAATATGATAAAATAAATTATTCGTTTTCAAAAAAAGATGAGAAATTCAATTTTGATATAGATCTTAAATTTGATCAAACAAACTTTAAAATTCCT
Source organism: uncultured Pelagibacteraceae bacterium (assembly GCA_902522915.1). Classification (GTDB taxonomy): domain Bacteria; phylum Pseudomonadota; class Alphaproteobacteria; order Pelagibacterales; family Pelagibacteraceae; genus Pelagibacter. Next base: position 22,281 of record CABYXQ010000008.1, on the reverse strand, counting down.
CAATTAAATTATCAGAAAAAAGATAAATCAATCTCTCAATTAAAAATAAGAGGAAATCTAGAACAAAATAAAAATTTAAGTTTGAAATACTTAAAAATATTTGAAGACAATAATAAAATTGAAATTAGTAATCTTTTACTGGGAGAAAATAATTTAATTGTAAGTTTAGATAAAGCAAATTTTAATTATTTAGATGCTGATAATAAACAAAATCAATTCATAATTCAAAAAAAAGATAAAATTAATTATCAACTTAATGGTTCTATTTTTAATGCCAATTCTCTAATTGCTAATCTACTAGAAGATAATAACAAAAATAAAAGTAAGATTTTTAAAAATAATATAAATTTATTTGTAAATTTAGATCAAGTTTATATTGATGAAATATATTTTGTTAAAAATTTAAATGGAAAATTATTTATAAAAAAAAATAAAGTAAAAAATGCAAATTTATCAGCAAATTTTAAAAATAAAGAAAAAATATTTTTTATTATTAATACAGAGGAGAATGGAAATAAAATTACAACCCTTACCTCTTCGTGGGCTAAACCATTAGTGAATCGATATAAATTTATTAAAGGATTTGAAGATGGATATTTAGATTTTTACTCTTCTAAAAAAGATGGAGTTTCAAATTCTTTATTAATTATAGATAATTTTAAAGTGAAAGAAATCCCTGTATTAGCCAGATTGTTAGCTTTAGCCTCGCTTCAAGGAATTGCAGATTTACTTACTGGTGAAGGAATAAGATTTACAGATTTTGAAATGAGATTTTCAAATGAAAAAAAACTTATGACAATTGAAGAATTATATGCAATAGGTCCCGCTATTTCAGTGCTAATGGAGGGCTACATACAAACTAATGAGTTAATTAGTTTACGTGGCACATTAGTTCCTGCTACAACCATTAATAGATCAATTTCATCAATACCTTTAATTGGAGATTTATTAATTGGAAAAAAAGTTGGAGAAGGAGTTTTTGGAGTTAGTTTTAAAATTAAAGGACCGCCAAAAAACTTAGAAACAAAGGTAAATCCAATAAAAACATTAACACCTAGATTTATAACAAGAACTTTAGAAAAAATTAAAAAAAATTAACTTAATTCTATTTTAATATGTCTTTTTTTTCCTATTGATAGTTTAAGATAATTTTTTTCAAATGAATCTTGATTAATAATAAATTTTTCATCAGACACAACATTATCATTAATTTTAATAGCACTACCTTTAACAAGTCTTCTTATTTCACTTTTTGAATTTTCTAGTTTTGATAACAAAACAAGATCTATAATACTAATTTTTTTTTCTTCATTTTCAAATTTGATATTTACTTTTGGTAAATTGGATCCTAAAGAGTCGCCAGAAAATGCTTCTTTAGCTGCTTCTTCAGAATTTTTAGCTGCTTTTTCTCCATGGAGCATGGCTGTTGTTTGATTTGCTAGAAGTATTTTTAATTCATTAATATCTTTATCCTTTATAGTGTCGATTTCATTTATTTTAAGATCAGTAAACATTTTTAAAAATTTGATTACATCTCTATCATCTATATTTCTCCAAAATTGCCAATAATCATAAGCTGATAAAAATTTTTCATCTAACCATATAGCACCACTCTCTGTTTTACCCATTTTGACACCTGTTGCTAAGGTAATGAGTGGAGTTGTAAGTCCAAAAGCTTGATTATTAGAATATCTTTTTATAAGTTCAACACCGTTTACAATATTCCCCCATTGATCTGATCCACCCATTTGTAGTACACAATTTTCTTTTTTATTTAACTCAAGAAAATCATATGCTTGTAAAATCATATAGTTGAACTCCATATAACTTAGAGATTGTTCTCTATCCAATCTTAACTTAACACTATCAAATGTTAACATTCTGTTGATTGTAAAATGTTTTCCAATATCTCTTAAAAAAGAAATATAATTTAAATTTTTAAGCCAAGTATAATTATTAACAAATAATGGTTTTGTATCAGGGTTATCGTTATCTAAAAATTTTTTTAAAATACTTTTAATATTTTTAATATTTTTTTCAATTTCATCCTCTTTAAGTATTTTTCTAGTTTTATCTTTTCCCGAGGGATCTCCAATCCGTGTGGTTCCTCCTCCAAGCAAAACAATTGGTCTATGACCATTTTTTTGCAATAATCTGAGGCACATTATTTGCAGTAAGCTACCAACATGTAAACTTCCAGCTGTACAATCGAATCCTATATAACCTTTAATCTTTTCTTTGTTTATTAAACTTGTTAATTCCTTTTCATCAGTGCATTGATAGAAAAAACCTCTATCTTTAAATTCTTTTAAAAATTTATTCATAAGTTTATAGTCACAATATACAAATTTTTTTTAAAAAGAATATCAATGAAAAATAAATTATATACATCAATAGGGCTGATGAGTGGAACTTCAATGGATGGTGTTGATGTATCTGTAATAAGTTCAGATGGATATGATCAATTTACCATCATTTTGAATGAATATTTTCAATATGACAATAGGCTCCAACAACAATTAATTAATTTAAGGGAGATAGTTTCAACAAAAGAAGACTTAACAAACAACTCTGAAGAATTAAAAGATTTAGAGAGAAATTTAACATTTTTTCATGCAGATAAAGTTGATCAAATCTCTTTAAAATTAAAAATTCCAATAGATTTAATAGGGTTTCACGGACAAACTATTTTTCATAATCCAAAAAAAAAAGTTTCTAAACAGTTAGGAGATGGAAAATTATTGTCTCAATTAGTAAAAAAAAAGGTTGTCTACGAATTCAGGCAAGCAGATATTCAAAATAATGGTCAAGGAGCTCCACTTACACCAATTTTTCATTATTTATTATCAAAAAAAATTAACGAAAAAAAAAATACAGGACTTCCATTAGGTTTTTTAAATATAGGTGGAATAGCAAATCTTACAAAAGTAATTAATATTTCTGGAAAAATTCAAGAAAATTTAATAGCATTTGATATAGGCCCAGGAAATTGTTTAATTGATAATTGGGTTAGAAATAATTCAAATAAAAAATTCGATAAAAATGGAGAATTAGCCATATTAGGAAAAATTGATAAATTAATTTTAAATCAAACCATAGAAAATTTTAAAATTGAAAAGTATTCTCAATCATTAGATATAAAAGATTTTGATGTGTCTTTTGCAAGAGGCTTATCTTTAGAAGATGGATGTGCAACAGTAACAGATTTTACAGGATATTTAATCGCAAGAGGTTTAGAGCATTTAAATAGTCAAAATGAAACTATTAAATTTTTGGTTTGTGGAGGTGGAAGGAAAAATAACTTTCTTATAAATTGTATTAATAACAATTTATCAAATAAAAATAAAATTATTTTAGAGCCAATAGAAAAATATAGTTTTGATGGTGATTTTATCGAGTCCCAGGCATTTGGTTATCTTGCTATAAGATCGTTACTAAAACTTCCAATATCTTTCCCAAAAACAACTGGATGTAATTTTCCAATAACAGGTGGTAAATTGGTTAACAATTTTTAATATAGTGCCGTCTCTTTTTTAATATATTTATCAAGATTTTTTGTAAGTGCATCTTCTGTTTTAGTAAAAAAATGATTAGCTTCAGTAATAGATTGAAATTCTACTTTAATACCTTTTTGAGCGCTTAACCTCTTATTTAATTCTGTAATATATTCTAATGGAACTAACTCATCTTTTTTACCATATATCATTAATCCTGATGTAGGACATGGAGATAAAAAAGAAAAATCATATACATTTGGCTGAGGTGATATCGCAATAAATCTATTAATTTCTGGTCTTCTCATTAGCAATTGCATTGCAATTAAAGACCCAAAAGAAAAGCCAGAAACCCAACATTGGGAATTATCAAAATTTTCCCTTTCTAACCAGTCTAAGGCAGCAGCAGCATCCGCAAGTTCACCTTGTCCGTTATCAAATTCACCATCGCTTTTACCAACACCTCTAAAGTTTACTCTGCAAACTGAAAAATCATTATCCATAAATGTGTGAAAAGTATCTACAACAACTTTATTATTCATCGTACCCCCGTATTGAGGATGTGGTTGTAATACTAATGCAATCGGCGAAGTATTTTTTTTACTTTTATAATACTTAGCTTCTAACCGTCCAGCTGGTCCAGGAATAAATATTTCTAATATTTTGTTATCCATATGCGATATTGATTATTATTCTCAAAAAAAAACTACGTTTATCATAAGTAAGCGACAATATGTTAGTTTTTTTATTATAAACTATACTTGACCAATTTAGTCAGGTATGTATAAAAATCCCACAATTTAAAGGGTATTATGAAATTAACATCTAAAGGTAGATATGCTGTAATGGCATTGGTAGATCTTGCAAGGTTTGACAATATCAATCCTGTCTCATTAAGAGATATTTCTTTACGTCAAGGCATATCATTGGATTACCTTGAGCAAATTTTTTCTAAATTAAAAAAAGATCAAATTGTTAAAAGTATAAGAGGGACTCAAGGAGGATATGTTTTATCAAAAAAACCAAATGAAATAAAACTTACCAATATATTTCATGCAGTTGATGAAAAAGTTAAAACTGTACAATGTAAAAAAGAATCTAAAAAAGGATGTAATGGTAAAGCAACCAAGTGTGTAACTCATAATCTTTGGGACGAATTAGAAACTCATATTAATACATTTTTTGAAAAAAAAAGCTTAGAAGATTTATTAAAAAATAACATAGAACAAAGAACATAAAATGGATCAAAGACAAAAAGAAATTGATAATTTAAAAGACTATAAGTATGGTTTTTCAACTGATATTGAAAGCACTAAAGCTCCAAAAGGTTTAAGCGAAGAGGTAATTAAATTTATTTCAAATATAAAAAAAGAACCTAAATGGATGCTTGATTTTAGACTTAAAGCATTTGAAAGATTTAAACAGTTAAAAGAACCAGACTGGCAAAAACCAAAGTATCCAAAGATCGATTATCAAGATTTATATTATTATTCAGCACCCAAAAGTATGGATGATAAACCTAAAAGTTTAGATGAATTAGATCCAAAACTTTTAGAGACATATAAAAAACTAGGTATCCCCCTTCAAGAACAGGCAAGGTTAAACGGTATTGCTGTAGATGCAGTATTTGACTCAGTCTCAGTTGCTACAACTTTCAGAGAAGAATTATCTAAACTAGGAATTATCTTTTGTCCTATATCAGAGGCTATTCAAAATCATCCTGAATTAGTAAAAAAATATTTAGGATCTGTAATTCCAACAACAGATCATTTTTTTGCAACGCTTAATTCTGCAGTTTTTACTGATGGTTCATTTGCATATATACCTGAAGGTGTAAGATGTCCGATGGAATTATCAACCTACTTTAGAATAAATGCTACAAATACAGGACAGTTTGAAAGAACTTTAATTGTTGCAGATAAAAGAAGTTACGTTAGTTATTTAGAGGGTTGTACGGCACCCATGAGAGACGAAAATCAATTACATGCTGCAAATGTAGAATTGATAGCACTTGATGAAGCAGAAATAAAATATTCAACCGTTCAAAATTGGTATCCTGGTGATAAAGATGGAAAAGGTGGAATTTATAATTTTGTAACTAAGAGAGGACTATGTAAAGGTAAAAATTCTAAAATTTCTTGGACTCAAGTTGAAACAGGTTCAGCCATTACTTGGAAATATCCAAGTTGTATTTTAAAAGGAGATAATTCAGTAGGTGAATTTTATTCAATAGCGATTACTAATAATTATCAAAAAGCAGACACAGGAACTAAAATGATCCATCTGGGTAAAAATACAAAAAGTAAGATTATTTCTAAAGGAATAAGTGCTGGATTTTCTGATATGACATACAGAGGTCTTGTCGACATTTCATCTAAAGCCTCAAATTCTAACAATTATACTCAATGTGACTCATTATTAATGGGAAATAAATGTGGAGCACATACAGTTCCGTATATTAAGAATAAAAATTCTGAATCAAGCATTGCTCACGAGGCAACAACTTCAAAGATTAGTGAAGAGCAATTACACTATTGTCAACAACGGGGCCTGAGCGCGGAAGAGGCTGTTGGACTGATTGTCAATGGATTTTGCAAAGAAGTTCTACAGCAGCTACCAATGGAATTTGCAGTTGAAGCTCAAAAGCTTGTAGGTATCAGTTTAGAGGGAAGTGTTGGTTAGTGTTAAAAATAAATAAATTAAACGCAAAGATAGACAACAAAGAAATTTTGAAAGAATTTTCTCTCAATATTAATCCTGGAGAAGTGCATGCTATAATGGGTCCAAATGGATCTGGTAAAAGTACGTTATCAAATATTTTGTCAGGAAAAAAAGGTTATGAAATCTCAGGAGAAGTTCTTTTTGAAGAAAAAGATTTATTTGAACTTGAGACAGAAGAAAGAGCACACAAAGGTATTTTTTTAGCTTTTCAATATCCTCTAGAAATTCCAGGAGTTAACACTAATATATTTTTAAAGACTTCTCTAAACGCAGTGAGGAAAGCAAGAGGTGAAAAAGAGCTTGACGCTATAGAATTTTTAAAGCTGGTAAAAAAAAAATCACAAGAACTCAAATTTGATGAAGAGAAATTAAATCGACAACTCAATGTTGGTTTCTCAGGTGGAGAAAAAAAGAAAAATGAAATTTTACAAATGTCATTATTGGCACCAAAATTATCAATTTTAGATGAAACAGATTCAGGTCTAGATATTGATGCTTTAAAAATTGTAGCTAATGGAGTTAATACATTAAGAGATGATAAAAAATCATTTTTAATAATTACACATTATCAAAGATTACTTGATTACATTAAACCTGATTTTGTTCATGTTTTAATGAATGGAAAAATTGTTAAATCTGGAGACGCAGACTTAGCCTTAGAATTAGAAAAAAGGGGGTATGAAAGTTTTCACTAAATGAAAGAGCAATTACAAAAAGATTTTAATAATATTATTAAAAATTTAAGTTTATCTCAAAAAGATATTGAAATAAAAAAATTTTATTTAGATAATTTTATAAATAGAGGATTTCCAAATAGAAGAGAAGAAGAGTGGAAATTTTCAGATCTTAATCAAATAATAAAAAAAAATATTGGGGAACTAAGTTTTTATAGTGATTATACATCTACTAATAAAGTTGATACATCAGTATTCGTAGATGGACTAGAACACAACAAAATAGTCTTTATTAATGGCAGAATTGAAAAAATTGATTTTGATTATGAAAAGAAAGATAAAATAGAAATAATTGATCAGTCAGAAAGTATTAATAAATTTAATAATAATAATTCCTTATCCGACTTAAATAATGCCTTTACTAACAAATCTTTTAAAATACTTGTTAAAAAGGGGTATCAGTTTTCAAAACCACTTATTATATATCACACAACCAACTCTAAAATTTGGTCTAAAAATATAAATTTAAGATTAAATTTTGAACTGGATAAAGATAGTTCTTTAAGGCTAATTGATTTATTCAACGATACTTCAGAAAAAAATTTTCTAAACATTTTTTACAACTTTGATTTAAAAGAAAATTCGGTTTTAAAAAATTACAAAGTAGATAAATTCGAAAATAAAAATATTAAATATTCCTTTAATAATATTCAGCAAGACAAAAATAGTATTTCGGAAACATTTATTTTATCTTCAGGATCGAATTTCTTTAAAAATGAAATTAATTGTAATCTAAATGGAGAATACTCTTCAGCTTTTGTTAATGGTATTCTCTCTCTCAATAATGATAAACATCATGAAATTAGAACAATAATAAATCATTTAACTGAAAACACGAAAAGCTATCAACTAATTAAAAGTGTTTTAGAAGAAAGTTCTAAAGCAGCGTATCAAGGAAAAATATTTGTTAATTCAAAAGCTCAGAAAACAGATGGATATCAACTAAGTAAAGCAATATTGTTAAATAAAGATTCAGAGTTTAATGCTAAACCAGAATTAGAAATTTATGCTGACGACGTAAAGTGTTCGCATGGATCTTCATCAGGTAGTTTAAATGAAAACGCAATTTTCTATCTGATGACTAGAGGATTAAACTATCATCAATCAAGAGAACTATTAATTAATGGTTTTTTACTGGATGTAGTTGAAAAAATCACTGACTCGGAAATAAAAAATTTAATTAAAAATATGATTGGAATAAAAGAATGAATATAGATTTAGTTAAAAAAGAATTTCCAATATTTGATGAAAAAATTCAAAATAACGATTTAGTTTATTTAGATAGCGCAAATTCTTCTCAAAAACCAAAAGTTGTAATTGATAGAATTAATGAATTTTATACAAAACAATTCTCGAATGTTGGAAGAAGCGTTCATTATCTTGCTGTAGCAGCTACTAATTTATATGAAAATACTAGAACCTCAGTTCAAAGATTTATTAATGCAAAAGATAAAAATGAAATTGTATTTACCAAAGGTGCAACAGAAGCACTTAATCTTGTTGCCAATACTTTAGGTCAAAATTATTTACAAGAAGGGGACGAAATTCTTATTACTGAATTAGAGCATCATTCTAATTATGTACCATGGCATTTTTTAAGGAAATCAAAAAATATTAAAATAAGTTTTGCTGAAATTAATGAAGAGGGCGAGATAACTTTAGAAGAAATTGAAAAAAAAATAACTTCTAAAACAAAGATTATCTCAGTTACTCATTTATCAAATGTTACAGGAGCGATTCTTCCAATCAAAGAGATCACTGAGTTGGCACACTCTAAAGGTATAATTGTTGTGGTAGATGGTTGCCAGGGGGCACCTCATTTAAGATTAGATATGCAAGATTTGGATTGTGATTTTTATGCAATTTCATGTCATAAAATGTATGGCCCAACTGGTCTAGGAGTTTTATATGGCAAAAAAAAATGGCTAGAAGAATTGCCACCTTATCAAGGTGGTGGAGGCATGATTAATGAAGTTAAAAAAGATAGAATTTCTTACGGTGATTTACCTAATAAATATGAAGCTGGAACTATGGCTACAGCACAAGTTATAGCTTTTGATCAGTCCATTAAGTTTTTAGAGAGTATCGGAATAGATAATGTGGTTAAACATGAAGCAGAATTAATAGAATACGGACAAGAGCTATTAAAAAAAAATAATTCAGTTAAATTAATTGGTAATCCAAAAAATAAAGGCGGAGTTTTGTCATTTACGATTGAAGGAATTCATCCTCATGATGTAGCAACCATATTAGATGAAGATGGTGTTGCAATAAGAGCAGGACATCATTGTTGTCAAATACTTCATGATAAATTGAATATCCCTGCAAGCTCAAGGGCATCTGTGGGAATTTATAATACCAAAGATGATCTTGATAAACTTGATGATGCAATAAATAATTGTAAAAAAATATTTAATCTGAAATGAACTTAAAAGAACTATATCAAGAAATAATATTAGAACATGGTCAAAATCCAAGAAATCTTGGTAAGACAGATGGTTTTAATAAAGATGCAAAAGGACATAACCCGTTATGCGGCGACAATGTTCATGTTTTCTTGAAATTAAATGGACAAAAAATTGTTGAAGGTATTTCCTTTGAAGGAAGTGGATGTGCTATTTCAATGGCATCAGCATCTATTATGACAGATTTAATTAAAGGAAAAAATGAAGACGAAGCTAAAGAAATTATAGAAGATTTTCTAGGAATGATAAAAAAAAATCCTCAATTAAGATCAGAAAATTTGGGTGATGATGAAAAAACAAAATTGATGTGTTTATCAGGAGTGAAGCAATACCCAATGAGAGTTAAATGTGCAACTTTATCATGGCACACTCTTATTTCTGCATTTGAAAATAAAAAAGAATTGGTTAAAACAGAAAATTAGATTGATATGAGCAAAAAAGATCAAATTATTGAAGAGATTAGAAAAATTTACGATCCAGAGCTACCAGTTAATATTTATGAATTAGGTTTAATTTATGATATAAAAGTTGAAAATGATAATTTTGCTAAGATTAAAATGACACTAACAACACCTAATTGCCCCGTTGCTGAAAGTTTACCTAAAGAAGTTAAAGAGGGAGTAATGCAAGTTGAAGGTATAGACGATGTTGATCTTGAATTGGTATGGGATCCTCCTTGGACTAAAGATATGATGTCAGAGGCAGCTAAATTGGAGTTAAACTTGTAATGAATCCTATTATTAAATTAAGTGACAATGCAGCATTAAGGATTAAAGAAATAATGTCTTATGCTCAAAAAGATTCACTTGGAGTAAGAGTTTCTGTTAAAACAGGGGGTTGTGCTGGAATGTCTTATGTTATGGAATATACTAAAGAGGTAAATCCTAACGATGAAGTTATTGAGGATAAAGGTGTTAAAGTTTTTGTTGATTCTGCTGCTATAATGTACCTTCTAGGGACTGAAATGGATTATAAGAAAGATGAATTATCTTCATCTTTTGTTTTTAATAATCCTAATGAAACTGAGCGTTGTGGTTGTGGAGAGTCATTTAAAACATCATAAATAAAATAATCCCATTTTGAACATACCTGATTTGCATAATTTGCATATCTAAGATAAAGTTTAGTTATGAATAAATTTGAATTTAAAAATCTTGTTAAAAACCTTAAAGATTCTTTGAAAGAAAAAACGTTTTTTAAAGATCTACGTAAAGAGGTTAATACGGGTGCCAATGGCACGCAGGACTACGTAGTTAAAAAAGGCATTAACAAAAATACGATTGCAACAACTAGACAGTAATTTAGTATTTAACTACTATAGTACATTTCAAACTCTACTGGATGAGGTGCGTGTTCAAATTTATGAATCTCCTCAAACTTAAGTGCAATATATGCATCAATTTGATCGTCAGTAAATACTCCACCTTGAGTTAAAAAATCCCTATCCTTGTCTAAGCTTTCCATTGCTTCTCTTAACGAGCCACATACTGTTGGAATTTTTTCAACTTCTTTGGCAGGTAATTCATATAAGTCTTTATCAAAGGATTTCCCTGGGTTGATTTTTTTTTTTATTCCATCAATACCAGCCATTAGCATTGCTGCAAAAGTTAAATAAGGGTTTCCTGAAGCATCAGGAAATCTTATTTCACATCTTGCACCTTTTTTACTTAGAGTAATAGGTATTCTACATGAAGCAGATCTATTTCTAGCTGAATATGCAAGAAGAACTGGAGCTTCAAATCCTGGGACTAGTCTCTTATAACTATTAGTTGTTGAGTTAGCAAAAGCATTAATTGCTTTAGCATGTTTCAAAACACCACCAATATAGTGAAGTGCAGTTTGAGATAATCCTGAATATGCATTTCCAGAAAATACTGGAGTATTGCCTTTCCAAATAGATTGATGAATGTGCATACCAGAACCGTTATCTCCGGCTACAGGTTTTGGCATAAATGTAGCTGTTTTTCCAAATGAGTGAGTAACCATTTGAACAACATATTTATATAATTGAACATTATCAGCTTGATTAACAAGAGTTCCAAAATACATACCTAACTCGTGTTGACTAGGAGCAACTTCATGATGATGTTTTTCAACTTTTATTCCAACTTCCTTTAAATTTTTTAAATACTCACCACGCATGTCTTGTTCACTGTCAACTGGAGGAACAGGAAAATAACCACCCTTTACTGGAGGTCTATGACCCATGTTTCCATTTTCGTATTCTTTACCAGAATTATATGGGCCTTCTTTGCTATCAATTTTAAAACCACACTCATTCATATCATTTTTAATTTTTACATCATCAAAAACAAAAAATTCTGGCTCAGGTCCAAAGAAAGCTTTGTCGCCAATACCTGAGGATTTCAAATATTTTTCAGCTTTTTTTGCTACTCCTCTTGGATCTCTTTCATAGGGATTTTTTTTAACAGCATCAAAAATATCGCAAAATAAAACAAGAGTATTATGAGATGTAAAGGGATCCATAAACATCCTTGATGTATCAGGTTTTAATATCATGTCAGATTCATTTATAGCTTTCCAACCAGCAATAGAAGAACCGTCAAAAAATACTCCATTATCCAGCATGTCTTTGTCTACTACGCCAGCATCCATTGTTAAATGTTGTAATTTTCCTCTTGGGTCAGTAAATCTTAAGTCTACAAATTCTGCCTCTTTTACTTTTATAAATTTTAAAACATTTGCTGCGGTCATTTTGTCTCCTATATAATTTTGTGGGTGATAAATAACAAAATTATTGCGATAAATATTGCTTATTTAATAAATAACACCTATGCAATTTTCACATAAGTGGTGTAATTATGCAATAATATTTAACAATTTTTTAGCTTAATTAATTTATGAATCCAATTTTAAACAAAGAACCAGTTAAAAGAGCGGAAAAGGCTTTAAAGGAATTTGATAAAAATCTATGTATAGAGTACTTAGAACAAACTGCCAGAACAGCAAATGATGCAGCCACAGCTTTAGGTTGTAAGGTTGGAGCTATAGTTAAAAGCTTACTTTTTAGAAGAGAAAAATCCTTTGTTTTGTGTTTAGTATCTGGTGACAAAAAGTGTTCACTTAATAAACTCAAAAAAATTTTAGGTGAAAAAAATGTTTCAATGGCAAATGCAGATCAAGTCAAAGAAATTACAGGGTATACAATTGGAGGAGTTTCACCTATAGGTCATTTAACTAAAGTTAGTATTCTAGTTGATAATAATTTAGCTAGATTTGAAGATATTTTTGCAGCCGCAGGACATCCAAATTGTATTTTTAAGATAAATTTTGAACAATTATTAAAATTAACAAATGGAAAGATTGAAGAGCTAGCAGAATGAGACAACCAAAATTAATCGATTATTTTTTATTAACTTTGTTAGCTTTAATTTGGGCATCAGCTTTTTTTAATATTAAAATAGCTACCTATTCTTTTGGACCTGTAACAATTGCTTTCTTAAGAGTTTTATTTGGTTCGATTCCTGTTTTACTGCTTTGTTATTATAAAAATATTAAAATAGAAGCTTTTTCTAAAGATTGGCATTGGTTTGCAATGATAGGATTTATTAATTTAGTGGCTCCATTTTTTTTAATTGCTTATGGAGTTAAATCCGTTCAAAGTAATTTGGCTGCAATATTAATGGCTACTACACCATTAAGCGCAACTGTACTAAGTCACTTTTATACTAAAAATGAAAAATTTAATTTAATTAAAACATTTGGAGTTTTAATTGGTTTTTTTGGAGTTATTTTTTTATTTTCGGAAAATCTTTTAATTAACGAAAATAATTTTTTTTCTGCTTTGTTAATTTTGTTAGGCTCAACATGTTATGTAGTTGGAGGATTATTGACTTTAAAAATTAGTAAAAAAAAGAATGAAAATGTAACTGGATCAATATTGATTTGGGCAACTATAATTTTAATTCCACTTGTAAGTTTTATAGAGCAACCATGGCAAGTAATACCAAGAACAGACTCATTAATTTCAGTTATTTATTTAGGAATTGTCCCAACAGGAGTTGCTTGGCTTTTAAGGTTTAGAATTCTAAAAAATAATGGTTTAATATTTCAAGCACAAGTAGCTTTTCTGATTCCAATTTTTGGAGTTATATTAGGATACATATTCTTAAAAGAATTAATTACTATTAAAGTATTAATTTCTTTAATAGCTGTTTCAATTGGCATTTATCTATTTGGAAAAGCAGATGTTAATAAATCAATTAAAGTATCTTAATTATTTTGAAAAAATAATTTTTGCATTAAAAGAAAAAGATCTTCTTTCTCCTTCAATATTAAAAGGATAAACACTATGCATTAAATAATTAGGAAAAATTAATAAATCCCTTATTTTAGGTGAAACATTATAAATACTTTTGCTTAAAAAACCTTTTTGACCATTAATGAAATCAATAGTTCCATTCGTTTTTATTTTTTTATTTTTTACCATTTTATTTTTAGTCATCCCTTTAGGAAGTTTAAGATAACCAACACCTGATATATCACCTTCGTGATAATGAATTGGATTATATTCACCTTTAAATTGCCTAACTACCCAAAGATTTAAGATCTTAATATCTTTAATTTTTTTAATATTTTCATTTTTTAAAAATATTTTAATGTTTTTTTTTAGCTCAAATATTAAGTTTTTTTTAATAAACTGATTAGAAATTTTTAATTCCTTTTGAATTTGACTAGCTAGCTTTGAGCTATAGTCAATTTTTTTGAATTTAGATTTTTTATCAAATTCTTTGTTTAATTTATCAAAAAATTTTTTTGAAATTTTTGTTTTTCCAATTGTTGGTCCGAAAGGTTTTAAATTTTTCATTTTAAGACTAAATATATCAATAAAAAATTAAATCAACATTACGATAAAATTCTAAATCCCATTCTAATTGCGACAAAAATAACTAATAAGGATGTTATTATTACTAGAGTTTTATTTGATAAAAATTTTATATTTAAATAATTTCCAACTTGACCACCAAGAAATACTGCTAGAAATAAAGGCCAAAAATTTAAAAATTCATTAAATACTAAATCTTTAGTCAATTGACCAGCTACTCCAAAAATAGAGTTAATTAAAATAAATAGAGACGCTGAAGTTGTAATATGTTTTGGTATTCCAGCTTTCATTAAGAACAGAAATGGACTTAAGAATATACCGCCACCAATACCAATAAGACCTGAGACAAAACCTATTAAAGAGCCAATGCAAATTGATAAAAATTTCGGTATTTGCCTTATTTTAATTTGATTTTTATTAAATGATTTACTCTCAATTAATAAAAATATACCTGCAAACATTAAAACTAAAAACAAAACTACTTCAAAAAGATCTTTACTAATTGAAATTGAGGCTCCTATAAATGCAAAGGGTATAGACCCCACAAGATAAGGTGTTAATAATTTAAGATTAAGATTCCCCGACCTGATATAATTAAAAGAATTTCCTGATACGACTATAATATTACAAAATAAAGCTATTATTGGAAAAATGTAGTATGGGATATCCCATATTAACATCAGCGCAAGATAGGTAGAACCCCCACCAAATCCTACACTAGAATATAATATTGCTGTTATAAAAAAAAATATTGATAATATGGTCATATTCAAAAATTAATTATGATTGTAAATATAGCTTTATTGACTGTAACAGATACTAGAACTTTTGATAATGATAAATCTGGTGCCATTCTTGTTGATAAAATAAAGGAAGCGAAACATAACTTAATTGATAGAAAAATTTGCAAAGACAATAAGGAAGATATTGTTTTAATTTTAAAAGAATGGATTAATAAAAATGAAATTGATGTAGTAATTACTACAGGAGGAACAGGTTTAACTGGCAGAGACATAACACCAGAAGCTATTGATGAAATTGCAGATAAAAAAATACCAGGTTTTGGTGAAGTTTTTAGAAATATAAGTCTAAAAACTGTTGGTACCTCAGCAATACAATCTAGGGCTTGTGCAGTTTTGGCAAATGGTAAATATATTTTTGCTTTGCCAGGATCATCCGGTGGAGTAACAGATGCATGGGACGGAATTTTAAAAGATCAATTAAATATTAATAATAAACCTTGCAACTTTGTAGAATTGTTTCCTCGATTAAAGGAAAAATAATTATTTTTGGTATTTATCTTTCCATTCGGAATAAGGCATTCCATAAATATGATTCCTTGCATCAGGGTCAGATATTTCAATTCCTTTTTTTTCTGCTTCTTCCCTATACCATCTAGATAGACAGTTCCTGCAAAACCCAGCCAAGTTCATTAAATCAATATTTTGAACATCTTTTCTATCTCTAAGATGATTAATTAATCTCTTTAGAGTTGCTGATTCAATTTCTCTTTTTTTACTTTCATCCATAGTTAATATCCTTATTTTTGATCTTAATTCTTAAAGCAAGTAATACAACAATAATTATTGAATAAATTAATGGTTTAAAAAAAATTGTCTTAGATAACCAAATATAATGAAGCGAACCAAAAACAGCTATTACATAAATTAATTTATGCAATATTTTCCATTTATTTTTAAGAATTTTCATCATTTTTTGAGATGAAGTAATTGACAATGGAATTAATAATAGCCAAGCAGAAAATCCAATAAATATATATTTTTTTTTTAAAACATCATTTAAAATTGGCTGCCAATCAAATCTATAGTCTAGCCCAATATAGGCTAGTAAGTGAATTGAAGCATAAAAAAAAACAAATAATCCCAACATTCTTCTAAGCTTTATCCAGATAGATAATTTTGTAAATCTTTTAAGGGGACTCATTGATAAAGTTAAACAGATAAAAATTAATGTCCATTCACCGAAATGATTCATAATTTTTTTAACTGGTTCAGCACCTAATTCATTATAATAAATATCAAGAGAAATTGCAGTTAAAGGCCACAAACATAAAATAAAAATTATTATTTTGAAATATTTAATCAATTTAATTAGAAGTTTTTCTTTAGATCCATTCCTGAATAAAGATTTGCTACTTGATCACCATAACCGTTAAACATTGTAGTAGGTATTCTCTCACTTAGTATACCTGAGCCAATAACTCTTTCTGAAGCTTGTGACCACCTTGGATGATCAACTCTGGGATTAACATTTGAATAAAAACCATACTCTTTTGGTGATGCTTGCATCCAAGATGAAGTGGGCATTTTTTCTACTAATTTTATGTTTACTATCGCTTTTGAGCTTTTAAATCCATATTTCCATGGAACAATTAATCGTAATGGCGCCCCGTTTTGGTTTGGAAGTTCTTTGCCATAAAGACCTGTAACTATTGTTGTCAAAGGGTGCATAGCCTCATCAATTCTAAGTCCTTCCTTATATGGCCATTTAAGAATTGGATATCTTTGACCTGGCATTTGTTCTGGATCAAAAACAGTTGTAAATTCTACAAATTTAGCTTTACCATTTGGTGATGCTTTTTCTAAAAGTTTTTTTAAAGAAAATCCCATCCAAGGTATCACCATTGACCAACCTTCAACACATCTTAATCTATAAATTCTTTCTTCGATTGGAAAGGAGCTTTTAATTTCATCTACTGTTAAGGTAATATTTTTTTCAACTTCACCATTTATTGCAATATTCCAGGGACTTGTTTTAAAGTTTTGAGATTTTTCTACAGGATCTGATTTTCTAGTCCCAAACTCATAATAATTATTATAAGTAGTTACATATCTTCGTTCCGTAATTTTTTCCTGTAAATTATCATTAGCCGCAAAAGCATCACCAATCATGTTTTGACCAATAATTAACGATCCAGTAGAAAATCCTAGTTTTTTTACAAACTCTCTTCTTTTGAGATATATTTTTTCTGGAGTAATTTCTGAATATTTAATTTTTTTCATAAAGTATGGGATTTCCCTTTAACCACGCACTTTCATTATTATTATAATGTTCTTTTTTCCATATAGGAGATCTTTTCTTAATTTCCTCAATTATATATCTTGATAAAATATATGCATCTTCACGATGCTTACATGCTACTGCGATAATAATACTGATTTCACCAATATTTAAGTAGCCTTTAGCATGTTCAATAAATACTGCTTTATCATTAATATTTAATTTTTCATCTGCTTCATTGTAAATTTCCTCAAAACTTTTTTTAACAAGTTCGTCATGACTATCGTAAGTAATTCCAATAACAGATTGATTATTATTTTGACTTCGAACTGTTCCAGTAAAAAAAATAGAAGCACCAAATTTTGAAGATGAAATAAAATTTTCAGCCTCTAAAATTGATAGTTTATTATCCTTTGAATCTATTATTCTAGTATGAAGCATTAACCTCCCCCAATAGGCGGTATAATAGCAATCTTTTCATTATTTGTTATTTTATAATTGTCGCTAATAATATTATTGTCTGCAGAGCAAAAAGCAGATGAATTCACAATTTTTTTATATTTTTCATTTCCATTAAATTTATTATCTAAATAATCAATTATTTTATTTCTTATATCTTTAATTGTTGAATTGTTATCTACTTCAAAATTTAAATAATTTTGTTCGCTAAAATCTCTACTAGCGCCAAATAATTCTATTTTTACTTTCATTAATTTTATAAAATTAAAATAATTCTTTTAAAAATTCTGGCAGACCATCAGGGTTAGTCCATAGACCACTTTTTCCACCTTCTTTTATTAATAATTTCACGTTGTCAATTTTAAGGTGAGGGTTGACAATTTTACTTAAATCATAAATTGTAATTAATGCTGCATTCACCCCCATTATAGCTTCCATTTCAACCCCAGTTTTTGCATAAGTGGATACGACACAAAATACTTCAATCGAATTATCTTTTTCATGCATAATAATTTTAGTAGCAGTATGATCTATTGGCAAAGGATGGCAAAGAGGTATTAAATCGCTTGTTTTTTTAACACCTAGTAAAGCTGATACTTCCGCCAAAGTAATAGGATCTCCTTTTGGCATTTGTTTTTTTTTTATTAATTCAAATACTTCCTTGCCAACATAGATTTTTCCTGAAGCTAAAGATCTTCTAAATGTATAACTTTTAGAAGAAACATTAATCATATTAAAAGAATTTTTTTTAAAAATATTTTCTGCCCAATCTTTTAATTCATCTTTATTTACTATATTTAATTTAGTCATTTATCCCCCAGTTTTAGATAAATTTTTAGTTGAACCTGTTTCTCCTAGTTCCAAATAATGAGACTGTTTTTTAAATTGCATTTGTTTTAATATGAGATCTTTTAACTCATTTAGTTGACTGTCTTTTTGTAACAAATGTCTAACGCTTATCCCAGTATTACCAAATAAACAAAGTCTTAAATCTCCTCTAGATGTAATTCTTAATCGATTACAAGTTTTACAAAAATCTTTAGAATATGGCGCGATTATTCCAAATTTACCTTTATATTCTGGTTTTATATAATTTAAAGAAGGACCTGCATCTTTACCAAAAGTTTGGTAAATCCACTTATTCTCACTCAAATAATTTTTAAACACTTTTGATGATACGTGATATTTTTTAAAATAATCCAAATTTTCACCTGTTTGCATTAATTCGATGTATCTAAAATCAATTTTATTATTCTGAATAAAATTTGACCATTCATCAAAGTCTTTTGATGAAGAGTTAATATTTTTTAATAAAACTGCATTGATTTTAATATTATTAAATTCAAGATCTTGTAAATTTTCAATTCCTTTTAAGATTTCTGGCAATCTATCATGGCCTGTAATATTTTTAAAAGTATTTCGATTAAGACTATCTATACTTATATTTATTCCATTTAGACCACTATCTACTAACAATTTTGCCTTTATATCTAAGTGATAGCCGTTGGTTGTAATTGCAACTTTTTTAATACCACTTTCAAATTTTAAAACTTTAATAATTTCAAAAAAATCTTTTCTTACTGTTGGTTCACCACCTGTAATTCGAATTTTATTAACTCCTAATTCCGAAAAACATTTTGCGAGACGTCTAATTTCATCTAGATGAAGAAATTTTCTATTATCACTTTTATCAACTTGGTAGCCATTTGGCAAACAGTACCCACATTTAAAATTACAAACATCTGTAATCGACATTCTTATATAAGGAAATGTTCTACCAAAACTATCTTTAAGAATATTCATATGATATAATTTATATTATATTCTGAAACAAATAACATGAACAAAATTCTTTCTGAAAATGAAATTAAACAATTTAGAGAGGAAGGCGCTGTATTCCTTAAGAATAAATTTGACATTATTTGGATAAACAAACTCAGAAATGGTATAGAAAAAGGTATTAAAAATCCAAGTCCCAGGTTTAAATCTCACACAATTCAAAAAGATGTTCCTGCTTATTTAGAGGATTATTGGACTTGGCATTTAGTTCCTGAGTTTAAAGAATTTGTTTACAACTCACCATATGCCCGTATAGCATCAGAATTGATGTCTGCTAAAAAGATTAATCTTGTAATGGATAATTGGTTTTTGAGAGAAGCAGGTTCTAAATCCTCAACCCCATTTCATCATGATATTAGTTATTTTGATATGGATGGCACCATGTGTGTTTTGTGGTTACCATTACAGTCCACAAAAAAAAATGATGGAGTTGTTTGGGTGAAAGGATCACATTTATGGAATAAGTTATTTTTAAGAGTTTTATTTAGAGATGGACATAAAGTTGAAGGTAATGAATGCATAGTAAATGGAAAAAAATATGAATTACCTCCAGATATTTTAAAAAATAAAGAAAAATACGAATTTTTACAGTGGGATTGCGAATTAGGTGATGCTGTCATATTTGATATGAGAACTCTACACGGAACATTAAGTGAAACTATTCCTAAAAAAACTTTAAGTCGTTATACTTTAAGAGTAGCAAAAGAAGATGCAAAAATTAGTTACGATGGAGATTGGACTAGCTTCAACTATAGAAAAGCAATGCAGAAAGCAGGATATAAAAATGGAGATCCAGTTGAAGGCAAAATGTTTCCGACTCTTTATGAATTAAAAAATTAAAATTTAATTTTTTCAAATTTTTTTGTTTTTAATGATTTGTTAGCAGTCTCAGCTAGTATCAAAGATAATCTACCATCTTCAAAATTTGCCAGTGGTTTAATTCTTTTCTTACATAGTTTTGCTAAATCATTTAATTGAATTTTGTAAGCTTCAGAATATCTTTCAATAAAAAAAGTCTTGAAATTAGATTTATTATTAGTTGAATTTTTAGAATAAAAAGTAGTTTCTTGATTTCTTTGATTATCAGAAATTATCATACCTTTATCTCCAAATAATTCAATTCTCTGATCATATCCAAAGCTGCAATGTCTAGAATTTGTGATAATGCATTGCACACCTTTGTTTGTTTTCATTACAACAGTTGCAAGCTCTAAATCTTTAATCATTTTAAATTTTCTATCTTTAAAAAATTCACCTGTTGCAAATAAAGAATTAAATTTATCTGATCCAGCGTAGTACCTGGCTAAATCAAAATCGTGAATCATCATGTCCTTAAATATACCTCCAGACGTTTTTAAATAGCTTAATGAAGGTGGAGCGGGGTCACGACTTGTAATTATTATTTTTTCTAATTTTCCTATCTTACCTTTAAGTAAATTTTCTTTTAAGGAGTTATGCGCAGGATCGTATCTTCTATTAAAGCCAATTTGAATTTTAGGATTGTATTTAGCAATTTTTTTTTTACATATATTAATTTTTTTTAAATCTAAGTCTAAAGGTTTTTCACAAAAAACAATTTTTTTATTTTTAACTGCATCTTCTACAAATTTTAAATGAGTTTTGGTACTTGTAGATATAAAGATACTCTTAATATTTTTATCTTTGAAAGCTATAGAAGGATTTTTAATAGGTATAGATTGATATTTTTTTGATAATCTTTTTGTTAATTTTTTATTAATATCAAAAATATACTTTAATTTAAATTCAGGATGATTTATTAAATTTTTAGCATGCATTTGACCAATTCTTCCAAGGCCAAACAGAGCTATATTTATTATATTTTTATCCATCTTTTTCTTTTTGAAGAAACTTTACAAGCATTTATAAATTTTGCAGTTTCTAATCCTTCGTCTTCATTAGGATAAAAAAATCTTTTTTTAGACTTTGATTTTAAGGAGTCTGCAAATTCTTTGTAGATATTTGCAAAAGCGTCTAAGTAACCTTCTGGATGACCAAATTTAATTCTTGAAAATTTTTTTGATAATTCAGCATTGTGAAATCCTCTTTCAAGTAATTTAACAGCCCCTTTTCCAGGGTTTAGTTTTAAATAACCAGGATCATTTTGCACCCATTCTAAACTGCCTTTTGAACCAAATATTCTAATTCTTAGACCGTAAACACCCCCTTTCGCCATTACACTCGTCCAAAACATTCCTTTTGCTCCATTATTAAAATTTATCATTACTTGAGCATTATCATCCATTTTAATTTTATTTGAAATTTGTTTTATATCTGCAAATATCTGTTTTCCTTTTAATCCAGAAATATATGATGCTAGATGATATGCGTGTGTTCCAATCTCATTAAGCACAGCTGAAGCTCCAACTATTTTATTATCTATTTTCCATTTTAATTTTTTCTTTGCATTTTTGGATGTTATCTTAGTTCCTAATGACCAATCTTGAATATATTCAATATTTACATATTCAACTTTTCCAATTTTACCTTTTTCAATCAACACTTTAGCTTCTCTTACCATTGGATAAGAGGAGTAATTGTGAGTTAGGGCATATTTAATTTTTTTGTTAGATTTTATTTTTTTATATAATTTTTTAGCTTGAGCTAAATTTCCAGCAAAAGGTTTGTCGGAGATAATATGAATATTTTTATCAATAAATTTTTCAGCTATAATTTGGTGACTT